>JBBISN010000054.1:0-11578 GCA_037441265.1 Nitrososphaera sp. | reverse complement strand
GAACATGATATCCTGTACTACTCGGGCGAAAAGTTCCAATTCAAAGTTGTAAAGGACCGGCTCCATTCAACAACGGTCTCTGAAAACCTAAAGACCATCACATTTCACGTTGGAGACCGGCGCAGGTACAAACATCACATTCAGGAATGGTACCGGCGGCAAACCGGCCAGATAATTGCAGAACGCCTGCCGCCCCTAAGCCAGCGGCTGGGCCTTTCCTACAACAAGTTTTCCATAAAGAAACAAAGGTCCAGGTGGGCCAGCTGCTCAAAGAAGAAAAACCTGAACTTCAACCTGCTTCTTGCAGCAGCCCCGCAGCAAGTCATTGACTATGTGATAATCCATGAACTGGCGCACCTTGTCGTCATGGATCACTCAAAGAAATTCTGGGATCTTGTGGCAACCTTTGACCTTGACTACCGGAGCCACAAGGCCTGGCTTGAAGACCATGCCCCGGTGATAGGGGTACAAGATTTATAGGCTGCATGAATCGGATTTGACACGTAAAGAAATGGATGTTGCAGAGCGCATCGCGCTTGTCATGCGGGAGCCCACAGAAGAGGTCATCACTTATGATGAGCTAAAGACGCTGCTTGAAACCAACAACCATCCAAGGCATTACATCGGCCTAGAGATCTCTGGCATCCTGCACCTTGGAAGCCTTATACTCACAGGTTTTAAGATAAACGACTTTATCAAGGCCGGCATCAACTGCACGGTTTTTCTTGCAGACTGGCATACCTACATCAACGACAAGCTGGGAGGCGACTGGAACAAGATAAAGCAGGTATCGGAATACTATGCCGATGCTTTCCGATTCTTCTGCCCCGGCGTCAACGTGGTAACGGGAAGCGACCTTTACAAGGACACGTCAGGATACTGGGAGAACTTTGTGCGCTTTAGCAAGCACATGACCCTTGCCAGGACCATGCGCTCACTGACGATAATGGGCCGCAAAGAAAACGATGCTCTGGACCTGTCGCAGCTGCTGTACCCGCCCATGCAGTCGGTGGACATCAACGCCCTGGACCTGGACATCGTTCATTCCGGCATGGACCAGCGCAAGATCCACATGCTTGTGCGCGAGGTTTTTCCAAAGATGGGCTGGAAAGTCCCGGTCTGCGTTCACCATCACCTGCTTCCGGGTCTTGCAGAGCCGGTGCGGCTTGGCCTTGATGAAAATGCTGCAGAGGACGCCAAGATATCCAGCAAGATGAGCAAGAGCAAGCCGGGGAGCGGGATACTCATCCATGACGATGAAAAGACCATCAGGGACAAGATAGGCAAGGCCTTCTGCCCTGTCGGCATCGTGGAAGGAAACCCGGTGCTGGAGCTTGTCCGTTATGTGGTGTTCCACGAATTCCAGGAATTTGTCATCGAGCGGCCTGCCAAGTATGGCGGAAACGTCACGTATGGCAGTTACAAGGATGTTGAACGCGACTTTGCTGACAAAAAGATACACCCCATGGACCTAAAGAACGCGACGGCAACGTACGTCAACAGGATAATAGAGCCCGTCTACCTTCATTTCAAGGGAAGAGAGCCGCAACTCGGCTGACGCGGCTGTCCGCATGCTATCAATAGCGAATCGCACATAAACCATTCAGACAAATAGCTGGCGATGGAGACTTTTCAACTAGCCCCTGATCTCAGCGTATGCCGCATACTAAACGGGATGTGGCAGGTCGCCGGCGGCCACGGCTACATCAACCATGATCTTGCCATTGCTGACATGATGAAATACCATGACTCTGGCTTTACCAGCTGGGACCTGGCCGACATATACGGCCCAGCAGAGGATTTTATCGGCGAGTTCCGACGCCAGCTGGCTTCCCGTAGCGGGCAAGCAGAACTGGAAAAAAGCCAGGCCTTTACAAAGTGGGTCCCGGAGCCAAGGAAAGTCACGCTGCCTCTGGTTGAGCAGAGCATAGACCGGTCCATCAAACGCATGAACGTCGGGCGCCTTGACCTGGTCCAGTTCCACTGGTGGGAGTACAGCAACATGGGGTGGCTGGATGCCCTGATCCATCTTTCCGAGCTCCGTGACCGGGGCAAGATAAGACACGTCGGCCTTACCAACTTTGACACCGACCACATGCAGGACATGGCCGATGCTGGCTTGAGGATAGCCTCAAACCAGGTCCAGTATTCGATAATCGACCGGCGGCCAGAGGTAAAGATGGCTGAATTCTGCCGCAGGCACAACGCCGTTCTGTTTACCTACGGCACGCTGTGCGGAGGGCTGCTGTCAGAACGGTACCTGGGCCGGCCAGAACCGTCGCTTTTGGAACTGGACACCATGAGCCTGCGCAAGTACAAAAAGATGGTCGACGTCTGGGGCGGCTGGAAGCTGTTCCAGGAGCTTCTCCTGGTTCTAAAGGGGATCGCCGACAAGCACAGGGTCGGGATACCAAACGTTGCTGCGAGGTACATTCTGGACAGGCCGGCGGTGGCCGGCGTCATAGTGGGGGCGCGCCTTGGAATTGCAGAGCACCGTCAGCAAAACATGCACACTTTTGACCTCCGGCTGGAAAAAGACGACTATGAGAAGATACACAGCGTCACGGCAAAATCCCGGGACCTGTTTGAGGCCATTGGTGACTGCGGCGACGAGTACCGCTAGAGTCTAACTGTTTGCTGCAATTCAATTGACACGGGCCCTTAAAGGACTTCCAAAAGGGTATCAGACAGGACGCGTATGGTTTCGGCTACAACCGTGGCTCTTGCTGCAGCGATATTCCTGGCCTTGATAGTGATAGCCATCGGCCTTTATGACCCGTCCATCCTTTTTGGCAGGGCAGCCGCATCAGAAATGCTTGGCGGCGTCAACAATTCCACTCTTGGCAAAGACGTGGTCGCGCTTGGAAAGAATGTCGGCCAGACCGGCGCGGAGCTGGTCAAGACAGCCGCAGACAAAGGAAAAGAGATGGCCCAGGATTATGCAAGTGGTGCAGTAGACCGGGATGCCGACGCATCTAACAGCGTGGTTTCTGTCAGAATCAACACGGATCGTGACAGGTACGAGGATTCAGAAGACCCGCAACCCCTCATAAAGAATTCTGCAAAGGTAAAGATAATGACGTCAGACATCGTGATACACGAGGACTATGCGGCAATCGCCTCGCCGGGAACAGGAAATGAAAGCGGCGTGGCCGCAGACGTTGCCCTGAAACTGATAGTCAAAAACGAAGGCGACGACTATACAAAATTCGTCAAGTTTGACGTGGTCTTTATGGTCGGCGATGTAGAGGTAAAGAAGGTCTCCAAGGAGATAGGCAGACTGGATGACGGCCAGACTAGGACGATGGAAATGAGCTACAAGATAAAGAATACTGATATTCCTGCCTCTGCGGTGAACAAGGTACTGGACAACCTGAATCAGGGCAAAAGCCCCATGCTTACGGTCAACATAAAGAACCTGGATTACGAGAAATTCTGAATCATTTAAGTTGCATCTGGTTAAAGTACTGGTCATCCAATCCTGTATCTGTATGGAGCATCGTGGGCAAACGAGTTTAATAGCATCCAAGCTGACAACGATGTAAACAGCACCATGATAGCATTCAAAGAATCTGCAGAGACGTTCATGGAGTACCCTGAAACAGGGCATACAGATTCTTTGAGGCATTACAAAGGAGCCGTCAAGCAGGTCTTTACAGATGCAGAACATGTCTACAACTGCGGAATCACCAAACGGGAGAATAACAACAGGATTGAAAGGCTTAACGGAACTTTGAGGGAAAGAACAAAGGTTAGCAGAGGTTGGAAAAGCCAGAAAACACCGATATCCGAGGGACAGAGAATACAGTACAATTTTGTAAAGCCGCATACAGCATTAGAAGGAAAGACACCAGCACAAATTGCAGGACTAGACATTAAAGGCTGGAAGGAATTGTTAAAAGCTGCACTAAAAAACGAAGCAAATGCTAATCCTTAGGGCATCTCTCACATTTGCCTTCGATGAGATAATCATCTTCGATATCATCAATGTCCTCAACAAGTTCTTTTAGATATGCTTCAAAATTTGAAATCGATATAAGACGATCTTCAACCAATTCGTTTACTCGTCTAATTCCAGACACTATGGTATTGTCATTTGCAATCAAAAGTAGTACTTGTTTAAATCGTTCGGGATCGGCATCAGTTTCAGATTGGCAGGATGCCAAAACATCCGTGTCATATACGGAAATTACCCATCCAAAATTGCCTTTCCATTTTTTTAGATTTGGGAATGATGGACTGCGATTATTGGATATGGAATCTGATATATGCTCTTTAATAAGTCCAGAAAGCCGTTTTGTGTAATAGAAATTCTGGCTTGTTTGGACTGTTGAATCAGGATCACTGAAAGATGGTAATATTTCACGCATGCTAGCCCTTATAGCAGAATCAAGGGCATTTTCTAACGCCTGCACTGCATCATTATACTCGTGCAAAACTTTCTGCATCTTTTCCCACTCGTTGTATATCTTACTATAAGACGGATGTCGTAGATGTGAAATTCCTCTCTCCAAGTATGGAATCTTATCTAGAGGAATTAGATCCGGATCTTCATGTTTTAGCAAAAAATCAAAAGAATGTTGATATTGCACTACCTCATCAAGATTCTTTGGTACTTTATACACGTCTATCTTATTTTTATAATCTTGTCTTACAAAGATGTGTAAAAGCAATTTGTAGACTTCTTGATTAAGATTCTTGGTATGAATCCGAAGTTTAGCTTTTCTACTCTTTTCCTTTTCCTTCGTTTCTTTGTACCACTCACGTAATAGTCCCAAAAGATCAGCCCCTGAACCCAACCAAGTGAGAAAGGCGAGCAAAGCCACGCCTGCTAGAATAGCTTCAAATTGTTTTTGCAGATAAAGTGCAAGATAATATCCACCCATAACACCGACTGCAAGAATTCCCAGAAACGCCGCAGCCCAGAAGGGAATTCGCATTTAATTCTAGAACAAGGTGCTGGGCTAATAAACTAGCTTTTCTGAGTTTACGAACCATTTTGCAACAACCTTTTAGAACAACCGTTAATGCAACAGAACCACTCCTGTGGTAAGTTAACATAAAATCATTGAAAGCGTCCCTTGTTTTGACTCTTTTATTCAATAAACTATTGTCATACGATAGTCTGCGAAAAGGAAAGCGTGGGACCAGCAACTGGAAGATGGACGCAAAGCAAGGAAACAGACAAAATCATAAGAGGAAAATTGCTGGAAAAGAACAGAAAAACAAAGGAATGGTCCGGCCATGCAAAAGCAAAGTAGACAAGCTGTGACTCGCGATAACGGCTGAAAAACTTGCTCTTGTGGCCAAGAAAAACAGCTTTCAGTCGTCCTGCTGATGGCAGGATACCAGAACGACAAAAGGAACAATTACAAGATAGATAAGGGTGCGCTGGCCCGCATTACGTGTATTGGGCGGGCCAGTCTAGCATCTGATTTTTGCAAGTTTGGTTAAAATCTTCAATTTCTCAGGTTCAGGACACTGACATAGTATTGTTTTCTGAAATGTCCTCGGATCTCGCTTATCCGACATCATTGTGTAAAAAATTAATCGGATAAATTAGATGTTGATAAAAATTTAATTAAACTATTTCATTACAAATAGGTTTCTATTTCAAATGACGGAAATCCTTATATTTTACAAGTCCGTATAATTGTTGGATAGCAGGCAAGGGAGGAAACACCGAGACGCTCACAACGGGTCGGTGGACGGGATCTTAGGATTCGCCGTTTGGTTCCCGAAGGCTGCTATCCATATGTTTGTTGAATTTTATGTGAATGGTTTTGGTAAACAAACTAAGTATAGTCGCTGACAACATTAGACCACGGTCAGTCTTTTCCGTAAACCTGTTTGTGGTCTCCAACTCGAAGTAACTCTATCGTCTTATTGGCAAAATCAACACTGTAGAGCAGCTTATTGATTTTGAGATGCTGTAAGAATAACAATTTTCAAATTCTCCATGTTTTCTTGAACCCACTTTGGTTGGATCATCCGAATTTTTTAGAGTCTTAAGTGCTTCTTCTAATTGGCTATTGAACGCAGTATTTCTTAGCCTCTTTAATTGCTTTAGAAAGCGTTTTGAAGGATATAGAATCCACATCGGTCAGTCATCAGGCATGCTGTCTACGTAAGCAAGCATTTCTTGTACTGATTTGAATTTCTTGCCCTTGCCTTCTTTCAGTTCTTTTAGTGATTGTTTAACATCTTGTATTTCTTCAGGAGTAAGATCATCTTCTTTTATTTTTGAAGCCTTTGATTTTCTGGCAGCAGTGGCCATGCCTTGATTCCTTATTATGTACATGGCTATAAAAACAGAGCCCCGTCTTTCCATTTCGCTCTTGGGACCTTTCATATAACACCATTTATGGTAAGAGTGCGGTCACCGGGATTCGAATTCCCGCCCGACCCCTATTCAGGGATCGAGTCCCGGGTTACGGGCTGGCTTCGCACGCAAGTGCATGGAAGGCCAGTGTCCTGGACCAAACTAGACGATGACCGCACAACCTAAGCCGAATGAAAGAAGGTTATTAAATCTTATCAGTCGGGGAAAATCAAGTTCAAAAGCGTGTCCACTGCCTTGTTCTTTATCTTCTGCTTGTAGTATTCAGTGCCTTTCTTGGGGGCGTCAAGTGCCCTCTCAGCGTCCACCTCGGCAACGGGGCGGTGATCCAAAGCTCCGTAAAACTGGACGCGCCAGTTCTTCATCTTGGAGACAACGGTCGCGTTGAATATGTCGTGCAGCCAAACGGAACCGATGAAGTAAATGAACGGCGGGTTGGGCTTGCTTTTTGTCAGGTCATGAATCCTGTCCAATGTCTGACTCACGTTCTGCGAGTCAGAATCGATGGCGATGATGTCCTGCTTTACGCCGCCATCAAGCAGCATCTTTCTTACCTGTTCTGCAGGACCCTGCCGGCCGATTATCATGACCATGGTCTTGTGTTTGTCTGCTTTGGACTTCATGATCATGTTGTACGTTTCCAGGCCCAGCCTGACGCGCTCTTTGATGTACTCTGGAAGATCGCCCTCACTAGATGCCTTGTGAACTGCATAAAGGACTAGAAGGTTGCCATCGGTGAAACGATACTCTGACATCCGGCAAATGTCCGCCTGCTGTCTCCAAATATAACTTTTCTACTAAAAGAAGGACGCGACTACTTTTCTTGGCGCCGCCAGCTGTCTTTCAAGCTCGTCAAGGCGCTGGATGGCGTCCGCGTTCTTTTGCAGCTCCCTGTACTGCTTGTCGTGCCTTACCTTTCTGACCACCGCCGCGACCTCGTCATGGGTGACGCCGTGCTTGACATCGTATTCTATCTGCTTGGCACAGCTGGCCACTGTGCTGTATTTTTTGTAATTGCGCTTTTCAAATGAAGAGGCATCCGGAGAGACCCCCTTGATATAACGGACTACGACTTTTTCAACATGCTCAAGGTGCCAATCCTTCAGGGCATAATTGTTGGCCTTCATTACTCTGACATCTTACCAGACAAGGATATTTAATTCATTGTGCAAAACATCAGAGGTAGTCGTCCAGCCGGATCTTGTCTTCGCCGGGAATTCTGGCAATCTCGAATCTTTCCTTTGGTTTTAACAGCGTTGCCGTGGCGTCGATGCCGACCTTTGTAGTCAGGAGGTTTGTCTGGTCACTTGAGGGGTCAAGGCTTGAGCCCTTGGCGTTGGGTATTATGATCAAGTCCCTGTCGGCCTGACATCTTGTGGTGATGGCGTACTCTACTGCCACCGGGTCCGTGGGATCAATGTCATCGTCCACGACGGTGGCCATCTTGAGCGATGGATGCGCCGCAAAAGCAGCCAAAAGCGCGTTCTTGGGCTCTCCTTCCAGGCGCTTTTTTATCTGAATAACCGCGGCCAGCCAGTTGCTCCCGCCGTCGGTCAGGTGCACTGCCTGCGTGGAGGCAACGACGCTTTTTATCTGGTCGTACATCTTTGCCTCAACGGGAATGCCCATCAGCAGCCTGTGCTCAGCATAGCCGGGCAGTATGTCGTGGTAGATTGCGCCGTCCCTGAAATGAATCCTGTCAAGCTCGAACACCGGCTGCTTGCGTTTGTGATCGTACGTGCGCAGCATTTCCACCATCCACTCTTCCTGGGTCCTGTCTTTGAGTATCCTGCCCTCCAAAATGATCTCTGCGTGGCTTGGGACATACAGCTGCGAGTACCCTGCTTTGGTAAGCGAGAGTTTTCCTCCAAGCAACGAATTGGCGATGAGCATCTCGTCAACGCCGTAGGCAGCCTGGTACGCGGCGGCAATGCTGACGGCGGGATGCACTCCAATGGCAATGGAAACTTTTAGGTCCTCGCCATGATCCCTGGCATAGGTGTAGCATTTGTGAAGGTGCCTTCCTTCCACCATGCGTATGGACATGTGCTTTTCATCCAGCAGCAAGAGGCGGTGGGTCGACGAGTTCTGGTTGCCTCTTTCCTGGTCCTTTGCAAAAACTATGGATGCCGTGATGAACGGGCCGGCGTCCTTTTCAAAATGGGTAACTATGGGAAGATCTTTAAGATTTGTCGACGAGTTCCGGTGAAAAGGGGCCTGGTCTGTTCTCTTTTCAGGTTCAGACAGGCTTGCCAGCGCGTTACCGACGCGGCTGTGTATCGCCGCCTTGATGTTGCCCTGTATAGAAGAGTTGGCGATGGCCCGGTAAAACCGTCTTGGCGTGCCGCAAACGTTGCTTGCAACGGATATCTTGCTGCCCCTTACTCTTTCAAAGACGACGGCTTGCTTTCCGTCCAGCTTGGAGACAACGGCGGCCAATTCGAATTCCGGATCGACTTCCTTTTTTACGGTCACCAATTCGCCATCATCCTGAAGAGACGACAAAAAGCTGCGAAGATCCAGACTATCCTTTGTCATTTTTGTTCTTCCTTGATTCCACGATATTCATAATCTCCCCCATAATTGCTTTCATGTCCTGCAGGTTCATCTGATTTTTGGAATAGAGGGAGACAATGCATATGCCGTTTATCATTAAAGATATCTTCTCTGCAACTGTGTTCAGAAATATCTGGTCTGTTTTGCTTGGTATGACCTTGGCAACGTTTGCCACGTTTGCAGAGCCGATGGAGACAGAAATCGCTCCAATCCTGTGATCATTTTCTGAGATAGAAATGAAACAGCCGTTATTGTAAAAAAGAGTCTCGAGCAGGAAATTTCTCCCGCTATCAGAACCGATGCTCCTGCTCTCCGCATCGCCGGTCGGATTTGACATCTGAAAGTCTTTTACCTTGTGCGAACAGATATCGGGTTGGTAACGATCTGCTTCTTTGTGCGTGCCCTAAGCTTTGCCTTGTACTTCAGGTTCCTTGGCTTTGTCCGAAGACGATAGCCGCAGCATGGGCACCAGAGACCATCCCACTTGATAAAGATCTCGCATATCTGGCAGCGTTTCTGTCCACTGGCGTACCTTCCAGAGCCGACTGGCTTTTGAGCCTTGTGACGTATGCATATACCCTTGCAAGTCATCTTTTTTCACCAGGAAAACACTAGTTCAGGCGGATAACCACCTTACTTAGTTCATTCCCCCTTGTTCTATATATAACACAATATCTATATAAGATTTATACAAATTTTTTATTATTAAAACGGACATTTTGTCAAAATTGATATAATCTGGGACCCAAGTTTCTTGCAAATGTTACAAATAAATCGTTGGAAAATAGCAGTAATATGTATCATATTTTACATACAAAAACACGTGATGTTCTAATTATTTTGATGCCATTAATCGACAGTTGTATAAAACAGACTTTTTAATAGAAAAATAGCAAATTTTATGCTGCTATTTATTTCTTTGCACAAAGGCTTATTAGAGTCAAACCTGGCAAAAATAACAAGCTATTTTCCTATAACCAGTGCTGAATCCTTAAAAAGTCTTCTATTGGCTCCTTTTTCAGCAGTTTTATCAGCGCCAAGGCCTGCGGAACGGAAAGCATCGGCTTTTTGAAATGGTTGTCGGTGGCTATCCTCGGACACGCAACCTGCACAAACGCGTCTATGCCCTTGAAAATCTGGACCCTGTCGTCGGTGATCTCTGTCAGGGCTATCATCTGCACCTTTTTGCCCAATTTCTCGAATTCTTTTTTCAACTCCAGCGCGCGGACATGCGCAAACTGTCCCTCCTTCAGGCCTATTATGAGGCCGATCCTTTCCGCGTCAAGGGCCTTGTAAATCGCAAGTATGGCGCGTTTTTGGAGCCCTTGGGCAAATTCATTGACCTGGGAATATTCCTCAAAGTACGGGTCCAGCATGAAGGTTGGCTTCTCTGTTGCCATGGCCACGCTGGCAGAATGAAACATGCTCTGGCCCAGGAAAATGTAGGCGTCGACTTGTCTTTGCACGTTCCATGCAGGATAGAATTCGCAGCCAAATACCTGAGCGTCAAGCAGCTGGCCCTTGCCCCTGCCGATGATGACCTGGTAGCCGTATTCTTCAAAGATCTTTTTCACGCCTTCAACCTGTTCAAGGTGCTGGCTGTCTGTCAGCAGCGATACTGCCCTGTACTTGCCCTGAAGCTCCTTGGCGCACTTGCGTGCCACGGCATCAAAAGAAACGTCATCAAAGGCGTTTATCATGACCACCTTCTCGCCAAAGGTTTCCATCGCCACCGTGTGACCGATGCTGAAGAGTATGTCTGCACAGAGCATGTCTGCCGCATGGGTGTTCAGGTCGCAGGATCCCCAGCATGTATCGCCAATGACATAGGCCTCGATGCCAAACCTTTCATTGATGTGGTCTGCAACATCCTGAAGCCTTGGTATCAGTGCTTCCGCCCCGTTCAGGGCAACGGATCTTGGTTTGCGCTGCTCTATTACCTCAAAGATCCTTTTCTCATCTATTTTGATCATGCTTTTCTCACCGGTGGAGTAACCCGAATCGCAAACTTGGGGCAGACAGCCTCGCAGCCAAAGCAGTAAATGCAATCCCGCTCCCTGCTGGGTATGGCTTTCTTGTCATTGCCTTCATAATGCCACTCAAAAACGTTGACCGGGCAGACGTCCATGCAGGCGCCGTCCCCTATGCAGAGGTCAAAATCCACTGCAACGTCTGTGCCGTAGATGCCAAACTTGCTCTTGGCGTCTTGCCATACTCTCAGATTCTCGTAGACAAGCGCTACTTGCCTGTGCATCTGAAAGTCGGGGTCTATGGGCAAACTCAAAAAAATTGTTCTCAGAATTTAATTTAAATCATCCGAAAGGTGGAGGCAGCCCACCGGTGCCACCGCTGGCAAAAGACCCCATTTCAAGCCCTGCAAGATCCACCACGTAGACGTGCTAGCATGGCTACGCCGCCTTAGGGTTGCTCCCTCCCGGACCTCACCCCTTTCGACGATTCATAGTCGACGCCGCGCCTTCGCGCAGATCGCTACTCATAACCATCCGACACGGCGTGATTTCATTTCAGCAAGGCAAGCGGGTACCTCCTCCCAGCGGATTTACCCAGCAGTTACTGGTCCCGGCATGAAGCCGATTTCCGATATGGGGCACGGCTAGCACCCCGACCCTCCCTGCCTCCGCAAAATATTGTGTACAGTCATTATATTACATTTGTGATGAC
>JBBISN010000053.1:8069-11696 GCA_037441265.1 Nitrososphaera sp. | reverse complement strand
CTTGTCACTATATTATTTTTATATCCAAGAACGTTCATAACTGAAGGGTGACCCAAAGAGCTTGGTGGCTCGGTCCTGTCCTTGTATCGGTTATATCCCTTCTGTTCGCCACGGCTTTGTTCTCACACCCAGCATTTTCAGATGACCTTCTAAGAAGCAGCGGCATCGTTACATTTGATGCTGGGAGCACTGGCATAATAAAGATCAAGATAGTATCCGGCACTGCAGAATCAGAGGAAGGCGATCCTCAGGATGGCTGCAATGCAGATGATGGTTCACCGGCCACCGTTACTCTGTTGTCAGAGCCCGCAGGGCTGACCTCCACACCTAATCCTCTGATTTTCACACAATGCGGGGTTCGTCAGACTGTGACATTTAGTTCGGATACGCCGGGCACTTATACCGTGACGGCAACGATTTCTGATACAGGACCTGGAGTGTATCATCTTGAACCCTTTGGCAGGGTTACCGTAATTGTAGGGGAAGGAAGTACCCCGTCAACAATAACTATCGACGAAATTACTCCCAATCCTTCACCGTGGGGTTCTCCCGTCCTTGCCACCGGGTCTATCACAGGCGCCGCAGGTAGTAATACCGTGGAGGTAGATTGGGGGGACGGATCTACGACTTCAGACATACCTATTTCAAACAGTCTGTGGGGGCCAATATCTCACACTTATGATGTGCCCGGCGATTACCAAGTGATTGCCTATCTGAAAGATGGGGAAACGGCAGTAGCAACAAGTTCGTCGTTCCCGATTGCCATAAACAAACATGCAACGCAGCTTGATCTTTCCATTCCGGCAGATGTAACAGGCGATACTGGCTTTACTGCCGGAGGAGCATTGAGGGATCTTGAAAATGATGCGGGGATACCTGGTAAGCTGATTACTTTTGATGGCACGGGGGCGACCCCATCACTCCAGGATGTCACAACGCAGGGTGTAACCTTCACCGGAGACACTGAAATAGTATCATGTGAAGTTTCTGACTCTGGGCCGTGTTCTGTAGATAACGTGGGCACGGATCCAGATATGGGAGACAATAAAGTGCTCCACCTTAAAGTCGGGGAAAAGATCATCTTTCCTGAGGGCACATCCGAGGTCAAGTTATTCCTGCAAGACATGGGTAATACTGCCTTCAAGTACAAAGTCATAGAATACACGGACAATCCACAGGATTGCCTTGATCCTCTTGACGGCCAGAACTGTCCCTCCGCTGGTTCCGACTATCCCCTTGTTGCGTTTATCGACACTGTATCTGGCTTTACCACCGTGGATGGAGTAACCGCCTTCAACGGTATAAAGGAGATAGTGATCACCGAAGTTAACGGAAGCACCACCGATGGGACGGTCGGAATTTCAGCTGTTCTTACAATGAATACGAATGGAAAGCCAGTAGAGCAGCACGCGATAAACTTCGAGAATGAAACATCCGAGGTCAAGTCTAGTCCCTTTATTGTCGACGGAGGCTCTTACTTCTCTGTGGGAATTGCACAATTTGAGGAGGAAGATGGACTTACGTTGCAGGCTCACTTTGCTGGCGACCAGTTCTACGAACCAAGCGATAGCAGCGTATCATCGTACGATGTTCAGTCAAATCTGGGTAATCTTGCAGGTATAGGTGGGGAATCCGCGTCTGGGGATGGAGTCAGCATCACGAAATACGATTGCGCCACAATTGGAAGTACCGACAATGACAAGGATGGAATCTGTTCTATCTGGGAAACTACGGGGATAGTATCGATTCCGTCAGGCACGTACACTCTTCCAGAGGTGCCCAGTGGTGATTCGATACCCGATGTTTATTTTGAAATAGATGCAATGTCGGGCTATGCGCCCACGCAGACAGAGATTAACACCATCAAAAACATATTTGACAAGAAGGGGATCAAACTCCACGTTCAGCTCGACGAGATAAATCTTCCAGCCAATAACCCATTCCATGTATGGACAGATACAGAAAACCCGAATGATCCTGACAATGATTATGTTTCAGTAAAGAACAATCACTTTGGAACGCTGACCGAGCGCGACAAGGCCGCAGGAATAATTGGGGACAACGTGTTTGGAACGCTGGGCCAAGGCGCGGACTTGCTTGAAGCAAAGTTGCACGTGGTTCGCTACACCGTGTTCGTGCAAAACATTAACAGCGGAACCAACACGGCCTGTGGCACATCTGGAATCGCAGAACTGCAAGGCAATGATGCTGTTGTAGCTCTGGGCTGCGGCTTTGGGGTCAATCCCAGTGAGGAAAGAATGGGGACTCTGATGCATGAATGGGGGCACAACCTTGGGTTGAGGCATGGCGGAAATGATGATGAAAATTGTAAGCCAAACCAGAAGAGCGTAATGAGCTATGCCGGGCAGGTTCCCTGGTCTTTGCTGCCAAAGCCCTCGTCAGGGCAAACCACTAACGTGGGCTGGTACCTGGGATACTCTAGCCAAGCCCTTGCCACCCTTTCAGAGACCGATGTTGATGACGGCTTCATCCTGACCATCGATCCTGCGAAATGGAAGGCGTCTGACGGCGTTACATCGATAAGCTCCTTCAAAATCATATGGGGCACTCCCCAACTGGTTACAAAGGTTCAAACTGGAACAACGGGAACACCCATAGATTGGGATAAAGACGGAAATTCTGGAGAACTAAATCAGCAGATCGATCTTAACTACATGAGCATAACGCTTGGAAATAAACAGATACCTGCATGCACGCCTGCAAATTCAGCCAAGACGAGCCTGCCAAGCTACGATGAATGGGCAACCATAAAGACCAAACTTAACTTTAGAACACAAGGCACTCTGGATGGACTTGGAGCCTCTACCCATACAGACCCAGACCAACTTAACGAACCAATTCCAGCGCTGTATGACGCGCTGAACGCGCTAGGTTACCAATTTTCGGGAGTTAAGGCGCCACTCAACAACGTAGATTTTGGTCAATCCGATATTCACACGGCCAAGAAGGGGAGCACAATACCTGTTATGTTCAATCTTTTTGATGGTCAGGGAAATGAGATAACCGGCGACAACGCGCAGACAGTTTACCACATTGCAAAAATAGATCTAAAGGTGACAGAAGTTGTTGGCTCGTCGCTACCTTCAGATGCTGCTTATGTCCAGCCAGGTACCAGCACCCCGACAGGATTCCAAGACTTTTTCACATGGGACGGCTCCAAATGGAGCTTTCAGCTAGGAACAAAGAATCTGGCAGCGGACAAGACGTATGCTGCAAGAATATACCTTGTGTTTGACACGGGAGAGCAAATAGTACTTGATACCGGTCAGGACGGTATAACCTTCCTGTTCAAAACCAAATAAGGCGGAGGAAATTGGGAAGAATTAACAACTACGTGGTTGGGGGTCGATTCGGTCACGCACTGAAAAAGCTGCCTGATCGGAGAACAGGCTCCGTGCTGGTCATATGGTTGATAATTTCTTTCTCCGTGATTTCCGTATTGCTGCAGGCAGCAAATGCTCTGGAATCTAGTGTAAATCTCAGCACCAATGAGGGGACCTCTGCTAGCCCGAAAATAGCTGCCTCCGGCAGCAACGTGTACATAGTATGGCAGGATGACACCTCCGGCAATTTTGATATCCTCTTTGCAGCCAGTACAGACAACGG
>JBBISN010000053.1:0-7969 GCA_037441265.1 Nitrososphaera sp. | reverse complement strand
CAGACAACGGGGCTACGTTTGGTAGTGCAGTAAACACAAGTAATAACGCTGGAAGCTCTCTCACGCCACAAATTGCTGCCGGAGGCAGCAACGTGTACATAGTCTGGCAAGACGACACCTCCGGCGATTTTGATATCATGTCTGCCGCCAGCGCAGACAACGGATCTACATTCAACGAACCAATCAATGTGAGCAATAATGACGGATTATCCCTTTCACCTAGACTGGCGGTATTTGAAAACAATCTGTACATAGTCTGGCAGGACGACACCTCCGGCAATTTTGACATCCTGCTTGCCGCCAGTACTGATAATGGATCCACATTCAGCGAGCCAGTCAACGTGAGCAATAACGACGGAACATCAACCGAACCGATGCTAGCCGTTTCCAGCACAGGCGCTAATATCTACACAATATGGAGCGATAACGAGATTGATTCATCCAACAACGAGATATATCTGTCGACCAGTACCGATAACGGAGTTACCTTTGGCTGTCCAATCAACCTGAGCGGCGATTCAGGAAGCTCGTCTTCTCCACAGATGATTTTGGCCAGCGATGGAACTAGTGTACACACAACCTGGCAGGACTTTACTACGAACTCTGAGGTACTGGCACTAAGCATAGATCCTTTGGACGAAGCCATAGTCGTGAATCCTTTGGCCAACACCTCGCCTAAATGGGATACTGATCAGATTGATGTCTCCGGCAGTGTAGCCAACGCCGCTGACGATACAGTAACTGTGGATTGGGGTGACGGCACCCAGACAGAAGACGTACCTATCCTAGGCTGCTTCTGGGGTCCTGTTTCACACTCGTATAGTTCTTCAGCTGTTGACACAAATCCCAACATGCTGGTGGCCAGATTGATTGCGGCCGACGACACGGAAAAAGCCAGCAGTCCAGGAACTGAGATTAATGTACAAAAGCATTCTACAACTCTGGTACTCAATTCTATTGCCAGTGTCAAGCAGGGCACCGATGTTACCGTGACCGGCTCTCTTGTTGATGCTGATGTCGGAGACCAGCTGGAGGGTATGACCATAACCTTTACAGGCTCCGGCGCCGGCGATCTTTCATCGGTATCTACAGACGTAGATGGCCTCTTTTCATCAACCGGTCCGTCGGTAGACACCACGGAAGACGGTCTAGAAGTACAGGCGCACTTTGATGGGACCTCGGTTTACGAGCCAGCAGACAGCGACATCAAGACGTACGACACTGCTGACTTGACGGCGACGGAGTTCCCTGTCACGGCAGGCTCTTCTACCGTCGACTTGACTGGTTTTAACGCATCGATACAGTTTGAGGACGTTATTTCAGATGGAGTAGTATTTGTCTCTGCATGTGATCCGCCTGACAGCGACAGGTTCATTGCTCTGGACAACATGTGCTTGAGGATCTCCCCCGGAGTTCAGATGGCAGACGGGTCGTCCGCTATAGTGAATATGTCGTATGCCGGCAAAGAAATCCCTGATGGCTACACTGCCAGCGACATAGACCTGTTCCATGAGGTTGTAACAGAGGGTACCATCGTAGATGTTACCCAATCCAGGGATCTTGAAAACCAGTCCGTTGCCGGCAAGGTTAGCAGCTTTAGCAACTTCATAGGGGGCATTGCTCTGCACGATGAAAAACCAGTCGGTGCCCACAGGACGCAGATCTTTGTTGGGGACGATAACGTGGTTTCATTAAGGGACATCAACAATCAGCAGGATTCATCGGCTACCGCTACCATGTCCCTTGATAAGACAAGATACAGGATGTCAGACAATCCAGTAATTACGATCGACGATTCGAACGGCAACGCGGATCCTGAAGAGGCCGACATCGTTTATGCAGGTGTGATGTCAGAGACCAGCGACCCCTTTGCCATCGGCGTCACACTCACCGAGACGGGAGTTGACACCGGCGTCTTTGAGGGCATCTTTGGGTTCACCAGTGGAGAATCATCCACACCAGACGCTCTTCTTCAGGTAAGGAGCGGAGACAAACTTTCGATATTCTATGTTTCCGGTGCAAGATTTGAAGCCACGATAGACGGAGTAATTGAATCCGGGCCTGTAGAATTGTCCGATTACGTTGTGGAGGAGGGCGTATGTTTTGCACCTGTCGGAGGAGCGGTAAACCTGCAGCTGGTAGATTCGCAAATAGGTCCAGATGGGAGGATCAGAGCAACGATATCTTATTCAAATGCCCTCCTTGAGGGAATCGATCCCTCGTCTCTAAGAATAGTTCACAAAGAGGACCTCACCTGGGTAGACGTAACAGTTGATCCGGGCGGATACGATCCTGACGCAAAGACGATCACCGGAGAAACGTCGTCTCCCGGACCATTTTCGCTGGCTACCAATGTGGGCGACTGCGGCGGAGGCGCAGGGGGTGGAGGCGGCTTTGGACGAGGGATTGTCGTTGATTTCGTGGCATCTTTGGCATCCAGCGGTGGAGGTGGCGGCGGTAGCAGTAGCGGGTCCACCGGGACAGGAGCCGCTTTACCTGCTGGCCATGATGTTGTAAGCACCACAAATGTTGGATCAGAGACTGTGACTGTGAAATTTGACACGATAGAATCCAGCACCGGGCCGCTGGTAATCAAATCGACTGATGTTGGTGATGTCAAACAGCTTTTTGATGAAGTAAGGATGGAACAGAATGAAGAACAGGGAGTTCTGGATCAGGATGGTACAATGTACTCGACGGCTGGGACCATCTTTGATATTGATTCGTCGGCCGTCAAGTTTGAAGGCATGGTTGATGTTACAATACCCTACGATGAGGATTTCACGTCATCTAACGGCCCGGAATCCAACATCCGGTTCCTGCACTACGATGCTCAGCATAATGAATGGCAGGACGATACGATTGCCATAGACACATCTGCAAATACTGTTAGCGGCAGGGTAAGTTCGCTCTCTCCTGTAGTTGCGGCGGTAGTTGAAGATGGGACCTTTGATGCAAAGTACTTTGAGTTCAATCCGTTGTCGAAAATAGCCGATGTTGTAGAAGGAAATGCCATCACCATACTGGATTCTAACGGTGTTAAGGTTACAACCGTTGGAGTCGGCGAAAATGTAACAATAACCAATGCGATAAAGAACCTTCAAAGAACATCACAGAGCTATACTTACGTCATCGAGGTATTTGACAACGAGAACGTAACAGTTGACCTAAGATTGGGAACCGGAACGCTAGATCAGGGACAGATCACAACGCTAGCAAACGAATGGACCGCTGAACAAGAAGGAACCTATACCTTCAAGATATTCGTGGTAGACGACCTGGGTGCTTCTGCCCCTGTCATACTGAAAAATCCATCGGTTGCAAAATTGGACATCACTTAGCAATAGCCTTGAACTAAGAATTACCCGATGCGAATCTATCTGTTCGCTGGTTAAACAAATGATGCGAAGTTAAACTGGGGTAAATGGCAGCAAAGTTATATCATATTTTTGGTAAATAGATACGGAAGGTATAATGAATAAGGAAAGAATGGCGTCGATGCTTAACGATGTTAAAGTGTACTCCGACGGTCTCTTGACATCTCTTGCGCAGAAAAAGTTCACAGAATCTGACGAATACATCGGCAGAATACGAAACATACTGAACACAATTTCAGAATACATCGAATCGCATCGGGCAGAAGAGAAGAAACCTGATTCAGGTGAGCCGCTAGAGGTAGCACGTACTGAGGCAGACAGGGCAGCTTATGCTGCTAGGATGACGGAGGGGAGAGTGGCCTCATTGGAATCTTCGGTCAAAGAAAAAAGTGAGGAGATCAAACGGTTAAAGAGAAGCTTGGGGCAAGCCAGAAAGGAAGCAAAGAAGGCAAAAGCTGCGTCCAAGAAGGCTATAGTAGCTGAACGTAAGGCTGCCAAGCAGGCCATAAAGGCCACCGAAGCGGCGGATAAAGCACGAGAAGCGGCAAGATAATCACTCCGAAAGTTCGTTCATGCGTCTGATAAAACATGAAATGCTGAAGTTTTCCTCCGGACTGGCCTGCTTATATACACTGGCTGCCTAGATACGATCTACTCGGCCAATAAAACCGTTAGCGGTTGGAAAGAAGCTAATAATATCAGTAATTACTGCTGGAGCTGTTATCTTTACAGCCGTAATGTTTTCTCTGATGCCCGGCAAACCTGTAGATGTTAACACCGCGCAACCAGAAGGGGAGAAGGAAATACTCCCAAAGCTGCATGACGATGACCTTAAGGTAGAGCTTCCGCCGTGTCTTCTGCAGTTCTCATGATATACAATTACGTTCCCCTGTTATTCTTATCGCAAGACTATGGCACTGCCATACGCAACCTCCTTCCTATTCATGATAATATACCGCTCTCTTTTGATTCGCTGGCACAATCGATGGCAAGCATCAACCCAGTCGGGGTTGGCGTGGAATCTATCTTACTCTTTACCTCGTTAGTATGGATTTCATCGTACCAGCTGGGGCTCTTTTTGAACTTGAAGTACACAAAAATAGGCTGGAAGAAAAGGCTGATACTTCACTTGCAGACCTTGCTGCTCTGTCCAGTAATAGGGCTGGTTGAAACCTTCCCGGCGTTCTGGGCTACGTTGGAATATTGTCTTAAGAAAAAGAATGCAGCGGAAAAGATGCCGATTTACGACTTTTACATCATCAACAAGTAACTACAAGATGTTGTATATGCAGCAAATCTGGGTCCAGCAGACGCTGCCGGCAAAGATGATCACAGTAAAGGAAATAGCGGACATCGTTTAATTCATGTCAGCATGGGTATGACATTAAAACCAATAATGGTTGTATCTTTGATGTTGCTGCAGATCTTGCTTATTGGCTTTGTTGGCCAGGCTGCATCCGCCGTATCATACGGCACTGACCTGGAGCTTGTGGACATCCACATGCATCCATCAAAGGTCTACGTTGGAGATTCCTTCACGATGGGGGCGACCGTGATAAACAATTCCAAAGATGCCATATACTTTCACAACCTCTGTGAATCGCCATTGAATGTCCAGTTTGATGCAAATGTTCAAGTTCTGCAAGGCTACTCATGTGAAGGCTTCAATACCGTTGAACTGAAACCCGGCGAGTCAACGGTGGTAACCGGACCGGCATCCGGCGTCACATACAAGGCCGTTTCTGCAGGTGATACAAAGGCAACGGTCACTTTTGCATACACATCATCTGAAGATACTGCAAGTAGCATCTCAAAGTCAGTGGAATTCAGCGTTTTTGAGGACAGTACTGAAAGGGTGCCAGCAGAATTCGGAACACCTTTCAACCTCAAGATAAATCAAACCGCGTTCATCGAATCAGAGAATATCAAGATCAAGTTCGTTGACGTGACCGAGGATTCCCGGTGTCCAACAGGCGTTGTTTGTGTGTGGGAAGGCCAAGCAACAATCCTTGTGGATTCTGTCCTTGGAAGCGAGGATTTCAACAGATTCCACCTGACCATCAGGGGCTCGGGCGGCTCTGTTGATGGGAGTGATTCAAAGGTAATTGGCCCGTATTCTGTTACTATAAAGAGCCTGCAGCCTTATCCCAAAGCCTCAGAAAAGATCCAACCTTCCGACTATGTCGCAGAACTGGTTGTCGAGAAACTGGGCAGCTCATCCGTCGGATCAAAAAGCGTGCTTTTAAAGGCAAGTGCGATTGACGAGCAGGGTAGCATCGACAGGTTGATAGCCGCATGGAATATGGAGAAGGGAGGAGGCGGCGCCTTTCTATATGTGCGGGAAGCCAACGACAGCACTGCCGATACGAAACAAATAATTCTAAAGTTCGCGCCATCGCCCAGTAAATGCCTTCCTGAATCAAGTGAATGTATTGACGGTCTGCTGACGTATGTTAGCGAAGACAATGCTCTATTCAAAACCGGAGAGCGTGTACACATAGAGGTGGACGGGACCATGTTGTCCCTTACAACGAGCAATGCCGACGAATATTCTATGAATATAACAGGGATCAGAACGCGGCCATGGGAAACTTCCGGTAATACTGTCACCCTAAAAGAAGGCGAGCGCAGCGGCCCGCTTCTTGTAGAAAAGATCCATTCCGACTACATCGAAGGCCTTAACTTTGTAGAGTATCCTGTCGCCCGAGATGAGGGCTTTCCAATCACCTTGCACGTTGGTGAGAGTGCAAGCAACGGCTGCACCATCATGCTAACTTTGCTCAGGATTGAAAATGGTGAAAAAGCAGTATTCCTAAAGACAGTGGATTATGACAGGCCCTGCCCTATCTGCTGGCACCAGCCGGCTTCGTCATGATCAGGCAGAACCGTATAATTAATAATGCGAATCAAGGAATAACTGCAGCATAATTTTGAGCGACGAGCATGAAGACGAGTTCAAAAGACTTTTAGAAATCGTCTCTGACAGCGGGTTAAAGGCCTTGACAGTAGAGGAGCTGGGCAAGCTTCGCGTTCTTTTGGAGGCAAAGGATTACGGAAATAACAAGAAAGCCGACAAGTCGAAAAGAAAGCTCTTAAAACAAATCAATTCAGAGATCTATAACAAATATTCGCCGCGGCGATTTCTGTGACGCCCGCATGTACTCTAGATAACTGCCATCCTGTCTTTTCCTGCTGAGGAGATACGCCGGTGCAGACTAGTGTGACATGTCCATGGAAAGAGAGTCTTTCAACAGCTCGTTAAAGCCGACGATTTCATCAGAATCGACCGTAAGCGCTGCCGTGACTGGCGAAACCTGAACCGGAACTGTGCGGGCGCCTAGAACGGACTTTGGGCTCTCAAAAGGGGATCTCTCCTTCTTTGGAATCCTGGTCCTTCTATCGGTCAATGATTTCTGCCTCTTGATATCGACTTTTATCTTGAAGCCATAGTGGCCGTGGTTGTTCCACTTTTCGACTTCAACGATATCGCCCTGACCTTCCAGTCTTTCGCCTTCGACGGTAACCACCATAAAGCTGGTCTTTTCGCCCTTTTTAATCGTGGATATCTTGTCGTAAAAATGATGCCAATCAAGCGGATTTGTTACAAGCGCCTGCACAGTCAACAGGTCGCCAATGCTTACATCCTTGATGTAGCTTGGCAAAATTTCTATGTTACAAAGTTTGGCGTACATATGAAGTAGATAGTATTGATAGAATATATAATTTTTGGAATGCGATAATTTATTGCCAAGGAGATGACACGGGATTTTCATGTATTGGAAATTTTTCTATAAAATTCAGGTATTATTTATATTAATTATATTTTGGTGTTGCTGGTACTTTAGAATAAATAGGCATGATAAACGGATAATGGTAGGGCCCGTCGCCTAGTCAGGACAGGGTGCTGATCAAAAAGAAGCACAAGCCTCCGGAGCCAGTTGTCGTGGGATCGAAGCCCACCGGGCCCGCTCACTCTACATATCAAGTCCACCTATGCCGCCTAGGACAAGAATGGTTTTGCTACCCGTATTACAATCTTTGAATGCATAAAGATAAAACTTCAGAATGCAGTGTGTTTGGGGATTCTTGTTCGTTATGTATGTGGATATCCTAATCAGTTACGAACACGTAAACGATCGTAATCCTGTCTTGTTAACTTGAATTATATATAAGCACATTCAAATATATGCATACATGAATCGCATCAACATCCTAATTCTCGGTGGTGGCAGCGGCGGATTAAATGCTGCCAATCGTCTGAAGGAATTGCTGGGTGAAGGAGCAAGCATAACAGTGGTTGACAGAGAAAAGAAATTCACCATGGGCCTGTCTCTGCTCTGGCTAATGATGGGATCAAAGGAAGCAGAAGAAATCACGACCTCAAAAGAGAAAATCTCAGAAAAGGGTATAAATTTTGTCAACGCAGAAGTGCAAAATATCGATATTGAAAACAAGTTAGTAAGGACAGGCGCCGGACAACTTTCATACGATTATCTGGTTATAGCACTTGGAGCTGAACTTGCGCCTGAAAAGATTCAAGGCTTCCGTGAATCTGCACTCCACATGTATACGCTTGAAGATGCAATAAAGCT
>JBBISN010000052.1:0-11750 GCA_037441265.1 Nitrososphaera sp. | reverse complement strand
TGACAAATCCTAATCGTTTTATACAACAAGCAATTACAAAAAGGACAGTGGAAGCTCCAAAGCAGCAGGGGCTTGTCAGGCCAAGCAGGTTTCCGCTGTCCGTGATCCTGCCGACCTACAACGAGTCCCAGAACATTGTCGGGATGATAGATTCCATAGCTCACGCGCTTCCATACGGCACGACTGCCGAGATAGTCGTGGTAGACGATAATTCGCCAGACGGTACGGCAGACATTGCCAGCGAGTACGGCAAAAAGATTGGAAACAAAAAAGTCCATGTAGAGGTTCTGCGCCGGCAGGGAAAGCTGGGCCTCAGCTCTGCAATACTGGCCGGTGTCCAGTCAGCATCCGGAGAGATAGTGGTGGTAATGGACAGCGACCTTTCTCATCCTCCACAGACGATACCGCAGATGATACATGAGCTGCGGAATTCCACCTGCGACATCGTGGTGGCTTCCAGATACATCAAGGGAGGATCCATCACCGGCTGGCCGTTCAAGCGCAAGATAATCAGCAAGGGGGCCACAAAGATAGCGAAGTACGGCCTGGGAATCCGGCACGTCAAGGACCCCATGTCCGGATTTTTCGCGTTTTACCGGCACATAATAGACGGGATCAAGTTCGATCCTATCGGCTACAAGATACTGCTTGAGATGCTGGTCAAAGTCCGGGGCGCCAGGGTCAAGGAGATCCCGTATACATTTACGAACCGCCGCTCTGGCTCAAGCAAGCTGGACAGGGCAGTTATGCTGGACTATGTCAAGGCAGTCTGGCGGCTTTACCGGTACGGCCGGGCCAAGTCCAACGAGAAGCGAACGTCAGTTCGATTCCTGTCCAAGGCCGGGCGGTTTTACACCGTGGGCGCCACCGGTCTGCTTGTCAATTACCTGGCCTCTCTTTTCTTTACCCTGGTGTTTACCGGTCTTTGGTACATACACGCAACCATCATCGGCATAATGTTCTCCATAACCTCGAATTTTGTCCTCAACAAGCTGTGGACCTTTGAGGACCGGGATTTTACCTTCAGAAAGACGCTTGTCCAGTACGGGCTGTTTGCCGGCTTTAGCGGCTTTGGGGCGCTGGTCCAGATATCCGTGCTATACCTCCTTGTCGAGAACCAGAATCTAGACAAGACCATTGCCCTGGTGATTGCGGTGGCCGTTGCCTCAATAGGGAACTTCCTCCTGAATAAGAAATGGACGTTTAAGGAAAAAGTCTGGAGCTAAGTCAAACGTCCACGAGAACTCGATATTTCTGCTAGGTCAGCCTGACTTTCGTTTTCTTGGCTCGATGAGGCCCATCAACTGGAAGCCGTATTCCAGGTTGTGCTTTACATGGTTTATGCCGTGCGTTCCGTGGGGGACAAACTTGCCGTCCAGCAGGTTCTCCATGTAAATCTTGGTCTTCTTGATGGAATTGGCCGCATGCTGGAGCTGGTTGTCAGAAAGCTCGCGTCCAAGGTCTTTTTCCACCTCTTTCTTTAGCTCTGCAGAGGTGGTTGTCTTGCGGTATTTTTGCAACTTTTTGTAGTTAGAAGATAGATCCGAGATCTTTTTGACGTCCGGCGCTGCAAGGTCTGCAAGTGATCGCTCAAGGTCCTTTCTTGGCCTACCGGTCAGGCTGATGAGGTTTTCCATCAGATCATTGCTGAAGGAAGGCGGTACCTTTGGCTCGTGTGCCGGTTTGCCTTCATGGGCAGGCACGGCGGCATAACCTGCGGCCGGATCTTCAGAGACGGCCGTAGTCTTTCGTTTCTGGTAGTACCTCTCGATGCCGTAGACGCCCACGGCCTCGCCTTTTGTGTCGACGCCCTTGTCCAGAATGGATATGACGTCTGTTATTGTTCTGGGGTAATGGACTTTTAGTTTGTCGCTGGCCCCTTCGTAGTTCTGCATTATGTCCATGTAAATGTAAAAGGTCGCATCATTGACCTGCTTTGTTCCGGCCTTTTTTGCGTCTATGCCCTTGACGGCCACTGTAAGAAAATCACACAGCTCTGACTGGGTGAACATGCGGTTTTCAGATGCAAAGGCGTCTGCGATGGCCTTTATGGCGACTATCCACTTGCCTTGGGTGCCCACGGTGGCGACCGGAACGCTCTGGGCGAATTCCGTTATCTTTTTGCGGAGATCCGCATCCTCGATCTTGAGCATGTCCAGACAAGACGTAAGGATGTTTTCCAAGGATTGATCTGAATCTGTAATTGGCGTGGAATGAGTGCCAGAAGACATACCTTTTCATTTCTTCGAATAGTCCATTAAAGCTTTCGAATTGTGGCCGTGTGAAACTTTTTTACTAGAGGGCCGACGACAGGAACAAGATGGACTCCCTTGAAACTATATTCTCGATGCAAAAGGGGCTGGCCGATATGATGGATCTGTCCAGGTACCCCATGACCACCGAGGCCCGGATCTCGGCGCTATCGACGGCCATAATCCACGAAGCCGTCGAGCTTCAGAGGCTGACTGCCTGGAAATGGTGGAAAAAGCCAGTTGCCTTTGACGAGGCTGCCGCAAGAGAAGAGCTGATAGACATATGGCATTTCGTGGTGCAGGCCTCAATAGAACTGGGCATGGAACCGCAGGACATACTGGCAGAATACAAGAAAAAGAACCAGGTCAACCAGGACCGGCAGAAATCAGGATACTAGCGGCAGTATCCCATCAAGGGCCGTTACGCCCATCATGTTTATGATCACTACCTGTCTTCTAAAGCGGTCCACCTGCTCCTTTGTCGATGCAAGTATGGGATACGGACCGGCGGCGCCGATAATCCGGCCTGAATCGTCTATGCCATTTTCATACGCTGCCAGAAGTGCCTGGCCGGCCATGTGGCCCTTTACCTCCTTGCCGCAAAGAATAATCTGCTGGAGGCCAGGGTGGTCCAAGGAAAACTGGATTATGGCGTCGATACCCTTGTTTTCAGAAAGAAGCCGCCCGGCAATGGCAATCCTGTCCATCACCTTGGATCTCGAGATCTCTTCTAAAAGTCCCATACTTGACAGCGTGCATATGGACAATTGCTTTCCCCTGCCGACGTAGTACTCCTGCTTGATGGGCAGAACCACCTTGCATATCTCGCCGGCCGCGTCGTCCAGCTTCTTTCTTACGTTCATCTGGTTCCCCAGCTGACCTTGTTTGTGGGCACAACTCTGATGAAGGGGGCCTCGCCTTCCTTCCACGGGTCTTGCCGGACCCATTCAAACTTTTTCTCAAAGATCTTGTACAGCCTCGCAAATTCCTTGCCGCCTTCTATTATCTCGGCCCTGCCCTGGATACAGACGGCCTTATTTCCAAGCGAGCTGTATTCGTCAATGACCAGAGCCACGCGGTCGTTTCGTTTGATGTTCTCCAGCTTTCTGGTTTCAAGGTCCGTGGCAAAGTAAAACACGCCGTCTTCAAAGTAACAGGAGACAGGCACAACATGGGGGATGTCATCGTGGCAGGTGGCCACCCGACATGCCTCGTTTGCGGCCAAAAACTCTCTTTCTGCCTTGCTAAACGATATCCTGCTCAATTCCTTGTTTGTCTGGGACCACTCCTGTATTTAAAGGCGGGCCGTTACCCTTCTTTTTTGGTTTCCGTCCTTGCATCGATCCACCGGCCAAGGCGTATGAGCAGCACTCCGGCAGCGATGGTGATAAGAGATACGGCCAGAAACCACTGGGTTATGACAAAGTTGTACGGCGCCGGGGCCGTCGACGTATACGTGCAGCTGCTGTCAGCGGCGCATTCCTTTGTAACAGGAAACATCAGCAGGATGACCACGAATGCCGAGAACATGATGATGCCTGCCGTGGCTACAAATGCGCCTCCCTCTGAAAACATGTCCCCGGAAGTAGGCAATGATCCGGCTTATCTGACCGTCACAGATATTCTTTGCTCTACAGTTCCGTGGCATCCAGTGTGACAAAACGGTACGTGCCGGTGATGTTGGTCCGCTTGAACTGGGAATCAAAGTACATGAGCGGTTTTTTCTTCTCCGTATGCTGTTGCCACAGCTCGTGAACTTTTTCAAAATACTCTTTCTTCTTCTTGCCGTTCTGCCGCAGGATCTCGTGGGCAAGAATGTGCGATACCTTGGGGCAGTTCTCGTCGGCAAAAAACGCGTTCCGAGTAGTCTCGGAGACCTGCTCCTTTGGCCGCTTCCAGTGGATCATGCCAAAATTGTCCGCAGCGTAGCCGTCGGCCTGACAGTCGGTCCAGAAGGGCTTGAAATTTGCCAGGTAAAAGTGGTACGTGTCCTTTCCGCGCTCTTCATGATCCCTGAGAAGGTAGGCCAGGGATATCCTGTCAAAGAACTTGCCGGGTATCACCGGGAGTATGTCTGCCTCTACCGAGATGCTGTAGTCGAAAAACCGACGGACCCACCAGTGGTAGAAGCGGACCATGGACGAGACGTATTCCCAGTCCTCCTGCTGCCTCTCTTGCCATTCGTCGCTTTTTGCGATGTATATGAAGAAAAGTTTCTCCGGCCTGTCAGACAAATCAACTTCACTGCTCGCCGTGGTGCATGTGGCTGCCGCAGCTGCAGCTATGTTCGTCCTCTCCGCCTACCCGGCCTTTCCTTTCTGGTGATGGGTGGCTCTTGCTCATGTGCTTTATCAGTTTGTAGTCGGAGTCAAACGTCTCGCCGCATACCGTGCAGGTCAACAAGACTCGGAATTCCTTCAACGACCCGTGATTAACCGGGAAGAGATTAAAGTCTTACTCAGCAATACACTGGCGTTATTAGATTAGTCTGATCAGCAGTATTGGGATCTCGCTCCCATTAGGTACTCTACCATCCGCCACGACGGCCACCGCCTCCACCACCGCCAGCACCAGTACATTTTTCCATAGTTGTAAAACTGACAAATTCACAGAATTGTGTTGGATCCGCGGGGTCCGGAATGGTATTTGGAATCTGGCCAGCAGAATCCGATCGCATTGCTCTATGGACAGTTCCGCTTACAGGACAAGCATACTGACAGCACACTTCTATGTTGGGTGTGGTTGTAGGCAACTTGTTTTAAATATGAATTCTAGAATTTAACACTTTCTATATATAACTTGTAATTTGTACAGAATTTACATAAAGTAGTCGCCTCAGTTAAAATTCTCGCCTGTTTGTATGCCTATTTTCAAATGCTAGCTAGCCAATCCAACTATTTATCCAGACAAGGATGTTCCGTTCAAACTTTGCTACGTCGTACCCTTGGCGTCGCAGAACTGAAAAGGAATCAACAAGGCTCTTGCACATCTCTGTGGCAGAGTCACTCACTGCGCTTGTTGCCAGCAGGTCTTCACACAGTTCTGTCTTGTTCCTCACTTTGCCGTCATTCTGCAAGAGCGGGACACGATGCTCAAAGTGAAACTTTAACCAAACATAGCTCCACCTGTTTCTGTTGAGGTCTTCCAAGACGTCGGACAGGTCATCGGCGATCCATATTGCCTTTCCAAGGCCAACCATGGCGTTTTTTAATTCAACAAAATTGCATTTCGGTTCCTGTCTTAAGCACATGAAGGAGGTCAGAAATATTGCCCAGGATGGGAGAGCGCTCTTGGTATAAAGAATTCGGTAAATGTCAGCAGAGTTTGCATCAAAAGTAAACGTGCATCGCAGGCTTTGCAGTTCTCCGTTGTAAAGATCGAGAATCAGGTTCTGGAATTCCTCATATGTTCTGTTTACCGGTTTCAGAGCATGGCACTTTGCAAAATAGTGGTTCATAAACAGACAAACCGTCTTGATCAAAATGTCATCCTGATCAGAAACAGCCAGAGGAACGCGCACATCTTCATGGGCGCCCATGGCTTTTGCAAGGGATTCAGCGTTCACTATTTCAGTCAGTCTGGAGACCAAGTGCGGGTAATTGTCGCAAATTTCATCAAATAGGGAAGCATACATGTTGAAAAGGGCAGCGATGACACCTGCCTCGTGATTTTCGCTGCTCTTGCCACCGAGAATCTCGCTTATCTGATAACCCAGCGAATAACCAAAGCCAAATTGTCTTGGGAATTTCTCAAGGTAATGTTGAGGCAATTCTCTGCTGCCAGAAATTTCCTGATACACTAGATTCCATTTTTCTGACAGTTCTTGTTTCTGCCGTTCCATCTCGCGTTGCCATTCTTTTGATTCAATGTCCAGGCCGAAATCATGCATTACCTTGCGTATCTGAGCCTGAACTGCTTGCCTTACCTCTTCAGACATGGCATCCATCCTACGATGTCTTTTCCAACAGCTTGGACATGGCCTCCAGGAATATCGCCGTTGTCAGATATGGTGACCCGTAATAGGCAGGCGTGAAATCCTTAAAGAAGGCATAAGAAGGAAACCCTCCAGAAGACTCCTGGCTCTTTAGCAGATATTCGATGGATTTGACAATCTGATGGCCAGCATATCTTGCGTTTGCCAGTGAGGCCAGGGACAGGATTGTGTCAAAGGGGTTCCCCCAGCTCCCGTCAGATTGCTGACGTTCAATCAAGTAATGAGTGATGTGGGACATTGCACCGTCCAGCTCGGTTATCGCGCCGTCTCCAAAAGCCCTTGAAATGAGGTAGATGGACGAATATTCAGAGACAGAGTAGATGCTGAAGCGATAGAACTCTTTTACGCGAGAGTAAAGCTCTATGAACTTGATGATCTCCGGCAACTTCCTTTTGAAAACCGCGGCAAAGTAAAGGATGTTGGTGTTTACGACGCCGTCGATGTGGTACGAACTCTCTTTGTTCATCCACTCATCAATCCATGTATAGTACAGGCCAGATTCTCCCCTGAACTTGGACAGCAGGTTCCAGACATCCGTCTCAACGGCTATACCATTTTCTTTCAGTGCTGCCAGGACGCAGCATGTATCGTCAAAATCCGGCGGCGGAAATTCTTCCTGCTTTCCAAAGAACCGCCAGGTCCCGTCAGCCTCCATCTGGCTTTGCAAGTAACGCAGGATTTCTGATATCACCGTAGGGATGCTTTTGGATTCTACAAAGCCTAGACTGTGCGCGATGTAGCTTGGAATGTAGACGGATGAAACGTACGAAGTATCGCCACCAAAAACAGTTCTTGGCGAGGCTTCGGTGAGCAACAATTTCCTGCCTTCCATACCCTGAATCATAAATGAAACGGCCTTGTCCATGCTGCGCAAGATCCGCTCTTCCAAACTGCCGTTGATCAACAGGCAAAATACGGCTGACTAAAGTTAATATGCATTCTTGGAAATATCCGTGATTCTTCCTGGGACTCAATGGTCGGTGCCTGCTGAAGTTGCCGGTGATAAAATCCAGAGTGCTTTGCAAATGCAACATATAACGACAAAACATTATGACGTTCCATGGCTGACGCCTATGACCCTGTCAAGTACAAATGGAGTTCCCGGGACAACTGGAACCTGGTGGCCCCGGATTACCACAACGGCTGGGCCGGCGCAGGAAGGGGGCCCTTTAGGTCCACCGCGCAGCTGGTAAAATCGGCGAAAGTGGCAAAGGGGGATTCTGTCCTTGACATCGGCTGCGGCACCGGCGCAGTCTCTATGCAGGTCGCCAGCATCCTCGGGTCTTCTGGCCTGCTTGTCGGCGTTGATTTCTCGCGTGGAGCGTTGAGGATTGCTCATTCAGCCGTGCCCACGGGCAGCTTTGTTGAAATGGACGCAGAAAATGTCGGTCTGCACGGCCAATTCGACAGGATCCTCTGCCAGTACGCCCTGATGTTCTTTCCAGACTCCTCCCGGGTTCTGGGCAATCTGAAAACGCTGCTTAAAAACGACGGCATGCTGGCAGTAGCCGTCCATGGCACAGCAAAAGGCGTTCCCTACTTTAGCACGATAATGCAGCCGGTCCTGCAGCGGATTCCGGACATACGGCCGGAAGGAGTGCCGACAGTCCACCGGTTTGGCGAGCCGGCTAGCCTGAAGGACGTGATCGAATCCGCCGGCTTTGCAGACGTCAGCGTTGAAAAGTTTGTCTACAGCTATGACGCCGGAACGTTTGAGCAGTACTGGTCAGACTACATGTCCACCACCGCGGCATCCATACGCTCCAGGATACAGGCCGCCGGCGAAAAGACTGTCTTAGCAATAAAAGAGCAGGCTCGGGAATCTGCAAGGCAGTTTGCAGACAACGGCGTGATAAACTTCCCTTGGGACGTGCTGATAGCCACCGCCAGAATAAAGTAGTTTATAATCATGGGCGTTCATTGATGCACGGCTAGTTGGAAAGAATCGTAAAGGTCATTACGATAATAGTCGGCGTAGTAGCCCTGCTTGCCCTTTTGCCGGTGCTGTTAAGCAAAAACGTGGCCACGGTCCAGGCCATACAGATAATCGATGACCAGAGCGAGGCCATAAGCGTCATGGAGGCCAAGCTGGACTACCTGGAAAAGCACCAGGATCAGCTGGACGACGCGCAGGACAGGATAGGGCGCGCCAGGACGATGCTGGACCTGCAAAGGAAGGCAAGCGACAGCTACTCCGCCGGCAACTATCCGGACGCGATAAAATACGACAACGAGATCCTGAACATGGGCTGGAGCCACGCCGCCTTTGAAAACAAGCTGGATGCCCTGATCCAGCTGCAGAATTACGAAGTGGTGGCGCTGTTTTACAAAGAGCATCTGGACGAAAACCCGGGCCTTGCAATCAGCAGCAACACTGCAGCAGCCCTTGTGTCGTCAGGAATTTATGAACAAGATGGCGTCAAGATCCTAGACAGGGTGCTGTCGATGGACGGCAACTATTTTCCGGCCCTCAACAGCGCCGGCCTTGCCAGCATCCAGCAGAAGGACTACCAGAAGGCCGAGTCGTACCTGGACAGGGCGCTGCAGGTAAAACACAATAGTGCGCCGGCCATGAACAACCTTGCCATAGCCAAGGCGGCGACCGGCGACATAGAAGGAGCGCTGGCGCTGGTGGATAGGGCCTTGGAACTTGAGCCGGACAACCAGGCCCTTGCAAAGAACAGATCCCTGTTTCAAGACATGCTGGGCAGAAGAGTCGGCCTTGGTTCCATTTCTAGCAAGGAACTGGAGATCCGATTTGCAACCACTAGCATAGACAGGAGGCAAAGTCTTCCCTCGGATCTGGGAGCAGACTACCTTGTTGCAAAAGCAGGCGAGTTCTTTGAAAAAGAATACTACCGCCCGGCTTCAGAGTACTATGACCTTGCCCTTCAGGTGGATCCGGACAGCGCAGGGGCGATGAACGGAAAGGGCCGCGTCCTGACCGTGACGGGCAATGCGGCGCAGGCCTTGCAGTACCACGAGCTCGTTCTGGCCAAACATCCGGAAGACCTGCGCGCCCTTGTCGGTCTTGGGGACGCGTACTATTCCCTAGAAGACTACCAGACCGCCGGCACATACTACAACCAAGCGTTGGTTCTGGACAAATCCAGCATCGATGCCATCAACGGGCTGGGCAACGTCTACATCCGGACGGGGCTGTTTGCCGACGGCATGTCAAAGTACAACGAGACTTTGTCCCTGGACCCCGGAAACCTGGACGCCATAAGGGGCCTTGGCTACGCGTACAGCATCGCCGGCGACCTGGAAACGTCCAAGGAATTCTACCAGCAGGTGCTTACAGCAAAACCCGACGATCCGCATGCGCTGCTTGGAATTGGCTTTGTTCTGCATTTGCAGGGCAGAACAGACGAAGCATCGCAGTACTTTTCGCAGGCCGGGCAAAAGATAGACTTGACAAAGGAATTGATCAGGACCGCCGACGAATTCTACGAGTTTGGCCGGCTGGACGCGGCGCTGACCACCTACGAGCTGGTGCTGACCATGGACAAGGGTAACGCCAACGCGCTGAACGGGCTGGCCAACGTCTCCTTTGAGCGGGGCGACTATGAAAATGCCACGAAATTGTACAACGAGACATTGGCAGTCGATTCGGATAATGCCAACGCGCTGGTCGGCCTTGGAAACGTTTCGTACCGGCTTGGAGATTATTCCGCGGCTCAGGACTATTACAACAAGGCTCTGGAGGCAAAACCCCACCACAGGGGCGCGTTGATCGGCCTTGAGGCAGTCAGGGCAAAGAGCCCGGGCGCATAGATTTATTTCAACGGCCGTTTCTCGACCGTTAGAACAGGAACAGGAAAACGCATCATGGGTATAAATCCAATTGTCGTTCTGCAATAATTTCCATGTTAGTATCTAGACCTTTAACGGCAACCAAATTGATGTTGTTCCTGATCATAGGAACCAGCACCATCGTCTCGGCAGGCATGCTTGCGCTTGGACAGCTGGTGGACAGAAAAATCGAGAGCGTCATGATCCTGCACGATTTCTTTACTGCCTTTGCCATAATGTCCGGAGCCGGAGTCTTGGGCGTTCTGGTGTTTAGCAGCGAAAGGCATCATGATGCAGTCAACGTCATAAGGCTGCTTTCCATCGCCGCAGCAGCTTCGGTGTTTATCATCTTGATCACCGGCACCATTGGATACATAGAATACCGGCTTTCCGACCCGGACAGCGCCAAGTCAAGGATAAAGGCAACGTTCCCATACGCGCATTCCCCCATGTTTGAGACCATGGAGTACATGGGCCTGCTTGGAACCATGTGGTCTGGCCTCATTGCGTACCTGGCATGGCATTACAAAGAGCAGATGTTCACAAACCCTGCCATCAAAAACACGATGGTTGTGCTGATCTCCTTGGCGATAATGTACGCCCTTTTCATATCGCTGATGGGAATTGTGCCAACCAAGATAGCCTCCGTGCAGGGGTGAGTGGGAAAATGGAAAAAGCACATCCCGTTAAAACATCTGGCAAGGTGGCCGCCGTGTTCATTGCAACATCTGTATCGATATTGATGGTGGGCATACTGACACCGTTCTGGGTGCACCTCCAGCAAAAATGGCTTATTGTCTACACCCCGGCAGCCGGTTACAGCGGCGTTTTCTTTTATCCCACTTTGGCCTGGGCCGTCCTGTGGGCCGGACTGTACCTGGCCCTCCGGCGGAAGGAAAGCGTGGGCACTGTAAGGAGATGGATGACGGTTTTTCTGGTTTCGTTGATATCGGCTACTGCAATCATTATGGCAAGCCTTCCATGGGTGCCGTTCCCGTGGTAATCACGGGGTATGAACCAAGCGGAGGCAACAAGCGTGTGAACGTCGTCCAAGATTTTTTTTGAAAAAAGATCCTGCCTGTGATGAAGGCCAGGCGTTTCATAAAGCCTTGACCTACAGCCTGGTCTCGGACACTTTTTCTGGCAGGACGCTTCTGTTTATGAGGAAAAATGCTACCACGAATGGCGCAAACACCACGACGTTGTAGATAAAGTGCAGCAAGACGGGGTCAAAATAAACGCCCAGTATTCCTGGACATGATACGCACCCTTGAACAAGGTGCTGTTCTAGTTTTGTCGAATGCTCTATGAAGTGCCAGGATTGAGAGGCAATGGCGAATGCAAACAGCCCCTTGATGGTGCTGCTGTACCTTGCAACTTTGTTTCTGAAAAGAAGCCAGCTTATCACGATCAACGCCAGGTATGTCAAATTGTAAGCAAAATGCACCGGCTCTATATCCACTGCAGTGCCCAGAACCCCAAACGGCCGGGTCCAGTGCAGGGCGAATTTCTCCACCACCTGCGCAATGTGCTCTATCATGTGAAACGATTGCACGAAGAGGGTTCCAAACAGAAAGATGTGGTACCCAAAATTCATGCATGCGTAATTACTGCATATCCACTATTATCCCTTTATCAGAGCGCCTGCACATTCTCAAAAAGACAAGACAGATTTGTGAGTTTTGTCAAAATAATACACGTAAGATGTT
>JBBISN010000051.1:0-11765 GCA_037441265.1 Nitrososphaera sp. | reverse complement strand
CAAACGGCAAGTACGATTGGAGCATAGCCAGCGGAGACACAGACCTGGCACCTGGGGAATACATCCTTTCTATTGAAGGTTCAGGAGCAAGCCGCAAATTCAAGACAGCGACGGAATCGCCAGACTGCATAATCATGGAGATCCAGGACGATGCAGGATAGTTCTTGTTGGAAAGTTTTGAGGTGAAACAGACATGCCAGCGTTGAAAAAAGATCCCTCACCGGGCGGTCCTACGACGGACGGCTCGACGATCTATACTGATCAGTGGAATAACATCGTTGACAGGGTAGGCGGAGAAGCAAACCTTATCGCCAATCGTGCAATAGCAACTGATGCAAACGGCAATCTCGAAGTCCAGGCAGTAACAAAGACAGAACTGGGTTATCTTTCTGGCTGTCTTTCTAACATTCAAACTCAGTTAAACGGCAAGGCAGCGTCAAGTCACACCCATGTCAAGGCCGACGTCACCGACTTTGCGCACACCCATCCCGAATCCGACATTACAAACCTGGTTACAGACCTGGCAGCAAAGGAAGCCACAGCAAACAAGGGCGTTGCCAACGGTTACTGCGAACTTGGCACAGACTCCAAAGTTCCTGCATCAAGGCTGACTGAAAAGATTGGCCTGACAGACTTGACCGACGTAGTCATTACCACGCCGGCGTCGGGGCACTATGTCAAACACAACGGCACCAACTTTGTCAACAGCGCTATTCAGTCCGGCGACCTGCCTTCCCACAACCACAATGCATCGGACATCAATGCTGGCACGCTGGAGGATGCCCGGCTGTCTGCCAACGTTGTTCTTGAAAATCAGACGAACGATTTTGCTGCGGCACAGGACTTTGATGAAGTCTCAGCTCCGTCTGCACCGGGCGCAAACAAAGTCAGGCTGTTTGCGCAGGACAGGTCGGGCTTTTCTGAGCTGGTGTATAAAGATGATGCAGGAAGAATTGTCTACCTGAGCAGCATTGATAGAGAAGCAAGGCGCAAGCCAGTTGGTGTTGTCATTGGAGGCAACAGTTCGGCCCTCACGGTCCATAACATCAACACGCCTTCCGCCAACGGCACTGTGACGCAAACCACCGATGCTGACGGCTATTACAGGAACTATGCCAGCGCGGCCACGACCAATTCTGACGCCGGCCTTATTCCTGCATCGGGCTGGGTAGGCCTGCGAAGAGCATGGAACTTTGACCTTACATTCAAGTTCAAGCTGGACGAGACTGCCAGCAGAAGGGCATGGATTGGCGTTGCAGCAGGAAGTTTATCAGCAGCCGATGCGCCGACAGCAGCACACGTTGCACTGCGGGTTTCCAGCAGCGCAGGAGTTACCAATTTCACAGTCTCGAGGTCAGATGGCACCACGCAGGCAGAAACAGACCTGGGCATTGCGGCCGACACAAGCGTTCACACATTCAGGATAATAGCAGACGATGCCAGCAGCCGAATCGGATATTCGCTGGATGGCGCGGCCGTGACATGGGTTTCTAATAACATACCGGCAGCGTCAGCAGACCTGAATATTCTGGCCGCCGTCAGGACGCTGGAAAATGTTGCCAAGAACATCAAGGTCTACATTGCGTACGGAATCCAAGACAAGTAGTTGATTAATAGTTGTCAACAGTGGTGTGAGATATGGGGTTAAAATTCCAGTTTCCAATGCCGCCGGGATATACAGCGCTGAGTTTTGAGACAATAGAATCCAAGCTTGGGACAAGCCTCAAAGGCACAAGACTAAAGAACCTGCAGGTAATCGACGACTATGTCGTTATCGAGCTTGCCGATGATGTGACACTGAACGCTTCAGAAACAGCCAATGTCATTTCTGCCTTGAACACCCTGTCCAGCGCCACACAAGTTTAGGTGAGAAGATTTGGGCGAGTTTGGCGCAGATTTCGGATCAGACTTTGACCTTGCCGGTGCGGCTGTAACGCTTGAGACTGTCGGCGGCATCCGGCTCAAGGTCCTTGCAAATTCTGTTGCGTCGCGGATCCAGGCCACAGTGACAAGACTAAAAGTTCTCACAAACTCTGTAGCAATAAGAGTGGAGTGACATGGGCGACGAGATCCTCTGGCGGGAGCTGCACGTCACGGCGTTTGACCGCAAAGACATACCTTTCTATCTTTACGACAATGATGGCAAGACATTGCGGAACCTTACCGGCAACACATACACGCTGCGTGTCTGGGCCAATGCATCCACCCTGAAATTTTCTACGTCGTTGACAGTCGTCGACGCTCTAAGCGGCCAGGCAAAGTGGACCGTTGGCTCTGGTCAGATAGACGACACAGTAACCACGCTGCAATCCTACAGTTTCAAGGTGTTTGAAAACTATGGGCAGGCCAATCAGCTGGGACTGGAGGAAGGCACACTGTACATCCATCCAAGGGGGCCATAAGCACTGTGCGCAGAGACAACCTTGTCGGCGCGTAATAACTGGTGCTAAAACAAGATTATGTATTGCCTGCACTAAGTTTAGATACTTGCAGTCAAAAACTAGAACATGGTACTGCTGACAGGCCGCACAAAATTCATGTTCCCCATATCCGATGGACAGAGAACAAGGTACCAATTCATAATCAACTACCTTGCCATGCAGATGGGCAAGTACTATCCTGATAAAGACATATTTCAGAAATTGACTACTATTGAAGTGTACGATGCGGCTAAACGCTCGCCAGAAATGATTCAGTTCAAGGCTATTGGCCTGGCATTCTTTAATGGCAGGATACAAACCTGCTTCTTTGACAACTCTACTGATATTGATGTTGCATCCATGGAACTGGCGCATAACGCCATGCTTGCACTCCTGCCGGGACCTGAAAATTATGATGAAATGAATAACCTGGTACACCGGGCGGCCAATAATCCAAAGACGGTGGACGGCAAGGATACGTACATGCCCGGAGCACGAGTCAAGTACTGGGCAACCCTGGCGGACAGACAATCTGGCGGCCAACCACTCATCCTGAACATAGGATGGTACAACCTCATGCTTTTGTTGCGTGATATGGGTCCCATCAACGAGTCTATAAAAAATAAAACAGCACCGATAGGACCGCACCAGTACCGGGATGTCAATGATGCGACCTACACCGCACTCAAGGATGCGGGCATAGTACCGGGATCAGCCGAAGACGATCATCATCTTGATGAATACCTCAGTAAGCCCAAGTTTGATTCCATCACGGATGCTCCGGCTGCGTCAGATGATGAAGAATACGTTGGGCACGATCTTTCTATGCACCAGCACTAGGACCCAGACGTCATGTATTTGCCGTCCGCGGTAATGATAGCCGAGTTTCAAATATGCGGCTGATCTTGAACCAAAACCCAGAATTACTGCTCTCATGTTATCAGATCTGGACAAAAAGGCCGGTCTAAATGCTCAACCTTAAATAGTCAGATTTCATTGATGAAGACCGGATTGAAAGTCAAGACGCTCGTCTACACCACTCTTGTCTTGGCTAGCAGTCTTGCCGCTTACGAGCCTTCAAGGTCCTACCAAGCATGCCTATGCCGGGAAAAGAATCTCCATGGCCTTCCTGCATGAATGGGCATCTGCCGGACGTCTCCCTTGCCGACTTTTCTTCGCTCAGCGTCCGGCAGCTCTTGGCAAAGGCCGACGCGGAATTTGACGATCAGAACTACCACTCGTCGCTGTACTACTATGCCGCGGTCCTCAAACAGGATGGCGGCAACGAGCTTGCAGCCCTTGGCATCGCCAACAACATACGGGACACGGAACACAAGGACCTTGACTGTGCAAGAAAGATCTACGGCGTCCTGATTGCCGGCTACCCGGACGTTTCGCTGCTTGCAGAGCTGGGCGTCACAGAGATCCACCTGTACCTTGGCGAGGTGCCCCAGGCCAGGGTTATGGTAGACAAAATGATGGCGCAGGTAACGCCGGCGCTGCGGTTTGACCCCAGCGGCCAGGTCTGGGTTTCCAGCAGCACCATAACAAAGGCCATGGCCTCAAACGTCTTTGTCTCTTCCGGCAGGACAAGTTTTGCGGAAGGCGACTATCAAAAGGCCGTGCAGGAATACCAGCGGGCCCTGCAGCTGAATGAAAGCAACCCCTACGCGTACATCGGCCTTGGGACCGTGGCGCTAAAGAACGGAGACCATGACTTGGCCGTGCAGTACATTTCAAGGGCCGTGGAGATACAGCACCCCGGGCAGGAACCCGGCCCGTACATAGACAAGATAATGGAGGGGCTGACAGACAATCAGTTCTGATCGGGCAACCGGTGATAGGTGTGCACCGACCGGTCGTTTTCCTTGTTGCAGGTGGGGCACTTCCACAGCACGGCCTCGTTGCAAAGGGAGCAGTACTCTGTTGATACCATCTCTCCTCCGCAGGCCCTGCAAAGCATACCAGTTAAATGCGGTGCATATTATTTAAATAATTAGGAAAAAAAGGGCAGTAGTGTTAAGAAAAGGACAAAAATCTAGGCAAGTGTCGGCCTTGCCGGCGGCCTGACGGTGACGGTTAGCCTAAAGCAGGTGAGTATGTCCTTGCACCGGTTTCTGATGGTTACCTCTGTCAGGCCAGAAAGGCTTGAAACATCCCGCTGCAGTATGTTGACGTCTAGGAGTATGGACGCGATGTAAATGTAGGCTGCCGCAAGGCCGTTTGGAACCTTGCCGTCGGCCAGCATGTTGTCGTTTGCCTTGTGCGCGATGTCTATTGCCAGCCTCTCTATTTTGGTGTCTATCTTGGCCATGTTGCAGAGTTTTGAGATATACTGGTCGATGGCCGTGGCCGACATGGCCTGCGGCTGGGCCTGGACAACCGGCTGCTCGGTAAAGGCGCCAAGTTCCATGACCATCATCCGGTAGTATTTTGAGGCAAGTTTGACGTTGGACCGGTCCTGGTCGGTGACGCCGGCGGCCTCGACTATCTCCTCAAGGGACCTGACTACATGGCATTTTTTGCACGCAAGGTATATCGCGGCAGAAGCGATGCAGACGATGGACTTGCCCTTGGCCTCCTGCTTGTTCTCATAGTTCCGGTAAAGCATGGCCGCCGTCTCGACAAGAAGTTTTGGAAGCGACATAACGGCGCATATCTCGTTTATCTTTGAAAGTACGTTTGAAAGCCTGCGCTCATGGGGCGAGACAATCCTGCTCCTCATGTGCCACTTGCGGATGCTGTTCATCTGCTCGGCCATGTGGTAGTCTATGGACTTGCCGGCATAGTCCCGGGAGCCGGCGGCTATCTCGGTGCGCAGGCCATAGTCGTGCATGGCCACGCTGGTAGAGCCGCTGGCCCGGGTGTTTTTAGACTTTTCCTCAAAATCCGTGGAATTGGACTCGCGGCCGTAATCCGGGGCCTCGTCCATCACCACGCAGCCGCAGCGCTCGCAGATGAACTCGCCCTTGCTGTAGTCCTGGATGAGGTTTGCCGCGCATTCCGGGCATTGCGTGCAGTACTCTGTCGAAGTCATTTCCTGCGCCTCTCCTTGGGCTTTGGCCTAGCCTGGCCGGCAGAAAACACCTTTTCGCCCACCAGCCTTGCGGTCCTGTCGGTCATGGGAATCACCGACGCGTAGGGCGCGCTGACCGGCCCTATCAGCTCGGAAACCTTGCCCACGCGACGTCCAGAAGAATCAACCAGTATCTCGCCGGCGCGGATGTTCTGTCCGGCCGCGCTCAGTTTAACTATTAGCCTACCACTCTTTGCCAGATGCATTACTTCCCCAACCTCCCCCAACTTCGGTACCATGTCCATGTTACAAGCTTGCTATCATAAGCTTCTGTCAAATTTGTTTAGTTTGTTGATAAAAGATTTCAGGTCGCGATCGGCTGCGTAGAAAACTATTACCAATACCGGAAGATTTGTAGTCATGGGCGACACAAACGATAGTTCATCGTTCTGTGCCCCGACTAAAGCTATGTGTTTTAAAGACAGAGAAATGTAAGATAATCGCCCGTGGGTCCACCTGCAAACGCTAGACCAGTTATAGCAAATTTGGGGTTTCTCTTTCAAATCTCTGGATATTTTATCTTGCCCTCAATTTTTTATGCTTTTTACTCTAACGAATTGAGCGCGGCAACAGCGCTTCTTATCACTTCGTTAGTTTTCTTTGCCCTGGGATTTCCACTTAATGCATTTAGTGAAAGGAAAACGTTGAACTTGAAGCAATCAAGCGTGCTGTTAGTCCTGTTTTATGTTCTCGTGCCCTTGATACACACTATACCTTATCTTTATCTTGGAGTCTTTGGTGGAAGCATTCTTGACCAGCTATTCAACAGCTGGTTTGAAACCTCCTCTGCAACTTCCACAACCGGTCTTACTCTTCAAGAAAAAACAATTTCTACTCTGCCAAAATCAATGATCCTGGCAAGAGGCATAAACGAATGGGTCGGAGGTATCGGCATCATATTCATTGTACTTGCCTATCTATACCCAAGTGAAGTGCTCTTCCGGTACGGCAAAGTTCTGGGTATAGAAAAGATTGCAAGAGGCCAAAAAAGTTCGTTTGTCCTTGTTCTTCTCATCTACGGAATCTACACTTTGTTTTTCTCTGCAGTTCTGATGTTTCAGGGTATGGATCCTTTCACGGCATTTCATACGGTATTTACGGTCTTCTCTACAACTGGGTTGACCATTGTTAATGCATTGACGCTTCCAATGCCCATGGTTATCACTATTACTGTAATGATGTTGTTCTCTGCGTTCAGTTTTGTATTTCATTTCAAATTACTTTCTTGCTTCAAAATCTGGAAGGTGCTTTTTAGAAGAAATCAGAAAACGTCTGTCTCGTCATCTTCCAACCAGAATTGGAGACATATTTTGGATACGGAAATGAAACTCTATCTGGCTATTCTTGTCGTTATCTCTATCGCCTTTTGGAGTGCGACCGGCGTGTCACCGTTTCGCGCATTTTTCCATACCGTGGATTTTTCAAGCAATGTGGGCCTGAACGTAGTAAATTTTGACCTGATGGGGGACACCGGGAAAATGATTTTGGTGCTGGCAATGATAATTGGTCCGTGTGCATTCTCCATTGGTGGCGGTATCCGAGTTTTAAGGTTCTATATCCTTGGAAAGGTTTTGCTGGCGATGCCGCAAATCTTTCTAACAAGGCAAGTCCCGCAGATAAAAATTGATGGTAATATTCTTGATGTTTCAGAGATTATCATGCATTCACTGATTGCCTCTTTGTTTATAATATCCTCGCTTCTTGTGGCACTGGTTTTGAGCAATTACGAGTACAGCTTTGTCGATGCCTTGGTTGAAAGCGTATCAGCAATTACGACAACAGGAGACTCGCCAAAAGTTTTAACGCCCGATCTTCCAGCTGTCCCAAAGTTCTTACTTGGAGTACTTATGATAATTGGAAGGATCGAAATTCTGCCCATATTTATTGCGTTATCTCGTCAAAGCGATAAGCCCGAGTCGGGTGATGGATAGCTCCGCCTGAATGACTACTAGAAGAACAATCCCAAATGAACTAAGTGATCCTGGTACGTCGATTGTCAAGAGGCGAATCGTTCTTGTTAGCTACTTCTTTCCGGCCTTCTGGCGGCTCCGCTTCTGCAACATCCTTTCAGCTATGTTGTCCAGTACTGCCGATTTTTTTGTGCCCTCTTTTTTTGCTATCATGACGTACCCGGACTTGACAAAGGACCGGCGCGGAAACCTTGCATGGTCGTTTATGGCGTCGTCGGCCAGCTGAAAGCCGGCGGTCTTGACTGCTTCGACCAGTTCCTGGATGGTTGGGTCAAATATGGCCTGGTCGCGCTTGACCTTGCGACCCTGGCTGCGCCTCAGGTTCTTGTTAAAGTAGTCCAGCCAGAGGATGACATGGTCGTAGTCCTTCAATTATGACGATCTGTCTTGGAGTCTTATTAATAAATTGAGGCGGAAGACAAGTCTGCACTGCTGAAGCTGCCGTTGCCGATAGAATATCTGACACCTAAATACCCGGATCAAATTCATTAATATAATACTAGACTTTAAGACCTACCGTGGGCGCCCCGGTCGATGAAACAACGAGTGGTCAAGTAACGTTTAACAGGGATGGTGTGAAGAAGCGGGTCCACCAAAGGAATGTCAAAAAAGACAATAAAAACATCACAAAGGATGCTATCTCAATACCGACCGATAGAGAAAAGGGCTTTCCCCTCATGCAAATTATCAATGAGTATTATAATTTTGATGATCTTGTTGTTAAACCGGAAATTCGAGAACGACTTGAGACAATTATATCCGAAAATAAGATGTCTGATCGGCTAATGCAATACGGGTTGAAGCCAAAACAGAAGATTCTGTTCTGTGGCCCCCCTGGCACAGGCAAAACACTGACCGCGAAAATAATAAGCAATGTGATGGGCTATCCTTTGATCCACGTACGGTTCGATTCCATCGTTTCATCGTACCTAGGCGAAACGGCGACCAATCTTAGAAGAATTTTCAATTTCATAGAGAACGGAAAATGGGTTGTACTCTTTGATGAATTTGATATTGTTGGAAAGAAAAGAGACGACCCACACGAACATGGCGAAGTCAAAAGAGTAGTGAATAATTTCATGCAAATGCTGGATGGTTTTCAAGGAGAGAGCATAATCATCGCAGCAACTAATCATGAATACCTTCTTGATACTGCGATTTGGCGAAGGTTTGATGATGTAGTTTTCTTTGGCCTGCCGGATAGCGCCTCACGAGAGCTGCTTTTCAAAAAGTATCTTCGTGTTCTGCGAAGGTCTGAGGATATTTCCCTTGCAGAGCTAAGCTCGCTGACAGAAAATTTTTCCGCGGCAGATGTGGCCCAAGTTTGCGGCGAGGCGTTAAGAAGGAGCGTACTAAGAGGCAGGGAGGAGGTTAATAGAGAAGATGTTCTTTGGGCAATTGCACACCAAAAGCGCAGGATGGCGCTGATTGCAAAGGGAATGTCGCAAAATGGAAAGACATGAACACCTATTTCTAAATATCGAGTCTGAAGTTCCACCAAGAAAGACGAGACCAGGGGGTGGAGGATACCTACCTGCTAACAGAAACAAACAAGAGTTCTACCAAACGCAAATCAAGAAGCTTGACGGTTTGAAAGAATCCATCGTTGCTCAACGTCAACGATTGAAAGAATACTTCGAACCTCGCTTGATTTTCAAGATTAAAGTCGATCCTAAACAAGGAATATTTGACGAAACGTTTAGATCCGAGCTGCGCGCCGCCGGCATGCACACGATTTTTGCCTCTCCTGATAAGATGGGCTATTGGGTTGTCTTCTCCGATGATATCCAAGCTATCAAATTCCGTCAAAAACTGGAAAACCATGTCTCATCAGATAAGCCTACTTTCATAGACGCAATAGAAAGTATTGGACGCATTCCCAAGGAGGAAAAAATGGGGCAGTTTCTAAGGGAGAAACCCGTCGGTGAAATAGAAGTGGCATACTTGGATGTGGAACTGTGGCCGATGGAAGAAAGCAAGGTCACACCATTTGTGACGGGGCCGTTCAACAATCTTCTCAAGTCTAAAGGGGGAAGAGTACTCGACTACATGAACTCTGACAGTTACTGCATCGTCCGAGTAGAAGCAAGTAGAGCCGCAACTGAAATGCTATTGGAGTTGTTCGAGGTGTCGCATGTTGACAGACCACCAAGAATAAAAATTGAGAGCTTCCTTACCGCCGAATTAGAAGATGTAAGTCCGGAAGACCTCCTCCGAAAGAAGCACACTCAATACTTGTCGCTGATTCGGGGGTGAGGTATCACCCGTTATTGAAAGACGCTCTGGCAAGTGAATCAGCACATGGAACAGATGATGGAACGATAGTTGATGGCAAACCTTTCGACGATGTAGGCCATGGGACGATGGTTGCCGGTTTTGCGCTCTATGGAGATATTGAAGATTGTCTTATTAACAAACGTTTCAAACAAGAGGTCTGGATACATTCAGCAAAGATTATGTTTAAGGGCGGTGATGGTTATGCGAGATTTGCAGAGAAAGAACTTCTAGAAAGACAACTGCAGAATGCTGTTACAAAAATCATAGAAAAGGATCCAAAATGCAAGATTGTCAATCTTTCTCTTGGAAATACCTCGAACAAACTGTTACCCGGCGTAAGGCAATTCATCTTAGCATCGCTCATTGATGAACTTGCGTTAGAATATGATGTGATCTTTGTAGTATCTGCAGGGAATAACGACCATGACCGTTCTGGCTCCGAGGTTTATCCTGATTTCTTTTATAAGAACGAAAAACTGCGCATAATTGATCCAGCTTCCGCGGCGCTTGCATTAACCGTGGGCTCAGTTTCCAAATATACTCACAGAAATGATAAGACCATAGTCAGTTATCCATCCCCATTCACGCGAGTCGGCCCCGGTCTGCGAGGGATGATTAAACCTGAGTTAGTTGAATACGCTGGAGGAAATGGACATGATGTAGTAGTTCTTGATCCAGATTGGAGCAGTAAGGGTCGACTCTTTAACTTGCACGATGGCGGAACTAGTTTTTCGACCCCTACGATCTCCAGTTATCTGGCAAGATTGAAAAACAAATATCCTTCTCGTTCAAATAACTTCATCAAAGCACTACTGCTCTCATCAAGCACCATTCCGACTAACAGACCGGGTTACCTTTCGAAGCTTAAGATAAATGGTAAGGCGGATGGGGCGACTAAATTGCTTAATGTCTATGGGTACGGCAAACCCGATTTAGAAAAGTCATTGTATTCAGAGTGGACAAGAGTCCTACTAGTTCATGACGGTACGATTCCACTGAATCGAGTCAATTGCTTTGCGATCCCCTTGACAGAGTCTTTTGTCCAAACCAAAGGCGATAGACACATCGATGTCACTTTAGTATTCGATCCTCCGGTGAATCGCCGCAGGATGGATTATCTGGGTGTTACGATGGAAGCGCACCTATTCAAGAACAAGTCGATCGATGAGATAAAGAGAGAATATGATCACTTGCCCATGACACCGAGAATTCTGGAGAATTCTGATGTCAATGGGGAAGATGAAGGCATAGTACCGAAAAAGATCGAGAAGTCAGAGATCCGCCTTTATCCTGGCGTAAATATTAGAAAGAAAGGCGTTCATCAGAAAGGAACAGCTTACTTCAAGAATAAACCTAAAATCAACTCAGAATTTCCACTTGTCCTAGTTGTTGTTTGTCAGAATCGTTGGCTAAAGGATCTGCAACATATCCAAAAGTACTCTGTGGTAGTGACCTTGGAACACCATAACGTCGCTGATTTGTACACTCAAGTTGAATTACGCAATAGAACTAGAGTAAGAATCTAGTCAGACAAATTAAGTCTGAAGAATATGCAGGAACTACACTATCGTTACGAAAGCTGGTTAATGAATATATTTTGCCTAATCAAAACAAGTTACGATCCAGTTTAACCTGTACGCAAATCCGAGCATCCACCTATTAACTTGGAGTGGGGTAGAAGGTTTAGCAGTGTCTACAGTCTATAAGAGGTATAAAGGACAAGATTGTGCTTGTTGTGATATTGAAATTGTATCTGACAATTAGTACAAGGACATTGAACGTTATAACCCACAGGCTTTGCGGTGCCCCAGTTTTAGAGCCCATAATTGCACTTAGTAGAGATGAAGGTTAACTTTTCTCCATGTGGCGATGAGTTTGCTATCGAGTTAACCATTCTCTCCAAATTAAGATGCTCAACCATCCCAAGTTCTGTTAAATTACTAATACTCCGAAATCACGAACAAAAGAAGGCTACTGGCCGGCCTTTACAAGAACGGCGTTGACCACGCCATCCTGACCTGG
>JBBISN010000050.1:0-12122 GCA_037441265.1 Nitrososphaera sp. | reverse complement strand
AATAGTTTGAATCGAACTATGATAGGATTGAAAGGTGATACCAGCCCGCACCTCGTTCGGGGAAAACAACGTTTGAATCGAACTATGATAGGATTGAAAGAAAATGGCCATGTCCTGTCACTTTTTATTCTTCTTTGTTTGAATCGAACTATGATAGGATTGAAAGTGTAGCACGACTTTGTTATTTACGTCGCGAAGCAAAGTTTGAATCGAACTATGATAGGATTGAAAGCCGTAGAACTATTCAGAACATAAAGTTTTGCAAGGTACCGTAAGCAGGATCTCCGTTATTCATTTTCTCAAGCGTAAATCTTGCTTGAATCGATCATGTAGTATCATATCCAAATGTGTTATTTGTATTTAAATAAAAACGGCTTATTACAATAAAGGAATAATGATTATTGATCAAATGCGCTTGATATTTTATCTGGACTGATAAATTTTAGAATGACGCAAAAACAAGATTGCCGCGCCCATTTAGCTGAGTGTTCTTCTCAACCAGTTGACATAATAATCAAAGGCCGGCTCTTTGTTTAGCTGGCCTTGACGCATTTTGAAGAGTCCAAAGTAAGCCTCCTGCCTTGGGTTGGCGGGCAGGTCCGGATGTGTTATTAAAACCCAGGGAAAAGTGCCTATTGACTGCGATTGCTCAATAGAAGACAAAGTATTCTTGAAGAACTGCAGTTGCATTTGACTTGCGGAGGGCCTTCCCAGCAGGGGAAAAATGATCCTCTCTACAAATGTCCTGTAAGTGGTATACCCGAATTCTGCATTGAGTACGGGCTTGCCGGTCAGCTCTGCCGCTTCCTTCACTTTGCTTCCTGTCTCTTGTCCGTAAACCGGGTACTTGAGAACCCAGTTGGCGTACGTATCAATGCCCACATAATCGACTTTAAGATTATTCGTAAGGTATTTGAGCTCAACCTTCCAGTCAAGGGCTTCATCAGGAATGTCCTTTATCCGGATGGATTGTTTCTCAAGGATGCTGGAATAGCGTTCGATCTCTTCTCTAAAACTGCTGAAAAAGACCCTGAGGTCTTCAGCAACAACATTTGCCAGTGTTTTTGCATCCGGATCCGCGTCTTTCGTCCCCTGAAGAATATTGTTTAATCTTTTATATTTTAAATCAAAATCTATGGCCTGCTTGGCCCAGGTATCAAATTGTGCCCTCCATCCAATTCCTGGAAGGGCCTGCAAAATCCACGACTTGACATCGATCTCGTTTTCGATGCAGAAAATCAACTGCCTATCATGTTTCTGGGTTACTTCAGATATTTTCTTGGAGGCTTTGAATGACTCTTGGTAGGAATCTTCGACAAACTTTTCCAGATCCTGACTGGCTATGGAACCAACATTTACAGCATAGCCCACCTCTATGGGCGCGACAATGTTGTACCCATTTTTACAGAGGTACTCGATACCCTCAAGATAGGTGTGGCCTGACGGCCCCCTTTCTTCGAGTGTTCTATTCCGTAGCGTGTGAATGCGCAGCCATCTTATCGGTGTTGGATTGAGCAATTCAACGACCTGTTCCGGCGATCTCCTTACATCATCTCCAGTTACGTTCATGCCGGCCAGAAAATTTCGAGAATCCAACATATAGAAATGATCAACAATAGTTATTAATTTTTAGAAAGTCATCCCAAACTGAAACATCAGGTTTATGCTGGAAATGATCAGCCTAAGAAACTTGTCATTGCCCCTATGAATATTGGAGAAAAGTATTTCCGATTCTTGCATGATGAATCTCTAGATGGGTGACTTTCCAGATAACCCTGGACCGTTGCCGGCCAGCAAACTATGCAATGCCCCGGGCGCGGGAAAGCCAAACCCAATTCATGGAGATGGGCCCCTTGCTGCCGGAGACCCTAGAAAGGAGCTGGTCAAACATCTTCAGACAATGCTCCGAGATCTGAATTTTCCCCTAGGTGACACGGGGGAGAACCATGACGGGGTGGACGGTGACTTTGGCACGCTTACGGGCGACGCCGTGGTAGAATTTCAGAAGACTCACAAAGACTGGGAAGGAAACCCGCTTGCTGTCGACAAGCTCGTCGGGCCTGAAACTTCCGATGCCCTGAACAGGGAGATGGTTGGAAAATGGTACGACCTATACCAGACTCCAAAGGAGCTGACGGTCGACCACATTCTCATTACCGCGACGGCAGATGCAATGAAAAACAAGATCCCGGTGGATCCTGCAGATGTAAAGGAAGCAAAAATTGTACTGGTGGGGCAGCTTGCAGCTCCAAGCAGCGGCCTTATCACCGAAGTCAAGAAGGTGTGCGATCGCCTTTCGTCAAAACCCGGCTGGAAAGAGCTGCTTTTAGAATTTGGACTGGACATCTCTGCCCCGGATCTCAAGGCAGAGCTGGAAAAAGAACTCGATCCTGCCAAGGTAAAGGACGGCAGAAAAATTCCGGGATTCGAAGATTTTTCGCCGGACGGCAAGAGGGGGATAGAACATTGCAACCCTGCCGCGAGCCTGCTCTTCCACGCGCTGGCATCGCCAAATGTTACAAAGGACAAGAATTCAAATGATCTGCCGATCTTTCCCACCCTTGCCGATATCGAAATAGTGGAAAATTACGTCTATGGCTCAAAGCCCCTTACACTGGACGAGATCAAGGAAAAATTCAAGGTGAGCTCCTCCGAAGAAGTTGCCGCGGCAGTTTTCGCCTCGGAGTACCGGCCGGCAAGGGAGACGGTGCACAGAAAGCACGCCGACGTCTGCTTCTCTCGCACTGGCCTTATGAGGGTGGGAACGTCTGACGCCCTTTACAGCGCTAAAGACCGCGGATTCCTTCCATTTGACGACGGAGACGCGCACGCGTTCCGGGTCCTGCCAGCAAGGTATTCCGCATACATTGCGGTCAAGAGGAAAGGAGACAAAAAGACATTTGGCCCGCGGCGATTCAGGGATAAAGACCCCAAGGACAAAGACCTTGATTTCTGGGTTCCGCTCTACAAGCTTTTCAGCGGCAAGCAGTGCATCAAGGGGCTTGACCTGCATGTCACCCTGAAGGCGCTGCACGTCAATGAAAAGTTCAAAAAGATTTTCGAGATGCTCAACGGCGAGGTCGGCAAGTCTGACAGCGAAGTCAACCCGGCCAAGTATCCGGTCTTTGCGGGAAAGCTGAATGATCCGCCGTTCAGGTTCACCGATGGCATAGCCGACTGGTCTTCAAACAAGGACTTTGGAACAGGGTTAATGGTGCCGGTGGCTCACGGCTCGCTGGTAGAAAAGGCCCAGGTGGATGGAAAAACTCTCACTTTTTCTGTTCCGTCGACGCGAGGCCATGCAAGAACCAAGCCCGGGCCGGGCGGCAGGGATGTCCCAAAGAACAGGATCAACCTTTTCTCGTCCTCCCTTGAATTTACGGCCCCGGAGGAGTTTCGCAGCGTTCCCGAGTACGCGTATATACGTGACAAGGTTCCGCCAACCGTTCCGGGGCCCAACGAGGTTGAAAATGCCATCGGCGCCGTCATTGACGGGGGGTTTGATGCCCAGATGTACAAGGATTTTGCCGGCGACGGGATAATAGAGGTGGAGTGCCCAGAGCTAGGTAGCACAAAGAAGGTCGCCTGCTATTCGATAGTCACGGCGCCTGACTTTTTCCCGACGTGCGACCAGATAGAGATAATGGAGTTCTGGGAAAAGCTGCGCGGGGAATTGGGCAACTCTATGTGGTCGACGGGCACGCCGGATCCCTTGTCTGACGAGCGGACAGCACCAAACTTGCGGATAATCCCAGGCAAGTTCGACAGCAAAGACGTTACCGTGACGGCCATAGTTTCGCTTCCCTTAGACCGGCCGTTTCCAGAGATCAGCCTAAAGCTTCCGGCCACCAGCCGCCATGCGCATCTGCCGGATGCAGCGTCGGGCATACATGCTCCCGGCTGGGACGTTACCGTAGACAAGGACCCGGCCACCTCTGCCAAGCATCTGGCAGCCTACGGGCTTGGCAGCCCCTTCCCTGAAGACGCCAAGTTATGCGCCTTTCTGTCAACGTTCTGGCCTGCCGTTTCTCCCGATGCTACCCGAGAATTCGAGCCGAGGCAGCCTGAACTGAAAAACTTTACCGTGTCTCCGCTCACCGACGAAGAGATAGGAAACAAGCCGGGGAGCAAGAACAACCTGTCATGGGACGGAGTTGAAGGCCCCAAGGTAAAGACAATAGGAAGCACGAAGGTGGTAGAGTACACGAGCCTTGCACATACCGATTACGTCCAGAATACGGTAAAGAAAAAATTCTCTCTGGCGCTGACAGGCAAGATCGACGCGGAGGAGTACATAAGACGGCTCATGGCAATGGCCAAGGTCTATCAGGCTCTTGGAGTCAAGGGCGAAAAGGATCCGAAAAAAGAGGACAAAATAGACGCGGACAGGGAAAAGAAAGCCAGCTTTGCAGTTATTTCGTTTAACAAAATCGATAATACCTCTGATCCAGAGCTGTCTTCTGCTCTGAAGGAAAGCAGCGTGAGCAGCATCGACGGCACAATTTACAGGTTTGAGATCATAAAGATAGGCGACGTCAAGCGCGCAAAGGATGGCGCCGGCAGCCCGATCATAGGCAAGTTCCACGTCGGCATATCAGAAGAGAAGACCCTGTTCATAGGTGTCAAGTCGACGGACCCTGCGTTTTATGACAACGACAGCAACAAGACCACCATACTAAAGAAAGAGGGGGCAAGTCCCTGGAAAGATGCCTCGCTCTAGGCCAAGTGTCGTGATCGTAGGCGGCGGGCCCGCGGGATCGGCCGCCGCTATAAAATGTGCCAAGGCCGGGCTGGCCGTCACGCTTGTAGAAAAGGAGCAGCAGCCCTTTTCGCGGGTACGACCCGGCGAAACCCTTCACCCCGGCGTGCAATCGATCCTAGGCGAACTGGACGTTGAACAGGACGTCCTGTCGGCCGGTTTTCTGAGGCACAAAGGAAACTGGGTAGAATGGAACCATGAGCGCAGGTTCTCAGAATTCGGGGAGGACGCAGACGGCCCCTGGCTGGGGTTTCAGGCGTGGAGAAAGGATTTCGATGAGATCCTTTTGAACAGGGCAAGGGAAAAAGGAGTCCATGTTCTCAGGCCCTGCAGGGCGATAAGGCCGCTAGTTGCCGGAAGCAGGATTACTGGAATCGAAACATCCGCAGGTTCTCTCTACTCTTCATTTTTGATAGACGCGGCAGGAGGCGATCACTGGCTTGCCAGAAAGGCAAACCTGAAGATTGAAAAGCATTCTCCTCCGCTTATCGCCTGGCACGGGTACGCCGGCGGGTCCTGCCCCATCAGGGACAGCGCGCCTGCCATAGTTGCTGACAAGGACGGCTGGACCTGGACTGCAAGGGTCCTGCCTCAACTTTACCAGTGGACAAAGCTCTTTTTTGAAAAGAGGCATCTTGAGCAAGGTTACATGCCGGCCGAGTTTCACGGTCTTGCTCCCGTGTCAAGGACAAGGGGAGTGGACGTAACATGGAGGATAGTGCCCCTGTCTGCCGGGAAAGGGTACTTTATCGCCGGCGACGCATCCTTTGTCTTGGATCCTGCCTCGTCACATGGCGTGCTCAAGGGCTTGATGTCCGGAATAATGGTTGGACACCTGATCGATCAGATAGTCAGGCATGGAAAGGACGAGAATCACGTCGCAAATTCATACTGCCAGTGGATGTATGACTGGTTCAGATACGACATGTCAAAGTTGAGGGATTTTTACATGCACCATCCTTGGCCTCCAAAGTGGATAGCTCGCACCTCTGTTTCTCCAGCAACTTAAGCCAGGCGATCACTCCATCTTGTAGCGGTAGAATTTTTCAGACTTGTTTTCTTCGCTGCCACCGCCATCAATCTCGGAGGTCAAAGAAAACTCGGCACCCGGCTTGACCATCCTGATCATTCCCTCATCATTTGTGTCAAAGTCTTTCTGGTTTCCGTCTTGAAAGACAACGGTAAAAGTCCTATTTGCCACAGGCTTGTCTTCATCTCCGATTATCTCTACTGTAAAGTTTGCCGGTTGCAGAACGTCTGGAACGTTCTCAAAGGCAGCCCTACCGTCGGTCCTTTTCCTTCTCGTAGCCCCTGTCGTTTTGCCAGCCAGACCTCATCTATATGACCTCAATCTTGCTTAAGGTCTTTTTGTGATGCGATAGGGTTGCAAGTGCCAGAATTCGAGATCTGGGTTTGACGTTCAATATCGGCGGTGGAAAAAGAAAGATAATTCCACCGTGTATTACCTATACCGACAATTTCTAGATCTGCTAGAGAATCTATGACTCTTCGCTTGCATATCCTCTATCGATGAGGAATTTCTTGAACTCGTCAGATTCCGTTATCATGAGGTCGATGGTGCGGAGCAGCGTCGCGTAAAAGAACTCCATGGCCTCATGGCTTCTCTGGCAGTTTGGACAAATGTTGGTCTGCTTGGTGGGGATGTATTTCTGGAGTTCTTTCTTTGCGCTGAACTGTTCGTACGCCTCTCGAAAAGCCTTCATAATGGGTACCCGCATTTCTTCCGTGATACTCTCGAGTAACCCGCTCACCTTCAATGCCGCATCAAATTCTTCGTCTATGCCATACTTGCCCCACGTGCTCCTTTCACACACAAACCTTTTCCTTCTCTCCCCACGGCCTTTTTTCTCTCTAGGATAGAGGAAAACGTATTCGAGGCGGTAAAGTTCTTTGAGGGTGGAATACACCACGCTTGCCGGTATCTTTTCTCTTTCTATGATGTCTTCTGCAGTGATGCCCTGGGCCCCCGCCTGCCTGATGTAGTCCATGATGCGCCAGGTGGTTTCCTTTGAAAGTATGTCTGCCTCAAGATAAGATTTAACTGGAAAGTGAGTCATGTACGTCTTGATGTTCTTTGCCTTTACAGGATGCAACGACGTGTGTTGACTCTTGCGTGGTTTTAAGTTTTCCGAAAATTCGGAAATATCAGAATTCTGCTTAACTCTGTAATTTCTACCTCAACGCTTAAAAGCAGTTGTCCAAAAGGCCTCTGTTGCTTCCCTGCGACGTGATTTCATATTTACCTTTTGAATTTCTCTGATATTGAAAATCCGAAAAATCAGGTTTATGATATTTACATAACAATTAAATAACACGCTAAGGCAGACGGAGCTGTCAAAACGAGCTTATGATGTCTGGCTGGCAACATTTGGCACTGGCAAAACAGCAAGTGGCGATATAAGAAAACAGGAAGGACAGAAAAAAGGTGTCAGAAACGGCATTGATTGTTGGTGACGGTTACTCGATTCTCTTCTCGGCAACTGTTCTCTTGTTTGCAGCCGGCGCACTTTTGCCACTCGTCTTCAGGGGAGAAAGAAAGGCCACTTTTGCTTCATTCGTGCCTGCGGCCCTGGGTTCGCTTTTGGCCGTAGCGTTGGCGGTTTCCGTAATCCTTTCCGGATCCGATCTGTCGATATCGTCTCCACTGGCTCCGCCCGTACCTTCTTTGAAAATGGAGTTCTTTGTGGACGGCATGTCCGCGTTCTTTATGCTCATAATAGGAGTGACGTCCCTAGCTGTATCCATATTCTCGATAGGCTACAGCAGCGAGTATTACGGGAAGCGCAGCATCAAGGCGCTGGGATTCCTGTTCAACCTCTTTGTTCTGTCCATGCTTCTTGTCACCGCATCGGACAACGTGTTTTCATTTCTTGTCTTCTGGGAGGCAATGTCCCTTGTCTCTTTCTTCCTGGTGATTTACGAGCATGAAAGCGAGAGCAGCATCAAGTCCGGCATGACGTACATAGTGATGACGCATCTGGGCACGGCGTTCATCATGGGTTCGTTTCTGGTCATGTATTTCCAGACGGGAAGCCTGTCTTTTGACTCGTTCAGAAGCCCCGCATCGCCCATGCCGATGTACATCAGAGACATAGCCTTCGTACTTGCATTGATCGGGTTTGGCACAAAGGCGGGCCTAGTTCCGCTGCATGTCTGGCTCCCGATAGCCCATCCTTCTGCTCCAAGCAACGTGTCTGCCCTCATGTCTGCCGTGATGGTAAAGACGGCAATCTATGGACTTGCACGGGTAACGCTGGACTTTGCGGTTCCAAGCTCTCCTGATTCCGCGTGGTGGGGCATGCTGATGGTGGTGGCCGGCTCCGCTTCTTCACTTATCGGCGTTTTATATGCTGCAATAGAGAAGGACATCAAGCGTGCGCTTGCCTACAGCAGCATAGAGAACGTGGGCATAATCGTACTCGGACTGGGCCTTTCGGTCGTTTTCATGTCTTTCAACCTTAAGGCACTTGCAGCCCTTGCGCTTCTGGCCAGCATGTACCACTCGCTCAACCATGCAGCCTTTAAGAGCCTGCTTTTCATGGGTGCAGGCTCCGTGCTTTTCCGCACACACACAAAAAACATGGAGCACATGGGCGGTTTGATAAAGAAGATGCCGTGGACTGCATTGTTCTTCCTTATAGGCGCCATTGCCATCTCCGGTCTGCCTCCTCTTAACGGCTTTGTAAGTGAGTGGCTCACGATGCAGGCCCTCCTTTCCTCCTACCAGGTGCCCAGCATCTCCCTGCAGATATCCATCAGCTTTGCAAGCATCGCCTTTGCCCTCACTGCGGGGATAGCCCTTGCCACTTTCGTCAAGATGTTCGGCATCTCTTTTCTTTCAAGACCCAGATCAAAGGCAGCGGAGCATGCAAGGGAAGTCCCAAAGACAATGCTTGCAGGAATGGGCATAGCCGCGGCCATGTGCGCGGTCTTTGGAATCCTGCCGTTTGTGGCGACAGGAATTATAGCTTCGTCGTTTGGCCTGGACCCGCAATTAGTGAGCGCAGCATCTCCATTCAGCTACCTGACTGTGCCGTACAGTCTCGACGGCATCAGCGCGGTCAGCAGCATGTCCATGCCGGCCGTGGCAATCATGATGGGTTCGGTGTCTGCCGGGGTCATTGGTTTTGTAATCGCAGCAGGCCGTGGAAGGAAGACGGCAAGAAAGGTATACAGCACCTGGGACTGCGGATTTGGCGACCTGAATGAGAGGATGGAGTACACGGCCGCCTCGCTCTCACAGCCCATTCGCACGGTCTTTAGGACGCTCTACAAGCCCCGCACAAGCATAAACAAGGAACACTATTCCGACTCGAACCAGTACATCAAGAAATCGATCTCGATAAAATCTGAAACCACGGACATCTTTGAGGACAAGCTCTATTCTTCTGTTGTTGGCGCTGCCATAGCCTTCTTTGACAAGATACGCAAGATACAGACCGGCAAGGTCAACGCGTACCTGCTTTACATCATGATAACACTCATCCTGCTCTTGCTTCTGGTGAGGTTGATACCATAATGCCGGCCGCAGAGATGCTGACAGGGATCATCATAGGCGTGGCCCAGACCGCCGCGATGATCGCTTTGTCCCCTCTCATAACCGGAATTATGAGAAAGGTAAAGGCTAGGACGCAGAAGAGAATGGGAGCCAGCATCTTACAACCGTACTATGACCTGTTCAAGCTCTTGAAAAAGGACGAGGTCGTCTCCGATCAGAGCTCGTGGCTCTTCCGCGCTGCCCCCTGGGTGATGATGGTGGCAATCATGACCGCGGCGCTCTTTGTGCCGGCGTTTGTGCCCTTCAGCCCCTTCAGCCTAGCCGGGGACATCCTAGTCGTGCTAGGGCTGTTCGGACTGGCGCGCTTTTTTATGATGCTGGCGGGGCTTGATGTCGCAAGTGCGTTTGGAGGCCTTGGGAGCAGCAGGGAGATGATGATATCTTCACTGGTCGAGCCTGCACTCTTTTTGACAGTATTTGTCGTGTCCCTCACACTTGGCGGAACCAACCTCACCGCTCTGGTTGGAGCAGCTGCCCAGTCGGTTGGCATTGTCATAGCACCAAGCATGCTCTTTGGCCTGATAGCCATCTTCATAGTCATACTTGCAGAGGCCGGCCGACTGCCGTTTGACAACCCGGCGACGCACCTTGAGCTCACCATGGTTCACGAGGCGATGGTGCTTGAATACTCTGGAAAAAGCCTCGCAATGATCCAGTGGTCGCAGTCCATAAAGCAGCTCATCCTCTTCGCGCTTTTGGTGAACCTGTTTGTTCCTGCGGGCATGCCATCAAGCCTGAGCTCTGTCTGGTCGGCTGCGGTAGGCGCCGGCACATTTGTAGCAAAGGTCGTGCTTCTTGCCGTGCTGGTGGCATTCGTGGAAACAAGGGTCGCCAAATGGAGGCTCTTTAGATTGCCAGACCTTCTTACCATGGCCATTGCCAGCTCGATGATAGGTGTGATCTTCCACTACTTGTAGGAGTAAATGGCTATGCAAATTCCATCACCTGACATACTGACGCTTTCATCTGCGGGACTCCTGATAGCGACGTTTGCAGTGGTCGTGAGAAGGGGCTTCATGGACTGGCTGAGCGCCTACCGTTACCAGACCGTGGTTCTGGCCGGCGTGACTGCCGTGATTGCCTACTTTACAGGAATATGGGAGATCTACGTGGCAGCGGGCCTGACGCTGGTAATAAAGGCGATAATAATTCCAAAGGTGCTTGTCAGGGTCACCAAGAAGATCAAAGGCGAGTTCAAGATAGAAACGAACCCGTACGTCAGTCTGAGGATGTCCGTGCTGATCTCCGCGCTGCTAGTCGCACTATCATACATCCTGACCCAGCAGATACTTTCTTCATCAACTCTGGACCGGGTGGCCGTGACATACCTGCCGGTGTCCCTTGCCCTCTTTTTCATAGGGCTCTTTGTCATGGTGAGCAGGAGGATGGCCCTCAACCAGGTAGTCGGGCTGCTGATAATAGAGAACGGGCTCTTTCTGTTTACCACGGCGCTCACGCACGGCGTTTCGCTGATCATAGAGATAGGCATATTCGCAGACATCCTGGTAGGCGTCATTATCTCTGCTGTGCTGCTTTTCAGGATAAGCCAGACGTTTGACACCCTGGACATTGGCAGCCTTGAGCGGCTAAGGGATGATTGAGAATGGCTGAGTGGACCCTGATGACACTGGCTGCCTTTCCAACCCTGTCAAGCATGCTGATATTTTCCCTACTTCTGACGCCTGTGGCAGCGGCGATTCTGGTCACGCTTTTCCGCAAAAAAAGGATCGTGGAGCTGATAACCGTCGCATCGACGTCGCTGATACTGGTACAGGCAATGTCCCTTGTTGGAGACGTGATTGTCGAAAAGAAGATCTCTGCTTTTGGCGAGCTGTTCCTCCTTGACGCCTTTGGTGCGGTTATCATGCTTCCCATAGCCGGGGTGGGCTTTATCTCCGCGCTATATTCGGTCAACTATATGGGAAGGCAGTATGAGCACGGCCTGGTGGACGACAAACACATCATAAGGTACTACCAGGGATTCAACGTCTTCCTTCTGACGATGCTGCTGGTGCCTGTGTCAAACAATATGGGCGTAATGTGGGTGGCAATAGAGGCAACAACGCTGGTTTCCGTCCTGCTGATAATGCTCTACACAAAGGAGAGCGCCATCGAGGCGGCGTGGAAGTACCTGATAATCGCGACGGTGGGCCTGTCGTTTGCGCTATTTGGCGTCGTCTTCTTTTACTACGCCAACGTCACCGCGGCCTCAGCCGGAGCGGAGTCTGGCACAGCCATGAACTGGACGGACATGGTTGCCAACTCCAAGCTGCTCAACCCGGACATAATCAAGATAGCATTCATCTTCATCCTGGTCGGCTTTGGGACAAAGGCGGGTCTGGCCCCGATGCACACATGGCTTCCCGACGCGCACAGCGAGGCTCCAACACCCGTGAGCGCGCTGCTGTCCGGCGTCCTGCTCAACTGCTCCATCTACGGCATCCTGCGGTTTCACATAATAACATCTGGAACGGTAGGTGCAGAATTCTCAAGCCAGCTGCTGGTAATTCTGGGAGCCGTGTCTGTAGGCATAGCGGCGGCATCGATATACTTCCAGAAAGACATGAAGCGTATGCTGGCCTATTCCAGCGTTGAGCACATGGGAATAGTCTCCCTGGCCATGGGTTTTGGAGGGTTTGTAGGCATATACGGCGCATTGCTTCACATCATAAACCACGCTATTGCAAAGCCGCTGATGTTCTTTGCCAGCGGCGCGATAAGCCAAAAGTACGAGACAAAGGCCATGTCTGAAATCAAGGGCATCATCAAGACCATGCCAATCAC
>JBBISN010000049.1:0-12281 GCA_037441265.1 Nitrososphaera sp. | reverse complement strand
TTCCGTTTGTAGGTTTATAAATAATCCCGCGTTCTAGCATGTCCAAATGACTATAACCATAATTGGATCTGGCAAAGTTGGCGCTTCTGCTGCACTCAATTGCGGTCTGAGAGAGCTTGACGACCTGCTTCTTCTGGATATAGTTCAGGGCCTTCCGCAGGGCGAGGCCATGGACATCAACCACCAGCTATCAGAGCGGGGTTCTGACTCCATAGCGAGAGGCTCAAACAACTACGAAGACATGCGCGGCTCTGACTACATTGTTCTTGTGGCCGGCGTCGGAAGAAAGCCGGGCATGACCAGAATGGATCTTTTGAAGATCAACGCAGGAATAGTCAAGGACGTTGCTTCAAAGATATCCACGTATGCCAAGGATGCCAAGATAATCGTTGTCACCAATCCACTGGACCCGATGACGTACCTTGCACTAAAAACCATAGGTACCCAGAAGAACAAGGTCATGGGAATGGGTGGCATGCTTGATCTTTCCAGGTTCAAAAGCTTCATTCAGGAAGCGACCGGCATGTCTCGCGACTCCATTCAGGCCATGGTGATAAGCGAGCATGGCGAGAATATGCTCCCCCTTACCCGATACTCTTCGGTTGGAGGCATCCCGCTTCATGACTTTATCTCCAAGGAAAAATCCATGGAGATCTTTGAAAAGACAAGGAAGGTGGCTGCCGAGGTAATCGCGTTGAAGGGCGCGACGGTATACGCCCCTGGTAATGCCGTGGCCACCATGATAGAGTCCATGGTCAAGGACAAAAAGACGGTGATCCCGGTCTCTGCTTACCTGGAAGGAGAGTACGGCGTGTCTGATCTCTGCATCGGCGTTCCAGCCGTTATTGGCGCAGGTGGAGTCGAGAAGGTAATCGAGCTCAAGCTTGATAGCTTTGAGCAGGATGTCTTCAACAAGGGAGTCGCAAGCGTACAAGAGGCCATCAAGGCTCTCCCGGTCTAGACCAAACCTTTTATCCTCTTTTCTTTAATGACTTTTAAACGATGGATCTTCGTACTATCCTTGACAGGTTTGCGCGCGGAGCCCTCAGCATCGATGAGGTGGAAAAAGAGATCTCCATCCACGCTGTGGAGCATGTCGAGGGCATCGCCAAGCTGGATGTGGGCAGGGAGAGAAGAAAGGGCCTGCCGGAGATAATCTACGCGGAGCACAAGGAGTACAAGGACATCCAAAGGATCGCCGCGGCAGCCGTCAAAAGAAACGGCCAGACGGTGGTGAGCAGGATAAAAAAGCGCGATCTTTCCAGAATCATCAAGAGCCTGGAAAAAGACGGCTTTGAAGTAGAGGCAGGCAAGAACAGCACAACGATACTTGTATCAAACGGACCTGCCAAGAACAGAAAGGCAGGTAAGATAGGCATAGTAGCCGCTGGAACCTCCGACATTGGCGTTGCAGAGGAAGCCAGACTGGTTGCTCAAGCCATGGGCTGCCAGGTCATCACCAGCTACGACGTAGGGGTTGCCGGCATGCACAGGATATTTCCGGCGTTAAAGCAACTGATGTCTGAAAAGGTAGGCGCGATAGTGGTAGTTGCAGGCATGGAAGGCGCGCTGGCCTCCGTTGTCACGTCGATGGTCAATGTCCCGGTCATAGGCGTTCCAACGTCGGTGGGCTATGGCTTTGGCTCCAACGGCGTTGCGGCCCTTGCTTCAATGCTGCAGAGCTGCACCCTTGGCCTTGCAGTGGTCAACATCGACAACGGCGTAGGTGCCGGAGCGTTTGCCGCGTCTATTGCAATAAGGGCGCAGAGAGGCAAGTGAGTACCCTGTCAACGTTTATAAGGGCTTTTCATTTTTTGCACTCCAATCGTTAATGGAATCAATGGTGATATTTGTTGACTTATGTTCGTACTCTAAAGAGAATTAGATCAGACAAGACCAATTATCGTAGAAGAGCTGCTGTCCTTATTGGCAGACACTCATTTGTGACCATCAAGGTTACCGATCAGAACATTTTTGCACAGCTGCTCAAGCCAACTCCTACCGGCGATGTTGTCGTCGCCTCTGCCCACAGCAGGGAGCTGGTCAAGCACGGATGGAAAGGCGCGCTCAACAATCTGCCGGCATGCTATCTGACAGGCCTTCTTCTAGGCAAGAAAGTTCTTGAAAAAGGCACACCCAAGGCCGTGATTTATCTGGGCATGTACAAGTTCACCAGCAGGGTGGCCGCATGCATCCGAGGTCTGGTTAACGCAGGCGTCAACATACCGGTTTCCGAAGAGTCCCTTCCAGAAGACGTCAGGATAACCGGCAAGCACATTGCAGATTACGCCGCCACGCTCAAGGAGGACCAAGAGAAATACAATTCCAGATTCTCTGCGCTTCTCAAGAACGGCCTGAAGCCAGAGGACTATCCATCACACTTTGAAGAGATAGCTCAAAAGATTTCCGGCAAGCCCTTTGCAAAGAAGGCGCCCAAGGAAAAGGAAAAAGATAAAGGTGCAAAGGAAAAGGCACCAAAGAAGGAATCAAAGGAAAAGAGTGAGAAAGGAGGCAAAAAGAAATGAGTACAGGTCAGCAACAGGTAGAATGGAAGCCGCGTACCACGCTTGGTCAGATGGTCCTAAGCGGCAAGATTAACTCCATAGAACAGATCTATGAAAACGGTCTTAGAATACAAGAGTCAGAAATAGTAAAGCACCTGCTTCCGGATATCAAGAGCCAGGTTGTCCACGTCGGCATTGTGCAAAAGCAGACCGACGCCGGAGAGATGACGCGGTTTAACGCCGTTGTGGCCGTCGGAAACGAGGCCGGCTGGTTTGGTATAGGAAAGGGCAAGGCGTCCCAGATGCGTCTTGCAATTGACAAGGCCACCAATGCTGCTTACCTTAACGTTATTCCGGTAAAGCTGGGTTGCGGTAGCTGGGAGTGCAGATGCAGTCAGCACCACTCTGTGCCCTTCAAAGTCAGTGGAAAGGGCGGCAGCGTTACCATCGAGATCCTCCCGGGTCCAAGAGGCTTAGGACTGGTGGCTGGAGAAAACATCAGAAGCCTGCTCAAGCTGGCGGGCCTAAAGGACGCCTGGACAAAGACTTTTGGCTCCACCAACACCATGTCGTCTACCACCAAGGCGATCTTTAACGCGCTGCGGAGTACGTACAGCGTAGGTTGATGGTTATGGCATATCTCGTAGTCAGAATAAAAGGGACGGTTAACATTCCACAGTGGGCCAAGACCACGCTGGACAACTTGAACCTTGACAGGCGTTTCCGTGCAACAATAGTTCCAGAGACTCCAGAGAATCTGGGAATGCTAAGAAAGGTCAAGGAAGTAGTGGCCTGGACAAAGGCAGACGCGGCCGTTGTAAAAGAGCTGCTTGAAAAAAGAGGCAGGAAGGCAGGTTACAAGCCCCTGACCAAGGAAGATCTTCCCAAAGAATATGCAAGTGTTGACGACTTGGCAGCAGCCATAGCAGACAACAAAGTTGCGTTATCAAAACTAGAGAGCATCAAACCATGGTTTGCACTTAGCCCACCAAAGGGAGGCTTCAAGAGGAGAACAAAGACACAGTACTCGCAGGAAGGCGTTCTCGGCGACGACAAAGAGCTGGCCGAGATCGTGAAAAGGATGCTCTAGTAAGACTTAATTAAGGTGTCCGCAAACGTGAATCAATTCCAGCATAACAGTGAGAATTATGGCGACCAGATTTAGGAAAAGCAGAAGACAACGTGGAAGCAGGTACTGCGGCTGGGGTCAAGTAGGCCAGCACAGACAGGCAGGTGGAAGGGGAGGAATTGGCGGTGCTGGAAAGCACAAGCACTTTTGGATAAGAACGGTAATAGAAGAACCCGATCACTTTGGCCACGATCCGTTTAATTCATTTAACCGTAATGTCGTGAACAGGTGGCTCAACATAAGAGACCTCGACTCGGTCTTTACCAAGCACGGCAAGGCCGATGAAAGCGGCAAAGTAGTTTTAGACCTCAACGTGTTGGGCTATGACAAACTGCTTGGCGGTGGCAAGATCAGCGGCGCATATACGATCAAAGTAGCCAAGATATCAGAAAACGCCAAGGCCAAGATCGAGGCTGCAGGCGGCGAGGTTATTTCGGATGAACACGACGTCCAATGAGAGCGTCCTAAGGCGCGCCATCAGAGCAGTTTCCGGGTACGTTCCCCAGGTTCCCAAACCAAAGAAGAAAATATCTCTTACTGAAAAGTTTGCATGGACGGGTATCGCGCTTTTAGCCTACCTGATAATGGGTCAGATCGAACTATACGGCGTTACAAACAGCCCGAGATTTGACTTTCTGGCATTTGCCAGAGTCATCTTTGCAGCACAGCAAGGCACCCTGATGGAGCTGGGAATTGGCCCCATAGTCACGGCAGGCTTGCTTATGCAGCTGTTGAAGGGTTCGGATCTCATACGTCTTGATTTCAAGAATCCTGATGACCGGTCGCTGTTTACGTCTGCGACCAAGATAGTAACGATAATCGTCATAGTCGCTGAAGGTACACTTTACGGAATAAGCGTTTACGGACCGCTGGTTGCAGGTCCACAAATAATCCCCATAGTCATTGCCCAGCTTGTAGGGGCAAGCGTCATAGTGATGCTGCTAGATGAGCTTGTTCAAAAGGGCTGGGGTATTGGTTCCGGTCTTAGTCTTTTCATCATGGCAGGTATTGCGCAAACAATACTATGGAGTGTATTCAGTCCGCTGCCTGCAGGCGACGGACCCATCGGCATCCTGCCATTCTCGATAGACGCCACGATGGCGGGCCACGGAGCCGACGCGTTCTTTAGGTCAGGCCAGCTTCCAAGCATATTCGGGCTTTCGCTAACCATTGGTGTCATACTCGTACTTGTATACATCGAGGGAATACACGTCGACATACCCATCGTTTCTACAAAATACAGGGGATTCACGGCAGTCTATCCCATCAAACTACTGTACACGTCAGTCATCCCGGTCATCCTGTCTTCGGCCCTGCTGGCCAACGCGATCTTTATGGGACAGATGCTCTGGGCCAACTACAACCCCAACAACCAGAACCCGGCTTTTAACTGGCTGGCTCAATTCGATCCTGGAAAATCCCAGACTCCGATAGGTGGCGTACTGTATTACATCACATCACCAAGAAGCTTGGATCATGTAGTTGCGGACCCGGTAAGAGCGGTAGTTTACGTAATATTCTTCACGGCCCTGGTTACAGTCTTTTCAAGATTGTGGGTAGAACTAGGCGGCCTTTCTGCAAAGACGGCTGCAAGAAACCTGCTTGATGCCGACGTTCAGGTCCCGGGTTTCAGAAGATCAGAAGGCTCTGTTGAATCCCTGCTTGGAAGATACATACCTGCACTCACCATCATAAGCGGTGTAATCATAGGCCTTTTGGCATCGCTATCCGATGTGCTGAACGTCTTCGGGTCAGGAACAGGCATTCTGCTCATGGTCAACATCATGGTAAGCTACTACCAGACACTAGTCAAAGAACAGGTTGACACGTACATGCCCAAACTGGCGGCTCTACTTGGCAGAAAATAATAAGCGCGCCATCATAATTGGGATCCCCGGCGTGGGCAAGACTACGGTCATTACCCGCGCTGCCGACATGCTTGCCAAGAGCAGGAGGACAACAACCGTTGTTTTTGGAACCCTGATGTTTGAGGAGGCAAAAAAAGCTGGCCTGCAGAACCGAGATGAGATGCGCAAGCTCCCAGTGGAGAAGCAAAGGCAGTTGCAAGAGACGGCCGCAAGACGAATATCAGAGATGCACGACGACGTCGTCATCGTCGATACCCATCTCTTTATAAACACTAACGAGGGATACTACCCCGGTCTTCCCATGAGGCTTCTTACAATCATGAATCCTACCAACCTCATACTGGTTTCTGCTGACCCGCAGCAGATTGTCGAGCGCAGAAAGACCGACCAGACAAGGCAGCGCGACGTTCTGTCGGTGGAGGCCGTTCAGAAAGAACTAGACATTTCTCAGACAATGGTCGCCGCCTGCTCGGTGATCACCGGTGCCCCATTCTCCGTGGTTGTCAACGGAGACAACAAGGTTGATGAAGCGGCAGCCCAAGTAACAAGAATATTAACAGGTGAGGTCAAATGATCGACTTTAACAACATAATCCTGCAGATATTCTCTCCACAGTACACAAGGCATCCCGTTTTTCCGGATCCTATTTCTGCCACCATAGTGGCCATGATAATCTCCGTGGGCATGAGCTTTGCCTTTGCTATGCTGAGGAAAAAGACCACGGACGTAGAGAGAACCAACAAGATAATGAAGGAGACAAACGAATGGCGCAAGCAGTACACCGATGCCGTCAAGAAGGGCGACAAGGTGAGAATAGAGGAGCTGAAGAAGAAACAAGCCTACGTCAACAAGATGGCCATGGAAGTGCAGCAGCAACAGATGCGGCCGATGTTCATTTACATGATACCATCATTTCTTATCTGGATATTCGTATTTCCATCGATATTCGGCCAGGTGGTCTCCATCTCGCCGATATACATCCCAGTGATAATGTGTGGCGATGATAATGTTCAGAATGACACTCAGCTGAATGAAAACGGCCAGCCCAAGGGAGCCTGCACTGTACCAGGCGAGGTGTACCTGTGGGGCTGGTTCCTGCTTACTTCATTTGGGTTTAGCGGCATAATCGGCAAGATAACAAAAACCAGCATGCCCAGCATGTAAAATGGCCAAAAAACAGATCAGTATAGTTATTTCAGGATGGCCAGCAGTAGGCAAGACCACGATAGCCAGCAGTCTGGCCCAGGAGTTTGGCCTGACCCTCTACAACGGCGGCGACATCCTAAAGATGCTTGCCTCAGAGAAGGGGTATGCCACTTCCACTTCAAGAAGTGACTGGTGGGATACTCCTGAAGCAAAGTTGTTCATGGAGGAAAGGAAAAAGGATCCCAGCTTTGATAGACAGGTAGACAAAAAGCTTGAGACAATACTGAAAGAAGAATCCGCTGTGATTACCAGCTACACCCTTCCCTGGCTGGTGGACGACGACAGGATAATCAAGTTCTGGCTAAAGGGGTCTCAGGCTAACCGCGCAAAGAGGATGGCCAATCGCGATAACATCAGTTTTGAAGAGGCTGAAAGAATAGTGAGTATGAGAGACGAGGAAAACAAAAGGATCTACCATAACCTGTATGGCTTTACGTTTGGCGAAAACCTGTCGGTTTTTGACTATGCGTTGAATACCGATTGTCTCAAGCTTGACGCCCTTATCGAAGTATCAAAGATGATTGTAAGGTACCATACAGGTTGAGAGTGTTGACTTTTTCACAGTTCAAAGATTTGGTAAAAGTGGACGATGATGTCACCGACGACAAGTACGGGCACTACCCGGATAAAAGACCGGTTGAATCGCTGTTTTTGTATGGATTGATCCTGCTGGACAAGCCAGCTGGACCCACAAGCCACGAGGTTGTGGCATGGGTCAAAAGGATACTTGAGATAGACAAAGCAGGGCACAGCGGAACTCTGGATCCCGGCGCCACGGGCCTTCTGCCCATAGGTCTTGGGGAAGCAACAAAGGCCCTGTCCGTGCTGCTTTTGGGACCCAAAGAATACTATGCCCTGGCAAGACTGCATGCCCACGCTCCTGCTGACAGGGTAAAGCGGGTAATGAAGGAATTTACCGGCGAGATATACCAGAGGCCGCCGCAGCGCTCTTCAGTCAAGCGTGCAACGCGTGTAAGAACAGTCTACGAGCTTGACTACCTGGAAGATTACGACAGGCTCATCCTGATGCGCATCCTCTGTCAGGCAGGAACGTACATACGCAAGATGATCTACGACGTTGGCGAGATCCTTTCCCCAGGTGCCACCATGGTCGAGCTGCGCCGCACCAGGGTAAGCAACCTCTCAGAAAAGGACGGACTGATAAGACTGCACGACCTTGCTGATGCCTACCAGCGTTACAAGGAAACCGGCGATGACAGCAAGCTGCGCCGGTTTGTGCTGCCAATAGAGACCTGCCTTGAGGGCATACGCGCGGTAACCGTCAGAGACACGGCAGTCAACGCGCTCTGTCACGGGGCGCCGCTGGCAGTGCCCGGCGTGATAGCAGTGCCAAAAGACCTGCAGGTTGGCGAGCTGGTCGGCGTTTACACTTTAAAGGGTGAGATAATTGGCCTTGCCGGCGCCGCCATGACCCGCCAGCAGATAGAGGAGAATAGCAAGGGGGTGGCCTTTGTCATGAAACGCCTGATAATGAAACCGGACACCTACCCCAAGGCCTGGAAGTCCAAGGGCGGGCAGGACGCCAGTCATACGGCAGACGTGCCTTCCAAGGTAGACCTGAACAAACTGGAGCAGGACAGCGAGATCTAGATAGTCTCGCCGATTCCCGGGCGTTTGCGGTCAAGCATTGCTATTTTCCTTGCAAGGTTTTCCATGGTGCCAGGTATATGGCACTGGCATAGGCAATCGTCGCAATCGACGTGGCTGCCGCTCTTGCATTTTTCAGATATTCCTTTGACACTCAAAAGTAATTACCGCCTCGAGGAACCGCAATTTTATCTTTCGCACTTGGCGATGTTTGAAATATATACAGACGTGTTTACACGGAGTTTGTTGCCGGGGTCGCCTAGCCCGGTAGGGCGCAAGCCTGGAATCGAGCTGTCCAGCTAGCTTGTGACCCGTAAGGGTCCCGAGGGTTCAAATCCCTCTCCCGGCGCCATTTCCTTGGTTAAAGAGCAGGCCATGATGTTTATCGGTTCTTGATGGCAGTATGCCAGAAAAAGATCTTTTTCAAAATCTCGATCGCTGCTAGATACGTTGCCACGACTAACGCTATCCATGCATAAAACGGCGCCGGCAGGACAACGATGCCAAAAACGCTTCCGACAGGTGTGAATGGTATTATAGCAGCCAAACCGGTGACGCTAAATGATGCTACCAGTAGATACTTTCCCGGCCGGCTTTTCAGCAAGTGTTTTCGACTCCGGACTGCAAGAATTGCAAGGGAGGCAGATGCAACAGATTCGATGAACCATGCTGTCCGGAATTGCTCCACACTGGCGCCCAACACAAAGATTAGGATGGCAAACGTTGCAAAGTCAAACGCAGCGCTGAGAATGCCGAATACAACCATGAATCTCCGGATGAAACCCAGATTCCATCTTTGTGGCCTCCTTAGCATATTCCTGTCATCGATGGTATCCGATGCTATCGTCATCTCCGACGTATCGGTCAGAAGGTTGTTGAGCAGAATCTGTTTTGGCAGCATAGGAAGGAAAGAGAGGAAGAAGGATGCAGTCGCTGTGCTGAACATGTTTCCAAAGTTTGAGCTGGTTGCCATGAAAACATACTTTAGAGTGTTGGCAAATGTCCTCCTTCCTTCTTCTATGCCTTCTGCAAGGACTCTAAGATCCTTCTCAAGAAGCACCATGTCTGCCTCTTCCTTGACCACATCGGTTGCCGTGTCAACAGAGATCCCGACATCGGCAGCATGGAGCGCCGGCGCATCATTGACACCATCACCCATGTATCCGACAACATTACCTGCTTTCCTTAGCGCCAAAATTATCCGCTCTTTTTGTCTGGGCTCCACCTCTGCAAATATATCAACATCATTAGCACGTCTTTCCAGAGCATCTGTAGACATCTTGTCCAGTTCAGAGCCTGTTAGCAGACGTGAACTTGACAGACCTACCTCATTACCAATAAAGCCGGCAATGAGCCGGTTATCACCGCTTATCATCTTCAAAGAAATGCCTAGCCGTCGCAAGGATCTGATGGATTCAGCAGCATCATTTCTTATGGGATCTGAAAGTACAAGAAATCCCAGAAATACGCTCCCGCACTCATCCTCTTTTGAGATATGCGTGGAATCGTTATCCAAGTAGCGGTAGGAAATTCCCAGAACTCTGAAGCCTTTTTGACTCAGATCGTTGAATGTGCCCTGTATAATCTCCGTATGGTCACTGTCCAGGTCACAGATTACCCCGGGGGAGACCTCCACTTTGGAGCATGCGTCCAGTATGTTATGGACAGCACCTTTTGTTATCATTATCTGGAGATTTTTTTCGTTGCCTGCAGTTGTTGCCTTTTCTTTCCGTAATAAAACACTCAGGCTCTTTCGAGCAAAATCATACGGGATCTCGTCAAGTTTTTGATAGTTTGAAGAGTCCAGCCCCAGGTCCCTTCCTGCTCTGATTATTGCCTGATCTATTGGATTTACAAACCCTGTCTCATTTGTTGAGTTGAGATAAGCATAGAGCAGGACTGAATCGCTCTTTTTTCCCACAAGATTCACTGCGGAATGCACCTCCATTACTCCGGCAGTCAGCGTGCCGGTCTTGTCGGAGCAAAGAATATTCATGCTGCCAAGATTTTCTATCGACGCGAGCCGCTTGACGATAACATGCTTTGAGCTCATCCTCCTTGCGCCATGAGCAATGTTGACTGAGATTATTGCCGGTAGTAGCTGCGGAGTCAGTCCTATGGCCAGAGCCAAAGAAAAGAGAAAGGAATCTAGAACAGAGCGCTGAAGGTAGATGTTTACTGCAAAGTTTGCTATAATCAGGATCAATGTGACTTCTGCCAGAAAGTAACCAAATTGCTTGACCCCTTTTTCAAAATCAGTCTCCGGCTTGGCGGCCTTTAGTCTTGAGGATATCTTGCCAAGCTCCGTTGCTGTTCCTGTCGAGACCACCAGTGCTTTTGCCATTCCGCTAATCACGTAGCTTCCCATAAAGACACAGTTTGATCTCTGGCTTAGGGGAATGTCCGGCGGCAGTACGCTGTCTGCTGTTTTTTCTACAGGATAGCTTTCACCAGTCAGAAAAGCCTCATTTACAAACAGATCCTTTGATTCAATCAGCCGGCAGTCACCAGGGATTCTATCGCCCGCCCGTAGGACGACGATATCGCCCAGAACGATATCTTCAGATGCTATTTCCTGTTCTTTTCTGTCCCGCAGGACGTCTGATTTTAGTTTTACAAGCGCAACCAACCTCCGGATGGTGTTTGTGGCACCATTCTCCTGCCAGAATCCCAAGCCGGCGCTTATGCATACAATGACGAGTATGATGATGGCATCATGTGGGTCCTCCAGAAAATACGAGAGTATAGCTGCAGCCATCAGGAGCAGGACTATCGGCGTCTTGAATTGAGAGAGCAAAAGCTGCAGGGGCGTCGCAATCCTAACAGCAGTCACAAGGTTCTTGCCGTATTTCTTTATCCTGCGATCGGCCTCTTCGCTGGCAAGGCCTTCCTTGTAATCCGTGCCAAGCTGGCGGGAAACTGTTTCAGGATTTTCGCTCCAGTACTCAGAACTCACAGAATTCAAGTTACCGCTATGTTCTCCATACAATTAAGGAATTAACCCTTAGCTTGAAGAGAATCAGCACACCACAGCTTTGAGCTGAGATTATGTTGTCTGCTCGATGCTTGATTCGTTTTGTAAAAAAAAGATGGAATACCCGATACTTGAAACAGAAATCAGAGGGCAATTCCAACTTGCTCATGCGTGTAGCCGTACAACACTGAGAAAAATTATTCATAATAGTCTCTAATTATGGACGATTCCTAGGCAAGATGGTTTGAGGTTCGAATTATTTTATGGATCTGCAAGACATTATCTCCTTTTTACCGAAAATGATTTCAATTACCTATGATAATTGTAAGTTTATGGCACAGATGCAAAAAAAGAGCATGAGTAAGCCGGATGAGACTAGAAAATTCGACAAGGGCAGGATGGACGTCACAGTGGTCGGTGACACCTCGATAGGCAGAGCCACATTTGAGCCTGGATGGAAATGGTCAACATCCGTAAAGCCGATTGTTAAGACAAACAGCTGCCAGGTAGCACATACAATGTATGTCATATCTGGGAAAATGCACGTCAAAATGGATGACGGCACAGAAGCAGAATTCGGGCCAGGCGACACCGGAGTTGTCCCGCCGGGACATGATGCATGGGTGGTAGGAAACGAGTCTTGTGTAGCAATTGATTATACGGGGGCCAAGACATACGCAAAGAAGTGAGAGCGCCATTATTTCATCAGCACTTTTTTAGTATGCTGCATTCCCTATAGTTGCGAGCGACTTCGTCTATCCTAGTACTGTTCAGTCATTACTTTAATATCGGATCCACGTCTGCATCTAGTCCGGTCGTACCACTTTTTCTGCGTCCTTTCGTCCCAGAAATTCAAGCAAAACTCCAGTAATGATGCCAAGCAAGAACCAGAAGGCGGTCATCCCGGCCGCACTGACAGACCTCCACCCAGCAAGAAGTTGCAGATCGACATAATCGACCTCCGGATATGACGGAAACACAAAGTACATGGC
>JBBISN010000048.1:0-12751 GCA_037441265.1 Nitrososphaera sp. | reverse complement strand
TCGGACCCACGACCTAGGGTTTACGAAACCCTCGCTCTGCCAGGCTGAGCTACTAGGGCAAAAGTACTCTGCAAGTTTGCCGTTGGATATTTAATGCTTCGCGCTAACTTAAAAAATGCGCAAAAGGATGTTCTCTAAGAACAAAGACAGCATGGTTTCAGATTTGAAAGTATCGATATCTGGGGTTAGGGGAATTTATGGACAGAACCTCACACTGCAGGAGGTATCAAGGTTCTCCGGCCTGTTTGCCAACGTGATCAAGTCCGGCAGGTGCGTCCTGGCAAGGGACACGCGTCCGTCCGGCAGGATAATCTCGCAGGTGGTATCGGCAAGCCTCATGTCTGCCGGCGTCGACGTTTACAACCTTGGTGTTGCGCCCACGCCCATGGCGTTTCGTGAAGCAAGGAAGTACGGGGCCGGCATCATCGTGACGGCTTCCCACAACCCCCTTGAATGGAACGGCCTAAAGTTCATAGTAGACGGCAGGGGCCTGTTTGAAAAAGAACTGGAAAGCATGCTGGCCTCAAGGATATCTTTTAGCAGTTCTAGGTTTGGCAGCGAATACGAGGCAAAGTCAAACTACATCGATGAAGTTGTGGAGCTGGTTGGCAAGGGCTCCACTCCTGCGGTGGGAGTCGATGCCGGCGGCGGTGCCGCATGCGGCTACGCCGAACAGATGTTCAAAAAGATGGGCCTAAAATACCAGAGTATCAACGGAGTGGCCGGAGTATCGTCAAGGGGGCCAGACCCGACGGCAGACCCGCTGGCCGACCTGGGGTCCCTTGTCACTGCCAACAAGCTGGACCGGGGCTTTGCCCTGGATCTGGACAGCGACAGGCTTGTAGTGGTCAACGGCAGCGGCAAAAAACTGGAGCCGGACGCAACGCTGCTCCTGTGCGTGGCAAGGGCCGTCCAGCTTGGTTTTCGAAACTATGTGACCAGCATTGATTCCAGCGTGGCCATAGCCAAGTATGTAAAGCAGCATGGCGGCAGGATATCGCACTCAAAGGTGGGCGAGGCCAACGTCGTCAGCAAGATGCTGGAGGTCGGCGCGGAGGCCGGCGGCGAAGGAAGCAGCGCCGGCTTTATCATGCCCGGCTTTAACATGTGCCGCGACGGCCTTTTGGCTGCAGCCACCATTGCAACCCTGGATGACGGGGTGATATCAGACTGTCTTGCTTTTGCGTCGCAATTCAAGCAGATACGCTCCAAGATACCGGCAGACTCATCGGTCCATGCAGCCGTGATAGCCAGGCTGCCGGAAATATTCAAGGCCGAATCGTCGGAACTTTTGACCGAAGACGGCGTCAAGGCCGTGATAGACGAGGATTCCTGGGTACTGGTGCGGCCGTCAAACACAGAGCACGCCATCCGCGTTTCTGCAGAATCCAGGTCAGACAGAGTCGAATCGCTGTACAAGAGAATGGCAGACAAGGTCCGGCAGGTATATGACGAGCAGAAAGCTAGATGAGAAAGAGATAATCAGGATATTCTCCTCCACGTTTGGGATAAGGGAACTTGACGACGTGGCAACTGTCAGGTTTGGAAAAAAGCAACTCGTCTTCAAGGCCGACATGCTTGTCGGGCTCACCGACGTCCCGCCGCAGATGCGGCCCTGGCAGGCTGCAAGAAAGAGCATAGTTGCCGTTGTCAGCGACCTGTCGGCAAAAGGCGCCAAACCAGTTGCATGCATGATCTCCTTGGGCCTGCCCAGACAGGTTACAAAAGAATACGTCGATGATCTGGCAAAAGGCTTCCAGACAGCTGCAGAGGAATTTGGAGTCAAGATAGCGGGCGGCGACACCAACGAAGCAACGGATCTTGTCATTGACTGCAGCATGATAGGAACCGTCGACAAGATGCCAACAAGGGCCGGCGCGCGGCCCGGCGACGTGGTGGTTGTTTCCGGCAAGTTCGGGCTTGCCGCATCCGGCCTTGCTATCCTGATGAAAGGCGCTCAGGCAGGGCCGGAGTTCAGGCAAAGCGCCATCCGCTCAGTCCTAGAGCCGGCTCCAAGGCAAAAGTTCGGATCGCTTGCAAAGTACTTTTCGTCGTCCATCGACTCAAGTGATGGCCTTGCCGTATCGCTGTACGAGCTAGCAACCCAGAGTGGCGTCGACATTCAGATAGACTACGATGCCGTCAAGGCGGAAGGGGTGGAAGAGTTTGCCCGGCGAAACAACTTGAACGCGCAGGATCTGGTATTTTACGGCGGCGAGGAATACGAGATTGTGTGCACCATCCCAAAACCCAAGCTGGCAAGGGCCAAGCTTGCCGCAAAAAAGGCCGGCCTTGACCTTTACATAATAGGCCGCGTTACAAAGGGCGCCGGCCAGGTCTTCCTTTCGGACAGAATGCTTGAAAACCGGGGATACCTGCACTTCGTCTGATAACGTTTTTAACCCTCTAAAAAGACGACAGTATCTACACATGTCTGAATCTGAAGTCACGCAGACAAGGTGGGGTGTAGCCCACATCTTTAGTAGTTACAATAACACTCTTGTTCATATCACCGACCTGAGCGGAAGCGAAACCATTTCCTTCAGCTCTGGCGGAAGGCACGTTACTGCTGACAGGTATGAATCATCTCCTTATGCAGCCATGAAGTCTGCGGTTGCCGCAGCCGAGGTGGCCAAGACAAAGGGTATCAACGCACTGCACATCCGCGTCAGGGCCGTTGGAGGCGTTGGCCCCAGAATTCCGGGACCGGGCGCGCAGGCAGCCATCAGGGCCTTGGCAAGGGCCGGCTTTAGGATTGGCAGAATCGACGATGTCACGCCGATCCCCCACGACACGACTCGAAAGCCGGGCGGAAGAAGGGGAAGAAGAGTCTAGAAAATTCCCTACTCTTTTTGAGTACTGTGACTGGGAATATCGCGAAATCCATCAGCTTTAGCGCACTTTTAGCCTATGCATTACTACATTCTATTCCCTTGGATTTCTAGTTAACATGGTTAATCGATTTTTTTATAGCAAAAACGACGTCTGTTATTTATGAGATCCGTTGGCCAGTTAGGTACAAAGCCACTCCTCTACATCCAGGAGGCTTGCACGGAGGACGTTGGAAAAGGCATTGCCCGGATAGACGTATTATCAGCCAAGGATCTGGGTCTTTGGTCCAATGACATTGTGATGATCGAAGGAAAGAAGGGCCTAGTTCCCGCTAGAATCATTGTAGACGATCGCCCTGACAACAGAGCAATAAGAATCGACAAGATGACAAGATACAATCTGGGCCTTGAAGTTGGAGAACAGATCCTTTCAATTTCAAAGACAGACAGCCGCGCTGCTGAAAAAGTCCTGATAGAATCGATACTGGATTTCCCACCAGTAGACCAGCGGTTTATAGTCGATGCGCTGGATGGTGTTCCTATAACAGAAGGCCAGATACTTCTCTTGCCGTATTTTAACAGCGCACTGGCATTTGTTGTAGCCGAGATAGATGGAAAGGAATCAGATTACCCCATGGCGCACATCGTCACGCAAAAGACCGCGTTTGAAATAGGGTGAGTTTTCTAGAGCTCTTTCATCTCCAGAGCTGCTTTTATCTGCGCTCCACATCCCCTGTTTTTCAGCTGCTGGCCAAGCCAGCCGATGAACTTGTCCTCAAACTTTTTGCCTCTTGTTCTGTCAATCTCATATTGATTGAATGCATACAGCTTTTCTACAAACTGGCCGGAAAGAAACAGCTTGGCAAAGGACCAGCCGGCCCGGTCAAGCGGATCGTCTATGGCAAACGAGTTTTCCAGCTCGCAACGCCTCTGCAGGTCTGACAGCATATTTTTGGCGATATCCGAGTCAGTTCCAAAATCTATGGTCTGGAAATCCAGTATGAACGTGCCTATGGGGTCATTCATTCTGCTTCAGCTTGTCAGAAAACGAGACCAGCTTGCCGTGATCCTCTATCTTGATGGAAGTGTCCAGCCTGACCCGAAGGCCTACAGACCTGAAAAGCGACAAAAGCTCGCCGCCAGAGATCTTTTGCTGGATCTCGCCGGCAGAGATAAGCTCTGCTATCTTGTTGACTATGGCCTCTGTCTGTACTGGGAACTGTGCATAGGCTGCCTTCAGGACTTCATCGCCGCGGTCGTAAAGGTACGACAGGACCTTCTCCTTGGCAGACTTTTCCTTGGCGCTCTTGGCCTTCTCCAGTTCGGCTGCCTTTTTTCGCATCTCCATCATCTTGCGGGCCTTGATTATCTCTATATCAGAATCGTCAGACATCAGCCCTTTATCACCCCTATCGGTACAAGCCTGACGACCTTGGTGGCGATGCCTACCTCGTGGGAAACGTTGGCCACGGCATCAACGTCCTTGTAGGCTTCTGGTGTTTCTTCGACCACGCCTTCGCGGGTCAGGGCTTTGACGTAGATGCCCTTTGATTCCAGGCTGACTTTGACGCCTTCTGCGGTGTAGCTGCGCTTTGCAGCCGACCTGGACATGGTCCTGCCGGCACCGTGGGCCGTCGAGCCAAAGCTCAGGTCCAGGGATTTGGGGCCGCCAAGCAGTATCCAGCTGGCAGTGCCCATCGAGCCGGGTATGATGACTGGCTGGCCCAGCTGCCTGTATTTTCTTGGAACCTGCTCCATGCCGGCGGGAAAGGCCCTTGTCGCTCCCTTTCTGTGGACGACGACGTCACGCGTGCCCTCGCCGTCGACTTTGTGCCTCTCTACCTTTGCAATGTTGTGGGCAACATCGTAGACCAGGTCCATGTTCAGGTCGCCTTCGCCTGCGTTAAAGACGCGCTCAAAGGTCTTCCTGGTCCAGTGGGTTATCATCTGCCGGTTGGCCCAGGCAAAGTTGAGGGCCGAGAACATGGCCTTGCGGTAGTTCTCGCCTTCCTTGGAGTTGTTGGGCACGCAGGCAAGCTCCCTGTCTGGAAGCGTGATGTTGTACTTGCGCAGTGCCGATTCTGAAACCCGCAAATAGTCGGTGCATATCTGGTGGCCAAAGCCCCTGGAGCCACAGTGCACAAGAACAGTCACCTGGCCTTCCTTTTCTATGCCCATGGCCCTGGCCGCCTTTTCATCGTAGATCTTGTCAACCTTCTGCACTTCAAGGAAGTGGTTGCCGGAACCCAAGCTCCCAAGCTGCGGCGCGCCCCTCTTTCTTGCAGTATCTGATACGCTGGCCGGGTCTGCGCCGGCCATGGTGCCGTTTTCTTCGCACACCTCTGCATCATGACCTGTCCCGTAGCCGTGATCCACTGCCCAGCTGACTCCCTCTACCAAAAGCTCGTCCAGTTCTGACTTTGAAAGCTTGAACGCGCCCTCGCTCCCAACCCCTGAGGGTATGGACCTGAAAAGCTCGTTGACAAGGTCCTTCAGGCGGGGCCTGATGTCTGATTCTGTGAGGTCTGTCCTGATAAGGCGCACGCCGCAGTTGATGTCGTAGCCGACTCCTCCCGGACTGATGACGCCCTCCTCGACATCGGTGGCCGCCACGCCTCCCACCGGAAAGCCGTAGCCCTCATGGCCGTCGGGCAGAACAACGACATGCTTTTTCACGCCGGGCAGCGTCGCAACGTTTGCCGCCTGGTCGATGGTCCTGTCGGTCACCATCTTTGAGATCAAAGACTCGTTAGCATAAATTGTCACGGGGACCTTCATCCCTCTGTTTGCATCGGCATCGATCCGGAATTCCAGATCGCTTATCTTCCTGATCTTGAGGTTGCCGCCCCTCGTCACGAATTCTGTCAATTCTTCACTCAAATGTTATCGGAAGTTATTATAAGCCTTGCTTGATGACCCAAGATTTATTTTCAGCATTTCTCGCCCTATATCTGTGCCAATACTGCCCATTGACTCTGGACGCTACGGAAGCAAGGAAATGCGCGATATCTTTAGCGATGAAAAGAGGCTGCAGTACCAGCTGGATTTTGAGGCCGCCGTAGCAAGGGTGCAGGCCGGTATAGGCATGATACCTGCAGAAGCGGCCAAAGAGATAGAGAAATGCTCCCGTTCCGGCAGGGTTACCCTCCAGCGCGTATCAGAGCTTGAGGCAGTCAGCGAGCATGACACTGCCGCCATAGTCGAGGCAATAAGCGAGCTGGTTGCGACACCAGCAAAGCCCTGGGTGCACTACGGGCTTACCAGCAACGACGTGGTAGACACGTCGACATGCATGCAGATGCGTGATGCTTTCTCAATAATCCAGTCCAAGGTCGCCAAGCTTGCATCGCTGCTTGCAGAGCGTGCCATCGAGTTCAAGGACCTGCCCGCGGTAGGCAGAACGCATGGCCAGCACGCCAGCATAATCGCCTTTGGGTTGAAATTCGCCGTCTGGGCAGCCGAGATGGCCCGGCATCTTGAGCGTATAGAGGAAGGCAGGAAGCGGTTCCTCCTGTGCAAAACGCGGGGGGTCGTGGGCACCGGCTCGCTGATGGGCGACCAGGCCCTTGAAGTTGAGAAACTGGTTGCATCAGACCTGGGCCTGTACCCGGTCGAGGCGGCCACTCAGGTGGTGCCCCGTGAAAGGTACGCAGAGATGCAGTTTCTGATGGCGCTTATCGGCTCCACGCTGGACAAGATAGCCATAGAGATCCGGAACCTGCAGCGCACAGAGATAGGCGAGGTTGCCGAGCCCTTCAGAAAGGGCCAGATGGGAAGCAGCGCCGTCCCGGTCAAGCGCAACCCCATCAAAAGCGAGCGCGTCTCATCTCTGGCAAAGATACTGAAATCCCTTGTCTCAGTCTCGATGGACAACATACCACTGTGGCATGAGCGCGACCTCTCAAACTCTGCAAACGAGCGGTTTACCCTTCCCATGGCGGCCATACTACTGGACGAAATGCTAAACGCCATGACCCGGGTAGTGGCCGACTTGAAGGTGAACCGGGCGCGGATAACCCAGAACCTTGACATGACAAAGGGGCAGATCTACGCCGAGTTTGTGCTTGAGGCGCTGGTGAAAAAAGGCGTGGCCCGGTTCGATGCTTATCGTGATATCCAGCGGGTCGCCTTTTCTGCTCTTGATACCGGCGAGCATTTTCTGGACGCGGTCCTGAAGGACGAAAGCATAGCAAAGCACCTGTCAAGAGACGAGATCGCTTCCATTTTCCGGGCGGAGAACCACCTGGCCGCATCGGTCAAGATAATCAGCAACGTCGCCAGCACGGTGAAAAAGGCCACCAAAACACGGGAGTTAAGTGCCGCCGGTGAGATTTGAGCTCACGACAGCTCGGTCTTCAGCATCACCCCTGAAAGTTCAGGTCGAGTGCTCTCCCAGGCTGAGCTACGACGGCACGATAAAGAATCCTTGAAGCATCATATATAATCGTGACGAGCCGGCCTGCAAGAAAAGCACCAGAAACAGGATTTCGTCTTCAACAATCATCGTTCTATGTTGCATACCTTGTAGAAGCTTTGCATAGGTGACCGCGTGTCAGCAGGAATCAATGCATATATTTTATGCACGCACTATACTTCATAGTGGGCCTAGCAACCGCTGCCTTGGTTTTGTTATTGCAGTTTGCCCAAGCGCAGGCTGCAGAAATCACAGTTAAAGAATGGGTAATTCCAACACCGAATTCTGCACCCCATGATATTGTTGTCGATAAGAACGGGATAGCATGGTTTACCGAGATCAACGCAAACAAGATTGGCCAATTCGACCCTGAAACCGAGGAGTTCAAAGAGTATCTAATACCCACGCCAACATCCAGTCCACATGGTCTGGTCGTTGATGAGCAGGGGATTGTTTGGTTTACAGAAATCGACGCCAGCAAAATCGGCAAACTCGATCCTCAGACAGGGAACATAGACGAATACCCCATCCCGACGCCCAATTCAGGACCCCACACCCCGATACTTGGCAAAGATGTTCTGTGGTTCACAGAAAACAGGGTTTCTAAAATTGGTGCGCTTGACATCAAGAACGGTACAATAAGGGAATTCTCCACGCCAACCGCATCCTCTTCTCCCTATGGCATAGTTGTTGACGCAGATGGGAACCCCTGGTTTGCAGAGCTGTCGGGACACAAGATAGGCAAGGTAGATGCAAAGACCGGTGAAATTACAGAATATCCAACTCCCACAAAGGAGAGCGGGACAAGGAGAATTGCCCTAGACAGCCATGGCAAGCTCTGGTTCACGGAATACAATTCCGGAAAGATAGGAAGTTTTGATCCCAAAACAGAAGAGATGAAAGAATACGACACCAGCTCTGCATCGTCCGGGCCTTATGCGATATGGGTCGACATCTACGATAACGTGTGGTTTAGCATGACCGGCGCGTATAAAGTTGGCAAATTTGAAAGCACACAGACTTTGCACGAATACGATCTCCCTACTCCAAGAACAATAATCAGGTTCATTTACGCAGATCATGAGGGAAGCGTCTGGTTCCCAAACAACAATAACAACAGGATAGGCGTAATTTTGGCTGACACGCAAGGAACACCGGCTGTACAGACTGAAACACCAGTGGCAGAACCATCCAGGCAGAAAATCAGCTCTGAAGGCCGGCTGACCGGCTTACCGATAATCGGCTCTGTTGTTGCAGTAGGTGTTGCAGCAGCGATTGTAGCGTATATGCTGCTGTACCGCAAAAAACCGCCTGCGTGACAGATGCCTTTTTCCTCTGATTTATATCAACAACCGATTTGGTAGTACATGCAGCTGATGCTGGTAAACCCGCTCCAGGTTATTTTATGGACTTTCAGGCGTAGTGAACACGATGTTGTTAACCTGTATAATACCCTGTCACCGGTGATGCAGCTGGCAACCGGCGGCAACATGCTTAATTTTGGCTGCTGGGACGGTGTTGAAAATCCCGTAGCAGCTCAGAGCAACTTGTGCTCGTTGGTGGGCGATATTGCCGAGCTTTGCTCTGCCAAAAGGTTGATAGACGTTGGAAGCGGGCTTTCTGCTCCCGCAATGCAGTGGAGATCAACGTATGCTGTAGATATCTGCTGCGTAAACATCAATTACAAACAACTGGCGCTTGCCTCAAAATCAGTCAGTATGAATGGCATTTCGTTTGTGAATGCGACTTCTACCGCATTACCCTTTTCAGAACGGTCTGCTGACAGGATAGTTGCTCTGGAATCCGCCCAGCATTTCAAACCCCTTGAGCAATTCGTAATAGAGTCCAGACGGGTATTGAAACCGGACGGTTTTCTGGTAATGGCTTTGCCTGTGGTAAAACTTGATGCCAAGCACCTGAAGGCGGCCATGAAGCTTGGAATCCTCTCCTTCACGTGGTCTTCAGAACACTATGGACTGGATTACGTCAAACTCGCCATAGAGAATAACGGATTTAAAATAAGGGACATCCGGCACATAGGGCATAGTGTGTATGAACCGTTGACGGACTATTATGTCGAAAACAGAAAAAGTCTCAGACAGAATATCCTGAAAGAATATCCATCCTTTGTTGAGAGCATCCTGCACAAATCCCTGCTAAAGATGAAGGATGCATCTACAAAAGGGATAATCGACTATGTTATCGTGAAAGCATCATAAGCATAGCATATCCTGTATCGCGAACCTTCGGCCGTTGTCATTGCGCATGTCTGACTAGTTACTGCCTTTTCGGCTGCCTATTTACAGCTTGAATCTTACTCTTCACATTTCGATTTCTTTTTCCACATCGTGGTAATGCCCAAGCATCGCTGCCTTTTTTATGATTTCTGCTCTGTGCCTTTCTTCCTTCATGCCGTGCTCCCCGCCACTTCTCACATATTCGTACAGATGGTGCGAATACAAAACAAAGCCCAGTACCGCCTGAACGTATTGCCTTGCAGCATCCACATCATTTGCATCGTATTCTTTCTTAGACATCGCTTTTGCAAACCTCTTGGTCAGTTCTTGCTTTACAACATTCGTCAGAAATTCCGTTACTTCTTTGGCATCACCGGTTTCAATTGCTCTGTCGGCCATCGGGAGGACGGGCCCTTCATCCAGACCTGCTGGTTTTAGACCAGAATACGGCTGTCCTTCGCCTTGCCTGTGGAGCCGGACCGCTGTTTCATAAAACCACAGGTCTATTAATTGGGTAACAGCCGGGACATTTCCAGCATTTCTTGCTTCAATTGCTTTGTCGAATGCTTTTCTTAACTCGCCTTCGGACTCTTTTTGGACCCATGGCAGCACAAGGTTGACATTGCTTTTTTCTAACGCTAATCTGGCTGCCTTTACCACTGGACCGTCCATCGTGTCGCAATGTGGTGCCATGACTCTTGTAGCTCAGCAATGGACTTAACTGGTTGGATTTCTTTGCAATGCAATGCATTTACCAACAGGTTTGCTATCGCTAGTGATTTGAGCATGAACGAATATCGACTTTACATTGCAATAGTTTTCTTGAAGACAACTCCCAGGTCAAATACATCTAGGGTGCCGTCTGCATTAAGGTCCTGCGAATCGATGGTGCCTGATTTTTCATGAGCTTCGTAGACTAGCTTTAGATACTTTCCTAGAATCAGCCTTGGTATTTCGTATCTCTTTTCTTTGCCGTACCATTCAAAAGGATCTCTATCACCCTTCGACAGGTTGCATTTCCTGCAGCTTAGAACCATGTTATCGATGCTGTCAGGGCCAGCGCGAGACTTGGGAATGATATGCTCCCATTGAAGGTTCTCATTACATCCACAATAAGAGCAAGTGTTGGAAGCCTCTTTGACCAGCATTTGATTTTCTCTCAGGATTGCTGAAGGGTGAATCTTTTTTGTTCTTAGATTATTGTAAGTGTGCATTATAAAGCCATAATTCTTCCTATCACCTACGGCACTCCCAGCTATCAGTTTGGCGTACTCCCAGTATATCAGGTCCCTTATGGTCCTAACGTTCTTTGGAGGCATTAAGAATCAGGGATGGCAATTTAGTAATAAACAGGGCGTATGCACTGTAATGCGCAGCAAAGTGCTTCCCATTAATGTCATGCATGATTTAAACCACATAGTCGCTTACAGCTCCTGCATTGTTCGCAGTTGTATCCCCAAACCTGCGAAAAGCAGCAAAGATTGGTGATAATCTTGCAGGGGGCGACCGAGAATTACAATCCCTTGTCTATGCCCACCTTTTGGGCGTTACCTTGCTTTCCAAGCCAAGACTGGTTGTTATAGCCTCTCTTTGATGGCCTTGTAAATTTCCTGCATCTTCCTGTGGTGCTCGGCTTTTGTAAAGTCGCCCACCTTCATGGCGATATATTCCATTTCTTCATGATAGGCGATCTTGTCGTCTATGGTTGTGATGCGAGTGTTGCCATCAGACATCGTATAATAATTCACCAGCAATCCTTTTGAGCCTTTGGTCACAGCTGGCTTGTTCTTGTGAAGTGTTTTGCAGCAACAAGGGCCCCGCTTATCGCGACTACCATCACAATGACAAGCAAAGGTACTGTGCCGAACTCCGGGATTACACTTGTACCAGTTATGTCGATGGTGGTCTGCCCGCCTGCCAGATTCACGTATCCTATCATCATAAAGCCATCACCCTTGTACGCAGACAAGGAATAGGAATGACGGCTGTCGCCGTTTGCAGGGTCCATCTCCGGCCCATACTGGTCAGCAAAATACTGGCCCCCGATGAGCGTAAGCGGCTCCCCTCCGTCCTTCTGAATTATTACGTCTCCGGATAGCAGTTCTGACGGGATAGCTATACTGTACTGTGCCTGCTCATTTCTCTGACTTTCAAGAATCACCGTCATCTTTTTCAAATCTTTATCCAGCGTAAGGGAAACTACTTTGCCCTCCTGACTTGCCATCACTTCGGCCCTTGACGTGATACCGTCTACTTCAAAAGGAAATTTCTTTACATCGTCTAGAAAGACATAGTCATCGGTCCAGGTATAGATCTTGTCAGAGTACTCTGCTTTCAGAGTTATAAAATACTGTGTGTTTGTTTGCAGAAGAGGATAGGTCTGGAAATGAACTGTAAAGTTGCCCTGCTCGTCTGTTATGGCGCTTGACCGTATCAGCGGGGTAGGATAGCCATAGAAATCGCCTACGATCCTCACGCCGCTTAGGGGCACGCAGTCATCAGTCAGAGCCTGCCCCGTAACTATTATGTCATCACCCAAAATAAACCGGACATCGTTATTCGCCTTAGACATGATGCTTCCGTTTGGTTCCCTTACATTATAGAATAGTGTCTTTACGGGAGCCCCGCCGTTTTCAACTTGTATCTGATGCAGGCTGGGGTCTGGATACCGGTAGCCCTTGTATGGAGTGGAATACGCCGTAATCACGACATCGTACATCCCGGATGGAAAGTCTGAGGGCAAATCCATGAGCCCTTGGTACATGTCATCACCGGCGCTGCCAATTCTGACCAGGTTTACATTTGCGATGTCTGAAAGCCAGCTTTGCGGATCGCACACCGGCCTTCGCAATGCAGCAGTGGCGCTTACCACCGAAGCAACGGGATTTCCAAGGCCGTCAGTTATTCTGGCCGTTATCTTGAATTCCGAGCCGGCAGACGCTTTTTCCGGCACCGTGATGTCTGAAACGGTGACCATGTCTGCACCATCCCTGGTAAAAATAATCGCCTGGTCTCTGATTTCATCTTTGTCGTCTCTAATGGTGACCAGGAACCTGTATTCCTGGGTTGATTGCGGTACTTTAAAGTCAATTTCCGTAATTCTTTCTTCAACTGTGACCTTTTGGTTGAGGTAAGTATTCCCTGCAGTAGTCGTTGCCCAGCCTGTTTGGTCGATGTCCTGTTCGGCGCTTGACACTGTAGCGGTGATGGTCTTGTCCAGATAAATTCCGCACAGATCCTCCACCCTGATTGGAATGACGTTTTCAGTC
>JBBISN010000047.1:0-12985 GCA_037441265.1 Nitrososphaera sp. | reverse complement strand
CTTGACGATAGCAATCTTTTATACGCATTTTTGACATTAGAATGCCAAACAGACTAATGCCTTCCAGCCAGCTTGTTGTTTATTCAAAGGCCATAGATATCACGGTGGTGGTACTGCTTGGAGTATTCTTTGTCTCTCTTCTGGCCTTTGATTATGCACTGTTTGGCCTGCATGAAAGTCCTATCCATATACCCCATGAATTTGAACCATATTTTGAACTGATACCGTGGCTAGTGTTCGGGCTCTTGCTTGTAGACATTTACATCAAGTACCTGAAGGCCGGCAGTTTGAAGGCGCTTGTGAAAAACCACTGGCTGGACATCATCCTGACTGCACTGATACCCATTCTCATGCCACTCAAATTCATGAAGGCTGCATTCAAGCTTTTCAAAGCTATCAAGGCAACCAAGTCCGGATTCAAGATGGCCCAGAAGATAAAGAAAATCATGGCTCATTTCAAAAACGAGCATTGACTGGTCCTGCGTTTGCTTGATGATCTTTTACACCCAACAGATCATGAATTACTTGTATGAAAACAATGTCAAACTGTAGCAGGATCCATTGTACGTGATGTTGACAGTGCGAGATACAGACCTGTCATCTTCTTTTGTCTCCCAGTTGTCGAAAATCTCTGAAATGTCTGCAATCTCGCCGGCATCAAGCCGCCGCGAATAATCCCACAGGTTTCCCGCGTTTTTCAAACGCGCTTTTTCGCCGGCGTTCTCGGCGATCTTTAGGCCCTCAGCCAGGGCCGGCAACCTCACTAACATTTCGTATCCTATCTCAATGGCGTTGGAGGGCTCGGTGCACGGTCTTATTTCAAGCCATACCTCATGCATTTACGGGATTGGCGGCAGGCCGCCAGTTATAATCCCTCTTTAAGAGAGGTAATTAGTAAGCCTGTGACTATAGTGTGTATTGACTTCTGGGCTGGCAGAATCTGCCTCGCGCGCCGGTTCACATGAATTTCTGAAAGTGCTTGGAGACGCTGCGGAGGCGATGCAGCTGCAAAGACAGGCAAAAAGCATGGCAGGCGGCACCGCGAGGGGCGGACTCGTTGAAATCCAGAAACTGGACAATCTGGTCATAGTAAGCGACCTGCATGGTGATTTGGAATCTCTTTTCCGGATCCTCGACGAAATTGAATACAACAAGTTCCTGTCAAACCGCCTGAACAAGCTGGTCTTTCTTGGGGACTATGTTGACAGGGGGAGCGATTCGATTGGCATTCTGTACTCCGTCTGCTATCTGAAAAGCAGGTATCCTGATTCTGTTTTGCTGATGAGGGGCAACCATGAAGCCCCGGCTGAATTCCCTTTCTCGCCACACGATCTTCCGTACAACCTCATCGACAGGTTTGGCGACGATGCAAAGATGATCTACGGCAGGATTCTGGAATTTTTCAAGCTGACCACATTGGCCATGGTGATAAGAAACGATCTACTATTGGTACACGGCGGTCTGCCTACAGAGCCTGAAGTGCCGGAGGATTTCAGAGAATCCATTTCCCTTGCGCAGGAAAATCATATTCGCAGCAGGGTGCTTGAGGAACTGCTCTGGAACGACCCGCGTCCAATAGTCGGCAAGCTGGGATGGGACCGGTCCAGCAGGGGAATTGGAAGATATTTTGGCAGTCAGATAACAAAAAGATGGCTTGCAGCCACCGGAACAAGAACCGTTGTCAGGGGCCACGAGCCCTGCCAGGGATTCAGAATCGACCATGACAGGATGATCCTGACTCTGTTTTCAAGCCGGGAAGCTTATCCTGCGTTCAAGGCCGCGTACATTTCCGTGGATGGGGACAGTCTGGCACAAATCAAGGACGCCGAAGATTTGTCAAAATACGTGAAGTTCCTAGGCTGAGCGGGGGTAGGGGATCTCGACTACCTTCAGGTCTTCGGCAGCCTCGACGTCACCGTGTATGGCCTTGGCCTCGCTGACAAGCTGCGACGTCTCCTCATACCGTGCGCTGAAGTGTGTGAGGAACAGCTTCTTTGCGCCCGCCTGTTTGGCCAGGGTGGCCGCCTCTGTGGCCGTCGAATGGGATGTTTCAAGGGCCTTCTGAAGCTTGTCGTGGGCATAGGTCGATTCAAAAACAAGTATGTCGCAGCCGCTGAAAAACTTGGCCAGTTTGTCGGTGGGCCGAGTATCGCCGGAAATCCCGATCTTTCTTCCCGGCCTTGAAGGCCCAACAACGTCTATGGACCTGACTATCTTGCCCATGTGCTCTATGTCCTGGCTGTGCTGCAGCCGGCTGTAAAGCTCTCCTTCCGGTATTCCCATCTTCTTTACCTTCTCAACATCAAAGACGCCGGGCCTTTCCAGCTCTTCTAGCTTGTACGATAGGGCCGGCACAGAATGCTTGGCCTCGCAGCAAAGTACGCGGTAATCGCTTTCCTCCACGACGATGCCCTCCTGCTCTATGGTGTGGATTGCGACATCAAAGGTCAGCCCGAAGTTGATTATCCGCATGTTTTCGACCAAAAATTCTCTGAGGCGGGGCTGGCCGTAAATGTCAAGCCTTCTTTCCCTGCCCTGCAGGGCCATGGTCTGCAAAAGTCCAAGCAGGCCCACACAGTGATCCGCATGCATGTGAGATACAAAGACCTTCATCTTCCTGTTCATTCCCAGACCTGCCTTGATGAAGTTGCGCTGCATTCCCTCGCCGGCGTCAAAAAGCAAAAGCTCGCCATCACGCATTATCGCTACCGATGAAAGTCCCCGCTTCACTGTGGGCGCGGCGGAAGAAGTTCCAAGAAACACCATCTGCATGTTTACCAAGGCAAAACTCGGTGGGATGAAGCCAAATTTATGCTTGTCATGCAAAGCTGGAACGGACTGCCTCGGCCAGCGCCGCGCTGAGGTCGACTCTGGCATACGGGCCGGGTATCGAGTTCGTGGCGATGATGTCCTGAACTCCGGCGGCAGAGATTTTCTGCGCCGCATCTCCAAGCAAAAGAGCGTGGGCGCACATGGCGTAGATTTTTCCTGCATTGTTCTTGCGCAAAACCTCGGCCGTCTTTACGATGCTTCCGCCGCTGCTTATCATGTCGTCTACCAGAATAGCGTCGCGGCCGGAAATGTCAATGTCTATCCGCTCTTCCATGGAAACCTCGCCGGTATTTCGGTCGCGGGATTTTTTTAGCGCTGTCATGTCGGTTTTAAGGATTCCGGCAAACTCTGCTGCCCTTTGAATCCCGCCAGTGTCTGGAGAAACCACTATGGGCCTTGTCAGGCTCATCTTTGACGCGTATTCTGCCAGAAGCGGTATGGACGAAACATCAAGAACATCGATGGAAAAATATTCCGATGCCTTCTTGCTGTGGATGTCTACCGTGATGACTTTGCTGACACCGGAAGATTCAAGCAGCCTTGCAACAAGGGCGGCGCTTATCACCTCGCCTTCCAGAAAGCACTTGTCCTGCCGCGCATAGGCAAGGTATGGTATCACGGCGCAAACCCTGGCGCCGTCGCTGGCGCATTTCATCGACATCATCATGGCCTGCATCAGGTGCGTGTCCACCGGTGGGTGCGTGGACTGGACAACAACGCAATTTTTGTGGGACGGTTTTCCTATCCTTATCTTGCTTTCGCCGTCTGAAAACATCCTCAGTTCTGCAGAGACAAGCTCGGCGTCAAGATGCCTGGCAATACCGGCAGCAAGTTCTGGCGACGAGGGCCCGGCGATCACCGATATCTCTGACAATGCTTTTCGGAACTTGTTTCGATTTCACATATTATAATATCTATTGCCCAGAATTCCTTTCAAATTTAAATAGCCATTCTGGACAACGGTACCGCAATTGTCATGCGGTTCCGCCTGCTAGCCGTTCTTTTGATGTTGGCGCTCGTTGCAGCCACTGCAAGTCAGGCCGCGGCGGAGGAATTCACGTTTCACAACCAGTCATCGTTTGTGGACGAGACCAAGATAATGCACGTTTACGGCGAGATCAAAAACGAGTCTGGCTCTGCCATCAAAGACATCCTCATCACTGCCTCCTTCTATGACAAGGACGGCAATCTCTTAAACAAATTTCAGCGGCAGCCCGAGCTGCGCGCTATTGGCCCCGGCGAGTCTTCTCCCTTTGAAGTGCTGTACCTGGACCAAAAGACCGTAGAGCGCGTGGCAAACTTTACGCTGTCGGCAGCCGGCCAGCCCACAGACGTAAAACCAAAGCAGATGAAGATAATGACATCCAATTCGCGTCTTGACATTCTTGGGACTTATTACATCAACGTAATTGCCAGAAATGACGGGGATGTCACTGCGACCAACTCGATAGTGGTAGCTACACTGTACGATAAGGACGGCAAGGTGGTATCTATAGGCCGGGCGCTGGCCGAACCCGGGTATGGGAGCACCGACCTGGCGCCAGGACAGGAGGCCGGGTTTGGCATCGTTGTAACTGAAAAACTGCAAACCTACAAGACTGTCCAGTACTCGCTGGTAGCAGATTCGGATCAGTACACATCCGACGTGGTGGTCTTGCAGGCCGCCGGTCTTGGGGTTGGCTCCACCACTAATCTGGGCAACGGCACCGGCCAGCAGAAAAGCGGCTGTCTTATAGCCACAGCAGCCTTTGGAAGCGAGCTTGCGCCGCAGGTGCAGAAACTCAGGACCTTCCGTGACGGGGTGGCACTGCAGACCTTTGCGGGAAGCAGCTTCATGAACGTCTTTAATTCCTGGTATTATTCCTTCAGCCCGGCGGTGGCAGATTACGAACGCGAAACTTCTTGGCTGAAACCCCTTGTCAGAGCATCGGTCTATCCACTGCTTGGAATTCTGGACCTGAGCACGGCCGTTTACGATCTGCTTTCATTTGACAAAGAAGCCGCGATAATGGGCGCCGGCCTTACGGCCAGCTCCTTGATCGGGGCAATTTACTTTGCCCCGCTGTCGGCAGCGCTTGTCCTGGTAAACAGGAAAAAGAGTTTGAAGACTGGCAAAATAAAATACGCCCTGGCAGCTGCATGGCTTGCCAGTTTTGTGATGGTGCTTGGCGGCGAGATTTCAGCCAGCGGTGCATTGATGATGGCTGGAACCTCGCTTCTTGTCCTTTCCGCAATAAGCACTGTAGTTCTGGCATTAACGCGTGCAATCAGATGGTAAATCGCTCTATCTTGCCGGTGGCAAGTATCTTGGATACAAGGGAGATCATCCTGTCCATGTCTATGCCGTGGTAGATACCTGCAACGCCTTCAAACTTTTTCATGGCCCGCCGCAGGATGGACAGGCAGATCTCTGGCTCGTCTTTTTCGTCGTGAACAAAGGCCGCGGCAACCAGTATTATGCCGTTAATCAGGCGGCGCTCTTTTCCATCGGACATGGACTTCCAAACCGCTTCCAGCGCTTCGTGGGTGCCCCAGTATTTCTCCTCGTTGAAAAGCTCGACAGCGTATTTGATGGCTTTATCCTTGTCCATGTGTTTTTCCACGATGCGCTCGTAGCTGGCCACCGGGGAGATGGTCGACAATTTTCCTATCATGTCGGTCACATTCAGGGAATCCGGGATGCTCGTGTCAAACTCCAGGTACTTTTTAGAAACCCGGGAGTCGCGAACAACCACGTCCAGCCTTTCCACAAGATTCCGGGCCTTCAGCAGCAGGGCCGTTGCGTCTTTGGGCGTAAACGACTTGTTTTCAAGGTGGACAAAGTAGCGCTGCATCGATAGTGGTATTGTTTTGAAAGTAAAATAAACTTCACGGAAAGTAGTCATGGCTAAGAATATTAGCCAAGGCTAACATTTATTACGCAGGCTAACACTCTATTTGGCAAAGGAGGTTGCCTCCAATTTGCGCTTTAACAAATTACTATTAGCTATCATGGTTGTAGCCATCGCAGGCACGGCTTTTGCTGTTACGTCAAACCTGCAGGTAAAAGCCCAGAACGAGGAAAAGGTGGTTCTCGGCCATGATTCCGGCGTTTACAGGACCACCGGGGACATCCTGAACCCTGAAGGTGAGGATGCCCGGGTTAATCTTGGTGAAATCGATCCCATGAAATACCTGCGCGAATTCAATTATGGCACGGTCTCCAAGCTGGCAGACGGAACGACACTGCGCGAGTTTACCATAGTCGCCGATGACAGGCAGGTTATGGAAGTCTCGCCGGGCGTCTTTTACAACGTCTGGACGTTCAACGGCACAATACCGGGACCAACCATCCGTGCCACCGAAGGCGACTTGGTGCGGATCCACTTCATCAACAACGGGACAAAGGAGCACACCATGCACTTTCACGGCTTCCACAAGTCGGAGATGGACGGAGTATTTGAAAAGGTGGGGCCCGGCGGGAAATTCACCTACGAATTTTATGCCGAGCCTTTCGGCCTGCATCTGTACCACTGTCACGTACAGCCACTTGAGGAGCATATCTCGCATGGACTGTACGGTGCTTACATAGTTGACCCCAAGACGCCGCGGCCCGACGCCGATGAAATGGTGATGGTGATGAATGGCTACGACACTGACTCTGATACAGAGAACAACTTTTACACTGTCAACGGAATCCCGTTCTACTACATGCACCACCCGATCCAGATTGAAAAGGACCAGCTGGTGCGCGTGTACCTTGTCAACATTCTAGAGTTCGACCAGATAAACAACTTCCATCTGCATGGAAACCTGTTCCATGTCTACAAGACGGGGACAGGTCTTACCCCTGACGAGTATACCGACATGATAACCATGAGCCAGGGCGAAAGATCCATACTGGAATTCTCGTACAAGTACCCCGGCCAGTACATGTTCCACGCCCACAAGACTGAATTTGCAGAGAAAGGCTGGGTAGGCCTGTTCCAGGTCACGGAGTAGATGCCATGGAGACCGTCAGTTCTGCCAGATTTGCAGCAAGCGCAATAATCCCGCTGGTCATACTGGCCGGGATGGTTGCGTTTGTACTCTGGCCTGGCAACAGCATTCTAAACATCGGCACGCCGTTGCCAGAAGTAACCATAGAGCGAATAGAATTCCACGACCGCCTGATAGTCGCCCACATACGCAACACGGGGCCACAAACAGTTTCGATAGCACAGGCCGACGTAAACGACAGGATACTGCCGGCGGCAATAGAGCCGTCCAAGACGATTGAAAGGCTGGCTGAAGCAAGGGTCGTGATACCCTTTGACTGGATTGCCGGCCAGCCGTACGAAGTTGGCGTGACCACGTCTGATGGAATCCGGTTCTCAAAGGCAGTTGCCGCCGCGGCTCCAACGCCGATGCCTGACACCGGCCAGGTGTCCTTGATGGCGCTTATCGGCACCTACGTGGGGGTCATACCTGTCCTCATAGGGCTGCTGTGGCTTCCCTTCCTGAAAAGGCTGTCCAATTCAAGCTACATGTTCTTCATAAGCTTCACCGCCGGGCTGCTGATCTTCCTTGGCATCGATGCGCTGGTTGAGGCAAACGAGATCTCGGCAACGAACCTTGCCGGCGTATTCAAGGGCCCCATGCTCATCGCCACTGTGACCGTTGTCTCGTTCCTGGTCCTTGTTTATGTTTCAGAAAGGCTGGTAAGCAGGACCAAGAAGCAGATGGCAAGCTCCTTTGCCATTGCGACCATGATATCCATAGGCATCGGACTGCACAACCTGGGGGAGGGCCTAGCAATAGGCTCCGCGATGCTGATAGGGGAGGTGGCGCTAAGCACCTTTCTGATAGTGGGGTTTACCATCCACAACTCCACGGAAGGCCTTGCCATAGTCTCGCCACTTGCGCGGGAAAGGCCAAAGGCAACACGGGTTATCGCGCTTGGGCTCATAGCCGGCGTTCCGGCCATAATCGGAACGTGGATCGGCGGATTCACGCCCTCGCCCCTGGCATCGACGGTGTTTCTTTCCGTGGGGGCCGGCGCGGTCTTCCAGGTGGTCTACGCAATATTCAAGTTTGCGGGAAAAACCAGCGAGCATCTCAGGTCAGGAAACGTCATCGCCGGCGTCTCGGCAGGAATGCTGGTGATGTACCTGACAGCCCTTTTGATCTGAAACTAAATAACAAGCTGCAGACACAGTATTTGCTGATGAAAACGCTGACCGTAGACGATCAAACGTACAGGCGGCTCACCTCGGTCATGCAGGAGATGTCGCACACCAAAAAATACGACGTGGATTACAGCGACGCGATAAACGAGCTTATCAACGTCTATCAGGACAGCCTTACTCTGAGCGGCGAAAACGCTGGCGGCTAGCCGGGAAACTTATAATTGCCGAATTGACTAACAAGGACGCATGTTGGTCCTGCCCGCACTGGCGGTTTTGGCGGCAACGCTGCTTGTTTTCGCTCCGTCTGTTTATGCCACCAGCAACTACGAGATCATGACGTCTGACCACACGTTTGTTGATTCTGCAGGGATGACAAACGTTGTGGGTGTGCTCGACAACAAAGGCGATACGCCATTTCAGGCCACCCTCGGATTGAACGTGGTCGACAAAGACGGCCAGACAAAGGTGCTGAAGGCGGAGCCCTACGGCAGGGTACTCTTCCCGTCAAAAGGCGCTCCGTTCAAGTTCGCGGTAGAACCAGAAAGCAGGGTAGTGGGCAAGCCCTACATACTGAGCATTGAAGAGGTTAACCAGCCATACTTTGACACGCTTGTCTTTACCTACACCAACATGGCCGTCGGCGAAGAAAAGATGCTTATCGGCACGGTCCGAAACGACGGTCCATTTGAAATTCGAAACCTTAGCGTGTTCGCATCGGTCCATGATGAAAATACGGTCCAGCTGGACAGTGCGAGGAGCAACGTTATCCCGGTCCTCAAGCCCGGAGAAGAAGCCACGTTCACGGCCATGCCGGACCCTGCCATCAAGTCGCAGGTTTACTATTACAGCTGCGCCGGCTTTGATGCTGATTCACCGATAACCACCCTTCCGGTCGGGGACGGACAGTTCATCCCATACGACTTTCAGTCCGTGGCAAAGGTAAGCAGCCTGAGGTATGACAACACAACGGACAGCATAATGTTTGGCATCAAGCACTACAACCCGAACGGCGGGCCGGCGAGCTTGAAGATCCCGCAGATGTTTGAGAACCAGACCGTGACAGTGATTATGGACGGCAAGCCATACGACAAGACCACAGTCACGATGGATGGGCGCACAGTTCATCTGGAGTTTTTCGTCCCAAGCGGCGATCACCAGGTTCAGGTGCAGGGAGTAAGAACAATCCCGGAATTCCCGTTTGCCATACTCTGCCTTGCGTCAGTCACGGCCGTTGCCATAGCGCTTGCCCGGTTCAAGGCAGCGTTTAAAATCTCCTAGGTTGCTGACAGCCCTGTGCATGTTGCAATGATAGTCAAGTCGTCAGGCGGCACAGAACTGAGTCTGTACGACGAAAACCTAAAGCTGCTGGAATCGGAAAGCTTTGACGATCTGTATACCCTTAACTTTCATCTGCAGACCTTGGCCAAAAAGTACGGGCTGGAAAAAAGCCTGCTTGTAGTTCATGACCATGACAGCAATAAAGTGGACCTGCAGATGGCAAAGGACGAGAATTCGTTCTTTGTCTAACTCTTGTAGTTTCTGATGGCCGCGGCCACCTTCATTGTGGACCGGCATGCCGGACACTCTGCCCAGCTATGGCCGCCAAAGTACTGCCATACATAGCCGCACTTTTCGTACGTGCATTTGAGCCATTTGCCCCTTGGAACCTTGACCCAGTTGTCTTGCATGGGCTTTCTTGCACGCCTGGCGGCCCTTGGATTTCTTTTACCAGCTAGAGCAGGCAACATCTGAGCAGATGTTGTCAAGGCAATTTAAAGACATCTTGTGGGCAATTATATACATCCCGGATATGAGCAGGGAAAATTGGCAATTCTTATATAGAACAGCTCGACATGCAGTAAAGTGATGAACAAGGCAATCATTGCAGGGTTGGCTGCCGGTGTTCTGGTAGTGGGACTAATTTTTAGTCCGCTGTTTAACGTTTCCCCACTATCTTTGGCGCAAGCCCAAGATACCGGCGTCACAAGAAAAGTTACACTGACTGCAAATGAAATGGAAGTCCAAGTGGCTCCAGACAATCCTTTGCATCCAGGTGGAATCAAATACAACGCAATGGTCTTCAACGGTAGCATTCCGGGTCCTGTAGTTGCCGTAAATCAGGGTGACACAGTCGAGTTCACACTGACGAACGAGGGCAAGGTTATCCACAGCCTTGACTTCCACGCAGGCTTTGGCCCAAGCCAGGCTCTGTCTGGAAACGTCGCTGCAGGTGAAACCAAGACATGGACAATGAAGGCTGTCAATGCAGGTGTATTTCTGTACCACTGCGGTGCTGATGGTCTCAACGGCGTATGGGAACACATCGCCAACGGCATGTACGGTGGCATTGTAGTTCACCCAGCAAACGAGGCACCAGCCAAGGAGTTCTACATGGTATTCGGTGAGATCTACAACGGTGCTGACCAGGGTCCATTCGTGGGCGCTGACGGCAAGGTAGGATCATTTGATATCGGCAAGCTCTGGACAAGCAACCCAGACCTAGTACTGACCAATGGTATGGCTCACAAGTACGTACCAGCAATTGGCAAGGCCGTCCAGATCCCGTTGAACGCCAATGCAGAGATCTTTAAGGTCAAGCCAGGTGAGCTGACAAGATGGTACATCGTCAACCCAGGTCCCAACGAGTATGTCGCATTCCACTTCATTGCTGGCATGATAGACGTACACGACGGCTCTATCATCAACCGCTATGGAACTCAGGTAAAGAACGATGAAACATGGACCATCCCACCAGGCTCTGCCACCGTAGTTGAGGCAGTCTTCCCAGAAGAAGGCGTCTACGTAGGTGTCGACCACAACATGAGCCACGTCCTCAAGGGTGCAGCATTCGCAGTCTTGGCAACCAATGACTCGACTCCAACTGACCACCCAGCAGGAACAATGGTACCTTCAAGAGCTTGGCTCGAAGAACACACTGACGCAGGCATGATGATGCAGTAAATCATCATCCCTTTTTCCTTTTTCTTAAAAACACAAAGCTTTTCTACGATTATCCTTGATTCTAGTTGATGGCCAAGCGCCAGTTCACTATTGATACGGGCAAAGATCAGATACCGGTAGAAGGTCACGTCCACAGAAACGTGGCAGTCAAGTACCTGATGAAGAGGCGGAGATCGCTTTTGATGACCAAAAACAAGGAGAAGGTTGAGAATCTATATTCGGACCTGCCCAGAACCATCAAGATCATTGGCAAGCAGGTGACCAAGGAGTACAAGGTGAACTGGGAGCGCGAGGGTACCGAGGAATTTGCCGGCTCGCGGTTTGTGTTCACTATTGACGAGGTACAAGCGTAAAGCATTATACCTGCAGGCAGAGCTACCAAGCCGTGCTAAAGAGCATCAACTTTGTGGTTCTCGGTGATTACGGCCTTGCAGCCGAACTGGGCAAGAAGGGGACATCAACTGACATAACGATATACGATCGCAAAACTTCCGATACTGTCTACACCTGGACAACGCCAAACACGTTTCCAGACAAGATTCAGCCGCTTTTGCAGGCAGTTAACATTGCCGAGTATGCCATCCTAAACGTGGCCAAGCTGGACAAGTTCCTTGGCGAGCAGATAATCGCCCTTGACATGGCCGGGCTTAAGGACGGCTTTATCATGCATTCCTACGAAGTTGACCGCGAAAAGCTGAAAGGCCTCATCAAAAACACAGCTGCTGCCAACTACCAGTTTGTTGACAGTGTTGATCAGCTAAAGCAGGAAATAGGCAAGCTGCAGCCCAAAGGCAAGGAAGGAGCTGTCGTGATCCCCGTTGACCACGCGTTTGATGTCAAGGGCGTCGGCACCGTTGTCCTGGGTGTAGTCAAGCAGGGCACCGTCAAGGCGTACGACGAGCTGCTTATCATGCCGGCAAAAAAAAGCGTGCTGGTAAAGTCAGTCCAGATGCACGATGATCCTGTAGAAAGCTCGTCAAGCCCCGCAAGGGTCGGGCTGGCGATAAAGGGCGTTTCTGCAGCCGACATATCGCGGGGCGACGTCATCTGCGCTTCCGATGCCGTCAAGGTTTCATCCGGTGCGATACAGGCCCGGTTTGAGAAAAGCCCGTTTTTCAAGGGAGACCTTGCAGAAAACCAGATGTACATGGCATCCATTGGCATGCAGATAAGGCCGGTAAAGGTAAAGCAGGCCGGCGAGCTTTTAGAGATCACGTCTGAAAAACCCATCGTCTATCAGGCCGGGCAAAACTGCGTGCTGCTAAAGCCGGACAGCCCCAGCATAAGGATAATCGGCAAGGGGACATTGCAATAACCCTTATCTGATGCCGGCGTCATCTTGCTGCCATTCGCCGGGTTCATTCAGAAAAGAAGGGGGTAAGAGTGCTGGCCATAGCCGAGAGCTTCAAAAAACCAGCCGCCAAGTCCACCCTTGCCGGTGTGGTGATGCGGCGCGACCTTGTAATAGACGGCATGGTCTTTGGAACCGCGACCGTGGAGGGGGACGACGCCACCGACCAGATCATTTCCATGTACCGGTCCCTTGACCGCGACGACATCAACTGCATACTTGTTGACGGCCTTGTCATAAGCATGTACAACATCATAGACGGAGCTAGGGTGGCCCAGGAGACCGGGCTTGCAGTCGTCGCGGTAACCTTTGAAGATTCAAAGGGGCTTGAAGACGCCATAATGAGCCACTTCCCGGAAGACTGGTCGTCCAAAATGACTCTGTACAAGGGGCTGGGTGCGCGGGAAAGGATTCTTCTCAAGACTGGCAAGGATCTGTACATCAGGCACTGGGGCATAGACAAAAGACGCGCTACTGCAGTCCTGAATGCCTTTACCCTGCAGGGTTCGGTTCCTGAGCCGGTCCGCGTGGCGAAACTTGCCGCCCGGTCCGTCAATTCCCTAATGCTTTAAATTAGATCCGACAAGATAATGCCCCAAGCGGTGGGGTGGCAGAGCGGCCATGCGTTCGCCTGCAGCATGCTGTGTGCAGTCAGCGAATTTTATAGGGGTTCGAATCCCCTCCCCACCTCTTC
>JBBISN010000046.1:0-13257 GCA_037441265.1 Nitrososphaera sp. | reverse complement strand
GTCGCGCCCCACCCGCCATCGCTGAACAGGGCGTCTGTAACAAGGGCAATCTTTAGGATTCTTGAGCTCTTTTTGGTAACAGGGCTTGGCGTTTTGGCATCCGTGGTCAGCTCGTACTTCTCTGGCACCGCTATCTTTTTGTCAATCACATCCTGCGTAAGCTGGGCCAGCCTGTCCTTTACATCGGTTGGCACCTTGCTATCGAGATCATGGAATGGTGCCAGAAAGACTATGCCGTCCCCGGAAGCTCCTTTGCCGGCTTCTAATCCGGGTTTGAAGATCCTGCCCTCAAACCTGTCTTCAACTACCATCTGAGCGATTTGGTCAAATGCCTTGTCGATGTCCAGAACAAAGGATGTTAGAACTGTTTTTGGAGCCAATTGGTTCTGGTCGCTTACAGCACCAAAGGCAAAGATGCCCTTTTCTTTGGCAGCCTCTATGACGCCATGGCCGGCGGTGTCTGCTACATGCAGTATGAAATCCGCGCCGGAAAAGATTTGTGCAAGTGCAGCTTCTCTTCCTTTCGAGGGATCATCCCAGTCACCCAGGTAACTGCCTAACATCTTGATGTTTGGATTGGTGTATCTTGCGCCCTGCTTGTAACCTTCAAAAATGTTCAGGAGATTGGGATACTGGCTTCTTTCAAAATACGGGCCAACGGGTTTAGTCGGATTCTGAAATGAAGGGTCATTCCGGTCAACGACCACCCTTGTTACCACTGAAATGACTGATTTGTCGACTCGCCTCCTGTCCAGTTCATTTTGAAGCGCCTGCTCAATCATGTACCCGATAAATCCTTGGGTCTCTGCATTGCATGCATGGAGTGGAAAGGGCGGTACGACATTCTTGGCCATGTCATGTCTGATAAGGGTGGCGCCTACTTGGGGTCCATTGCCATGTGTAAGAACGACGCGGAAATTGTTCTCTATGAGGTCTACAATTCCCCTGGAAGCTACCATCACGTTTGCAAACTGCTCTTCAAAGGTTCCCTTATCGTCTCGCTTCAGAAGAGCGTTGCCGCCCAATGCTATGACGAGCGTCTCCCCTGGCTCCAAGGAATACAAAGACGTCGAAAAATTATATAAGTATAATTGGTATTTTTTTGCCAGAAATCTAGATATGCTAAATTTTATATTTTCTGATAGATCTTTCTGTCTCTCAGCAGGTCTTCAAAGGACATGCTCTTGTGCGTAATGCTGTCCAGGGCGATATAGACCGCAATTGTGGCGCCTGTCACAAAATCCAATCCCGACGTGTGACCTCTCTTTGCAATTAACTTAATTCCGTCAACATAACGTACAAGATCGCCCTGAGCAACAGAATTGATCAGGTCTTGGACCTCCATATCGACCAATCCGCGGGCATTACACTCCATCAGCTTGAAACTGGTCCATGTGGTCAGGTTCCTGAACTCTGTCCCGGGAATTATTGGAGGTTCAAGGCTCAGGCCAAGACGAATCCAATTAAGCATCGTAAGGACGCCAGAAATAAAATCATCCCCTGCTGGAGTGAACCCCGGTCCCCGTCCACATAACCCCAGGAGGGCTTTGGACAACGTACTTGCAAACTTGGGATCGCTGACATCCATATCTTGGATCAGGTGCAGAAATTCTGGCAGCAGACCCTTTGTAGTCATCTCTGGATTCAGGAGGCAGCCTAATCTATTCAGGGCCGCAAGTTCTGTCAGCACCGAAAACAAATGCTGCCTGTAATCCGAGAATTTCAACAGGCTATAGAGATCTGGCTCCGGGATGTGATTTAAGAAGCGAATCGGATTGTTCAGCAGAATGACACATCTTCCTAGCATAATCCGAGTGGTTTTGCTAACTCCATTCTCATCACGAATAACGAAAGCCTGGTCTCCGCTTTGAATCAAATTAGAAAATGAAAAACGAGATAAATCTCCTGATGGGGTGATGTTCATCGTCAGAGGAGAGGCAACCTTTCCAAGGCTGACAATGAGCAGATTATCATCGTTTGTCCTGACATTTACAGTCGTCTCAAAGACATTCAGGGCTGTTCCAAACACACTATCACTGGAACTGGCAATTTCTCTATACATGCCACCGATGCATTGACAAAGTAACGATGATCCAGATGATGCTGCCATATCTAATTCACATTGAACGCTCACTAGAGAATCTTGTCAAGAAGATCCTGGGTGTCTTCATCGAGCTTGGGCGGCGGGCTCCAACTGGCATCAAGCGTCTTAATATTTTGAAGTTTCAGTGCATTGTAAAATATCTCCAAGCCAACATTTATGACGTTTAATTCAGAATTCAGCAAAGGTCTTGCCATTGTGCTCGATCTCTCTTCCATATCCTTAGGCCTCCTTCTCGTCATGGGGTACATCAAAATACTTGGCATAGATGCGGGCCAGGTCTATTTGCCCTCTTGAGACTATTGCAGAAGAAGCAACAGCAGCCAATGCGTTGGTTGGCATAACAATACACCCAATATTATTCAGATTAGAGACGCTTTGATCGTAACCCTGAATGTCATTTCTGGTACCGCAAACATGAGCTACAATTGGTAAGTAGCGTCCGTTTTCCTGAGCAATTTCCTTGGCCCGTTTCAGTTCCTCCAGTACAGCGCCGACAGGATCAGGATTTGCCCCGTACCCAAGGACAAAATCGAGCAATATCACGCCGACTTCTGGATCTCTGGCCTCCTCCAAGATCCGGAATTTTCTTATGGTGGGGTCGATCATTGGATGCGGCCTCCCCTTTGTAAATTCCTCCTCGCCAAGATCTATGACCGAATGCTTTTCACTTTTGAAAGAATCCTGGAGTTGTCTTACCCTCTGTATGGGCGCATTTGAGTATATCAGACCGTCGTCTATTATGTCACTAAGGATGACCTGTGCCTCGTAGGTAAACGTCCCGCCAGTGTACAATGCCCTGATGAATCTCTGGGTGTCTTGCAGTCTACTCCATTCCTTCTTGAGAAGAGTTACCAGCCCTTCAGGTGGGAAATAGGTGTGAGAAAGAGCATTGCGGAGTTGCTCGTCTCCCAGTACAGCGGCTATTGCCAAAGCCGAAGACGCCAGGGAGTTAACCCTGACTATCGTTCTGCCGGCATTGGCAGCCCTTTCTAATTTCTCATCAGAACTGCCTGCAAGTTTGCCATCTGGCGTCCCTCCGCCGATAAAAGCCAAAACATACTTTTTAGTGCCGTTATCAACTGCATAATCCATTATCTTCTGCTCTACCGCCGGGGAAGGTGGTTTTGAGACGATGGCAATTACCTTGATATCGTCATCCTTCTCCAGAATTTTCATGCACTCAAGCATCATTATCCCGCCTATCTTGTCCTTCGGATCGTTGCCTCCCACTCCAAGACCGTGCTTTACTCCTATGTTGCAATGGTCTAGCAGGCTGATGACTTCCTGCAATCCGGTGCCTGCTGCAGCAACAACGCCGACAGGTCCCGTGCTGATGGCATTGGAAAATCCTATCCCCTTACCGTTGATTATGGATGTTCCGGCTCCTGGGCCCAAAATTAATACGCCATTCATAGCAGCCTGCGTTTTTATCTCCAGCTCATCTTCTACAGGCACGTGGTCACTGAAAATCTGCTGATGTACGCCGCGCTCTATCAGCTTGCGCGAAATATCCTTGACGTATTCACCGGGTATTGAGAGCAGCACAAGATTCGCGCCGGGCATCTTGCTGAGCGCCGCGTCTATGTCACTGATTTTTTCTTGATCACTGGTGCCTGCCTGCATCCTTTCCGGCGACTCGAGCAGTTTGTCAACCTGAGCCACGGCCAAATCAATTGAATGTTGGTCTCTTGCTCTTACTGCTATCAGCATATCTGATTCACTTGCCTGCTCAATTACAGGAGGTGAAAAGCCAAGACGAATCAGGATGCCCTTGTTGGTCTCGGTGGCCATGACCACCGATGCTTCTGAAATCCCGTCAGATGCTCTTCGCACCTTGTCAGAAATCTTCATAAGCTGTAATGAGTCACGATAGAAATTCGGTTTTATCATCACATGAAAGAGATCCTGTTCAGGCAATGATTCACACATAGAACAACCTTGTTGTAACTATTTAAGGATAAGTCAATAAGTTACATGGATACGGGCATAATTGCTTTTTTTTAAAATTCATGATACGCACTTGTGCCCACGCCAATAGCGCAAGGTCAGGTCTAGGATTCACGGTCAATCACTGCGAGATATGTATGAATATTTTATAACTTATGATATATGACAATTATTTTCGGAAATTATACCAAAGTATAATATGTTCTCTGGGGTCATTTTACCATTGCAATCATAAGTAAGAAGTTTGGATGGGGCCAGAAAAAAGGGCAAGAAAACGACGTTCTGACTGATAATGTAAACCTGCCTGCGGCGAAGAATTCCTCTTCCGTTCCCCTGGGCGAACCTATTGTGCAGATAAGGGGGGTCACCATCCGGTTCGGAGATGTGGTTGCAAACGACAACGTGGATTTTGAACTGCGCAAAGGCGAAGTCCATGCTCTGCTGGGCGAGAACGGCGCCGGAAAGACCACGCTGATGAGCATCCTTTACGGGCTTTACCAGCCACAGGCTGGCGAAATAATCGTGAAGGGGCAGAGAGCCGCGATCAAGTCGCCAAACGATTCGATGGAGCTTGGGATTGCAATGGTTCACCAGCATTTTCTCCTGACACTTCCTCATTCAGTTACAGAAAATATCATTGTCGGCCTGAAATCTCAGGGACTGTTCCTTAACCTGTCGGGTGCTGAAAAGAGGATTTTGCAACTATCCGAGAAGTATGGCTTGAAGATAGACCCAAAAGCGATAGTGGGCGATCTGGCAGTGGGAGAACAACAGCGCGTCGAAATAATCAAGGCGCTTTACCGGGATGTTGATATTCTTATCCTAGACGAGCCCACCTCCATGCTTACGCCCCAGGAAGAAAAGGCGCTGTTTTCTACGCTTCAGTCCATGGTCGAGCAGGGTCTTTCTATCATCTTCATCACGCATAAACTGCATGAAGTAATGGAGGTAAGCAACAGAGTAACGGTCCTTCGGGGCGGCAAGGTGGTCGGGACTGTCAAGACTTCTGAGACTAACGAAACAGAGCTGGCAAAGATGATGGTTGGCCGGCCAATCGTAGAGAGCATATCCACGCCGGCTGCCAGCAATAGTGCAATCCTGCAACTGAAAAACGTCTCGGCTCTTAACAACTCAAACGTAATGTTTCTGAAGGATCTGTCGCTGGAACTGAGGAAGGGGGAGATTCTTGGCATAGCCGGTGTCGACGGAAACGGCCAGGCCGAGCTTGCCGAAGTGATAGCCGGCCTGCGGAAGGTTCAAAGCGGCGAAATAATCATGGACAACCAGCCGACAACCAACCAGGCACCAAGAAAAATTAGAGGATGGGGGCTTGCATACGTCCCTCAGGACAGACTGGAGACCGGATTAATACTGGAGTATTCGATCTCTGAAAACCTGATACTGGACAGGTGGTTTACCAGCGAGTACTCTGGCAAGGTATTCCTAAAGCAGGACGAAATGAAAAAGTTTGCACAAAAGGTGGTCTCTGATTTCGAGGTAAAAACACCCGGTATTGACGTTCCAGTTAAATCCTTGTCTGGAGGAAACCTGCAAAAGGTCCTGATGGCAAGGGAGCTTGCAAGAAATCCCAAGGTCCTAGTTGTGCATAACCCGACCAGGGGCTTGGACATTGGTGCAACAGAGTACATTCACAAACAGCTAGTAAAACAGCGTGACAACGGCGTAGCCGTTTTGATGATATCCCTTGATCTGGATGAAATACTGACAGTCTGCGATCGGATTGCGGTGATTTATGAGGGCAAGATCATGGCCGTGATGGACAGAAAGGATGCAGACGTCGACTACATCGGCCTTTTGATGGGAGGGAAAGTAGCAGTTCCTTCAAGGGGGGAGGCATAAAAGTGAGCGTAACAAGCGTGCTGTCCCAGACAAGGAACAAGGTGAAAGACGTAAAATTCTTTGTTCCATTTGCATCTGCAAGCCTGGCTTTTGTTGTTGGTGCCATCATACTTGGCTCCACCGGCGTTGACGTGGGCAACGCCTATTCCGTAATGCTTCGGGGAGCCTTTGGATCTGCATTCAGCTTTGGTGATGTGTTGCTGAAAACGACCTCACTTCTGCTGACCGGCCTTGCCGTTTCTGTGGCGTTCAAGTGCAAGCAGTGGAACATTGGAGCGGAGGGGCAGCTCTACATGGGTGCGCTGGGCGGCACGCTTGTCGGCATCTCTATGCTTGGTGCAGTGCCCGGCATCGCGATTTTTGCAACGATCCTTCTTAGTTTTATCTTTGGTTCTCTCTTTGCTCTGGTTCCAGCCGGACTTAAGGTCAAGTTTGGCGTGAACGAGGTTATTTCGACGGTGCTCCTGAACTTTGTTGCATTTCTGTTCATATCGTTCTTGCTGCATGGACCCATCAAAGCGCCTGGCTTTAACCCGTACTCTCCGGAAATATTCGACGCATCCCAGATGCCCATAATCTTTCCAGGAACGCGCCTTCATGCCGGTATAATCTTGGCTGCACTGGCGGCTGTAGGAGTGTACTACCTGTGGAAGACCAAGGTGGGGTTTGAGATCAGAAGCGTGGGCGCAAACATCAAGGCTGCCCGCTATGCCGGGATGAACATCTCAAAGAGTGTTTTTGTTACATTGGGAATCAGCGGTGGTCTTGCCGGGGTTGCCGGCGGCCTGCTGGTCTCCGGAGTGCAGCACCTCCTCATAGAAGGCATCTCGCCTGGCTATGGTTTTGTTGCCGTCATAATAGCCCTGCTTGGAAGGCAGCACCCCATAGGCGTGGCCATAGTCGCGTTCTTCTTCTCGGTTCTGATGACTGGCTCTGAAACCATGTACAGGAGCATTGGCGTGCCCAGCGCATTTTCCATGACTCTTCAGGCCCTTGTCCTTGTGTTTGTGCTGGTGGGAGAATTGTTTGTGATCTGGCTGAGCAGAAGAAACAGGGGAGGCGTTCACTGATGGCTGGCGAGGCCGAGGCCCTGATCATAGGCATCATCGCTTCGGGGATCCGGCTGAGCACGCCGGTCCTCTTTGCGGCCTTGGGCGAAAAAATCGCAGAGCGTTCCGGCGTTATTAACTTGGGAGTGGAGGGGATGATGCTCATCGGAGCGTTCAGTGGTTTTATGGGCACTTACATTACAGGAAATTATGTTGTCGGGATTGTGATGGCCATGGCAAGCGCGGCGCTGTTGGCGGCCCTTAAGGGGTTCATGAGCATATCGATCAGGGCCAACCAGCTAGCCGCGGGTCTGGCCATATGGTTGCTGGGTACGGGTCTTGCAGCACTGCTCTACAGGCTGGCCTTTGGAGTGCGTACCGCAGCACCCAGCGTTGAACTCATGCCAAAGATCGACATACCGGGGCTTTCTACAGCTCCCGGAATAGGGCCAATCCTGTTTAATCATGATCCGCTGGTTTACATCGCTTTTCTGATGGTGCCCTTGACTCATTATTTCATATTCAAGACCAATCTTGGCCTGAAAATAAGGACCGTGGGCGAGAATCCCAAACAGGCGGATGCTCTGGGCGTTAACGTCTACAAAATACGTTACTTTGCAGTGATTCTCGGTGGGGCCTTGGCAGGCATCGGTGGCGCATACTTTTCACTTGTCCAGACGGGCTACTTTCTTGAAAATGTCACAGGAGGTGCAGGATGGATCGCCCTGGCTCTTGTAATATTCGGGAGATGGAAGGCGTACTGGATAACCATCGGAGCCTTCATCTTTGGGGTGGTTGACTCATTCCAGCTGGGGCTTCAGGCAACGGGAACAAACGTACCGTTCCAGTTCCTTCTCATGCTTCCTTACCTTATCCCCATAGGGATCCTTGCCGCGATGTACAAGAAAACCGGAGCACCTGCAGCACTGGCCATCCCCTACAAGAGGGGAGAAAGATAGCACACTAAAACTGGTTTGTGGGCGACTCGAACTTACAATTAGTTGATGTTATTCGCAAGTCTCGAGACTGCCTTTTAACCTTGTTTGCAGGACAATAAATGATGGGTAAATACAAGAAACATGTATTTGACACAATCCTGTCTTTGGTCTTTTGGGTACCTGTTATCGGAATATGGAGTTATGCTGTAGTCAAGCTGGATAGTTGGGAACTGATCAGCGTCATGGTTGGCACAGCAGTGATTAATGCCTCGTTAGGTGGAATTTACGGAAGATTGCTGGACAAGTGGCGTCATGCCCTTCACTACAACTGATCTTGATTAAAAAATTCAATTTCAAGCACTATTTTCTTTGAAAACTAATATTTTTGTAACAGAAATAATATTATTATCTTTTGTTGAATTATGATATATGATAATTACTGCAAAAAACCCTAAGAAAGTATAATACTTTCTTTCGGCCGCTTTCTACCTATGCAGTCCTTTATCAAATCAAGGCTAAACTTTGCCTCAACGCTTACAGTATTCGCGGCCACAGTACTGGTCTTATCGTTGGCATTGACTACGCCTCTTCAGATCGCTCATGCGCAGCCCAAGGCGTTAAAGATTGCCCTTGTTACAGACGCCCTGTTCAGCGATGGCGGGTGGGGCGCGACGGCCTACAATGCTGCCAAGAAACTGGAGACCAACTACGGATACAAGGTTGCCTATGCCGAAAGCATTGCAATTCCAGACATAGAAGCCACCCTGAGACAGTATGCGGAAGACGGCTATGACCTCATCATTGCCCATGGCTTCCAGTGGGGAGACCCTGCTGTCAAGGTAGGCAAGGACTACCCCAACACCAAGTTTGTCGTGTTCACCGGTCTTGTCAGCTCTGACAACGTGGCTTCCATATTCCCCATGCAGCAGGAAGGTACGTTCCTGCTGGGTGCGCTGGCTGCCATGATGACCAAGACAGGTACCATAGCGTACGTGGGGGGAGACCAGTATCCGAACCTGATCAATATCTTTGAAGGTTACAAGCAGGGCGCCAAGTATATCAACCCGGAAATCAAGGTCATCGGAACCTATCTGGGTGACTGGGACAATCCCTCAAAAGGAAAGGAAGCAGGACTGGCACAAACCAACGCCGGTGCTGACTTTTTGTTCCACGTAGCAGATACCTCCGGCCATGGCGTCATAGAGGCTGCCAAGGAGAAGGGCATCTTTGCGTTTGGTGCTGTCGCCGACCAGAACGGACTGGCACCGGACACAGTACTAACATCCTTTGTGCTGGACATCGACAAGGCATTTGACCAGGCTGTCAGGATGGTAGCCGAAGACCGGTTTGAGGGCAAGCTGTACAAGCCGGGTATCGAGGCCAGCAAAGGATCTTCCGGTGACGGCATAGTCTTTCTGGCACCATTCCATGATCTCGATAGCAAGGTGCCAACCGATGTAAAGGACAGGCTGGCCCAGCTTACGCAGGATGTGATTGACAAAAAGATAGCGGTGCCCGAAAGATACAAGGCAACCAGTGACGTCATGGGCAATGCAGAGATTGGTGGTCAGAGCTACACTGTAACTGGCACTTCTACCAATGGCAAGATAACAACTGTCACCATCAATTCTGGCAAGTCCGTGACGATTCAGTTCGATAATGCTGGCGATATGGAGCTGGCACTGCCAAAGAGCATGATCGATGGCATTTCCATGGTGAAGTCTGGTGGCAACGAACTGACATTTGAGACCTTGAGCTCGTCAGAGATGCAGACAACCATCAAGTTCACCGTGCCAGATGGCGGCAATTCAGTAGAGATCTTTGGCGCATCCGTGGTACCTGAATTTGGCACGATAGCTGCTCTGATTCTTGCGGTGCTCCTAGTCGCAGTGATAGGGCTTGCTCGATTCAGGGGAACCTCGCTAGGCCTTGGAAGGCTCTGACCCTCCCTCTTTTTTCATTCCTGGATTGATTTACTGAAGCTTAGTATAGAGGCCATAAGAGAAACAACAGGTAAAACAACGTTACAATCAGATCTTTTCTAAACTCTACCATTGCACCAAAACAGCGACACACAAAATTGTATTAATGAGCAACATCCAGATTCAACCAGGCTTCGATAGAACCCAATGACAATACTGACCATAACTGGAGACCCTGGTGTTGGGAAAAGCACGGTTGTAATGAATCTCGTCAAAGCGCTAAAAGAAAGAGGCGTAGCGGTAGGTGGAGTGGTTTCAAGGGAGGTAAGAAGCAAGAACGTGCGTATTGGCTTTGAATTCATCGATTTGGTAACAAATGAAAAGGCGCCATTGGCATCCGTCACTCCAGCTGGAAGCGGCCCGAGAGTCGGAAAATATGTTGTTAGCCTTGACGGCTGCCATTTTGCTGCCGAGCGACTGACGAACGCCATGAACAACTCCAATGTGGTCATCTGTGACGAGCTTGGGCCAATGGAGTTCAAGTCAAAGGAATTCGTGGACTGTATGGAACATTTAATCAACCTTGATAAAACGATCGTCGTTGTAGTACACAAGAGGCTGCAACATCCTATAATTGATCAGTTCCGCAAGAGGGCGGATCTTTTTCTGAACATAGACCTGCAGAATAGAAATAATGCCCACCTCTTGTTGCTGGATAGAATAGCATGAGCAGATGAACATCCTGTTGGCTGACTTGTGGATCAAGAACTCTGCAAGAACAAAAGATACGATTTTTCTTTGAGTTTGTTGCCCTGCTACGTTATTGCCGTTCCTATTACTTTTGGGTGATAACGCCTGCAGTGTTCAAGATATTCTCCCATGGATGCAAAAGTCATTCCACATTCATTACACATGTAGTTATACTTGGAAACATGCGGAGGCTTGCTCATGGTGCACTTATACGTCAAACCAAGAAATAAGATTAGCGCGTCAGAAGCCTAGGCAAGCGGCCTAAAAGTATGTCACTTGTCACCAAGGGCCCATTAATTACCGCCATATGGGGTTCTTTGCATATCCGTCAATATTTGATTCAGTCTTGATGACGTACTCTTTGGTTTTTTCAGTCCTTGATGACGCATGCATCTGCTCATAGTGCTTTTCCAGCTCCTTTATGTCAGCAAAAACTGCCAGACATTTTTCACATACATGGCGGCTGGGTTTGTCGCTGTCAGTAACGGCAACAGAAAACAAAGGCTTTTTGCTTAGGTTGATTGTTCTATTCTGCGGTAACTTTACTGCAATTATTCCGCCGTCCTGCCAGCTCTTGAAATGTTTCTCAAATTGTTCGTAGAACGAAACGGTATAGCAGGCGAGTGGATCGTTTTCTAACTCGCAAGATTTTTTCTTTTCTGCGTATTCCCTGTCCAGCTTTTTGAGCCACCCGTCCATGATCTCAGGATTTCCGTGAAGAGCAGTCTGAATCACATCGGGGGTGTATACAGCAATCACTGTTTCAAGCGCGGCATTTGGGACCACATCATATCCTTTCAATACCAGACCCAGTCGTTTATCCTTGAGGGCTTCTGACATTACATACTATATCCTCAGTCGTAAGAATTAAGGATAACGCTGCCTGATTATTGCGCGCTACCAGTCAAACCTGTAGGCGTCGTGGGCCCTAAAGTTGTTCCCAGACCATGTTACCTCGGTTCTATCTTTGAGGTACTTCACGGCTGCAGGCGTCGGAGCAAGGATTTTCTCACCAGATTCCGTATCCACTCTAACTACCTTCTGGTTCACTTCCAGCTCCCTTGGCACCTTGACTGAAAAATCGAATTTCTTGCAGTCAGCGGCAAACTTGTAAAAGAAATTTCTCTCCGGCTCTTCCCAGTCGTACTCTATTGTTGACAGCCTGCCTTTCTCTCCGGGCTTCAGCGGCCTTCTGAACTTCACAAAAAATTCCTTGTGGAACGGCTTGTTTACGTTTAGGCTCATTATCTCCAGTTCACGATCTTCCTCATCCTTGATTATTATGTTCAGATCCTGAAATGACCTGGCAACATCGCCGTCAAGATAGTAGAATATACGCTCGATGGGCTCTGTTGAAATATTTACCAGATTCCAGGTAATGACGTGGTGCGTCATGAGCGTCTTTGCATTCATAACTGTGAGGTCAATGGCAATGTAGTTGAACAGGAATCTGCTGCTTGTCTTCTGGACTTCCTCGGCGGCCTTGCTTTGCTGCCTCTTGTCCCTTGCCGGCGGCTTCTTGTTGCCGATTTCATCGGTGTAAATATTGTAGATGAGAATCTTGTCTCCGTGTTTGATTTGATAGTCGCCAATCGGATGCAATATCTGTCTGTACTCTGGCTTGAGCATCTTTACGTCGTTTGCAAACCTGGCTGAGGCAAGGATATTCATCTTGTCAGCCAAGTCCATGACGCGTCTTGCCATAATAATTCCGGGGCCCCAGACATTTTCATTTCCGTTCAGATCCTTTATGATATACACGGGTCCGGTGTCAAGGCCTATCCTGAGCTCTACCCTATCTTCCTTCTTTCTGAGATGATTGTACCTGTTTAGGCCTTTATGTACCTCAATTGCCAGCCTTAGCGGCTTCTCGGGACTATCATCAAAACCGATGGCCATGCCGTCGCCTGTTGGAAGTACAAGTGTAGTTTCCGGATCTCTTTGCTTGAAGCTGTCTGTCACCTCGATGAGTTTATTCAAAAGTATGATCTTGCGGGCCTGATCTATCGTAGTCTTTGTGGGGTCGGAAGCCGCAACTATGTCCGTGAAAAACCAGTGATAGTTCTTTGTAATCGGGGGGACTACAACTTCTACATCTGCAAATTCGTTGCTCTGAAGATAACCAAAGACATTATCGAGGAATTCCTGGGAGCACATCTTTAGAATCCCGACGGTGCTCATCTCAGGCCTTGCAGAAATCTTTTGCCGCTTTTGTTTTATTTGATCGAACAGCCAGTCTCGGTTTTTCCGAGTCTCATCCATCAGTTCGACGATCTGGGCGATCTTTGCCAGCTTTTCCACCTCAGAAAAGCTCATGCTCTGGATGGCTGCAGGCATTGGTGTCCCTTCCCGTCGCAAAGCTTTGGTTGTGGCACTGTCTGGAGAGTCTTTCTTTGGAGTATTTTTGAGGTGCACTGCTTCCAATAGTCGTCGATGGGTGTATGAGTGCCTATCATTCTATTAAGGCTGTCGAAGCCATGCGAAGATACTGTTTGTAGAGTAGTGCATCTATATTTGACGAATTATGATGCAGTCATTATATCAGAAGTCTGGTGATCTCTGCAACTGGATCTGTTCTTGGAGCCTTTTTGCGTTTCAAAAGCTACTATTGTTTTATGCAACTACACCAATAAGGAAGATAACGAAAGCAAATACCCATTATTAGATACTCTTGTGATCTTGTCACT
>JBBISN010000045.1:0-13771 GCA_037441265.1 Nitrososphaera sp. | reverse complement strand
AGCTCGCCTATCATGGCAAAGTCGTTCTGGCCAAAAACCGTCCTGACCTTGAACCTCCGGTATCCGTCCTTGTAGGGCTTTCCGTTTACAAACCGGCAGCATGCGCCCACTGCGATGTCCGTGCCAAGGTTAGAGACATCAAAGCAGTCCACTATTTCTGGCATCGACGACATCTTGAGCGCGTTTTTCAGCTCCACCACTGCAGGACTGTACCCCCGCTCGACGTACATGGCCAAGTTCCGCATTATCAGGTCCATCATCTTCTGCCTCTCGCCGGACCTCTGTTTTGACGTGTCCACTATCCTGACTGGATGGCCCGCAAGTTTTTCAAGGGACATCTCCAGGACCTGCCGGGATTCCGGCTCTTCGCTGGCATAGATCACGGCCGGGATTCCGGGCGCCGACGAGTAGTACTGCAGTAAGAAGGATGAAAACGAGTTGTCGGCCACAAGGTCAAACTCGAACTTTTTTCTGTCGCTTATCACCCCGCGGGTGCGCTTGAACATCATGACGTGGGCCACGCCCTTCTTTGTGTCCGAAAGTATGCCAACAAACTCCTCGTTTGCTGTCTTGGCTATCTTTTCCATCTTTTGTCTGACCCGCAGGTTGTCAAGCCGGTAAAGGGTGTCCCGTATCTCCTTGGCCCGCTCATAATCGCCGATGTCTGACGCACGCCGCATCTCCACTTCCATGTCTTTTGTGAAGGATTCTATGCTGCTCTTGCCCTCAAGGATGCCGGCCAGCGCGTTTATGCCTTCCATGTACCTTGCGGCAGTCACGTTAGCGATGCAGGGCGCGTCGCAGTTTTTGATGAAATACTGCAGGCAGGGGGATTTGGGAAGCCGGTTGCAGACCCGGACCTTGAAGAGCTTGCGCAAAAGGCCCATGGTCAGATATCGCGAACTGCCGCGCACAAACGGGCCGTAAATCCTGCCTTTTGGTCCCTGAAACTGCCCGCCGCGGTTTCTTCGGGCCACCACCAGCCTGGGGAAGGTCTCGTCGGTGATCTTTAGGTACGTGTACCGCTGCTGGTCCTTGAGCTCGATGTTAAAGACAGGCCGGTAGCGCTTGATCAGGTTGGATTCAAGCAGGAACGCCTCCATCTCGTTGTCGGTGACCACAAACTCGATGTCGGAGATCCTGTCCACCAGTTTGGCAGTCTTCCAGTCTGAATCATGCTTTGTAAAGTAGGAAGTTACGCGCTTGTTTAGATCCCTTGCCTTGCCGATGTAGATTATCTTGCCGTCGGCACCTTTCATCAGATAAACGCCGGGATCGTGGGGGATCCTTTTTTCCTTGAGGGCAGAGAGGTTCATTTCCTGGTTAGCTTCAGGTCTGTGGCCAGTTTTGACTTGAGGTAAGCCCCGGTGTAGCTTGCCGGCTCTTCTGTTATCTGCTCGGGCGTTCCGCAGGCAACCACCTTTCCTCCGGCGTCTCCCCCTTCAGGCCCGAGATCTATTATCCAGTCTGCAGATGCGATGACGTCCAGGTTATGCTCTATGACTATTACCGTGTTGCCAAGGTCCACAAGGCGTTTAAGCACGTGCAAGAGCTTGCTTACATCGGCAAAGTGCAAACCTGTTGTTGGTTCGTCAAGGATGTAGACGGTCCTGCCGGTATCGCGCTTTGAAAGCTCGGCGGCAAGTTTGATCCTCTGGGCCTCGCCTCCAGAAAGCGTGGTGGCCGGCTGCCCAAGCCGCAGGTAGCCAAGCCCCACGTCGTTTAGCGTCTGCAGCTTTCTTGTGATGGCCGGGATGTTGGAGAAGAACTCGGACGCCTCCTCGACGGTCATGTCCAGCACATCGGAGATGGTCTTTCCCTTGTACTTGACGGTCAGCGTTTCAGAGTTGTAGCGCCGGCCCTTGCATTCATCGCATGTAACATAGACGTCGGGCAGAAACTGCATCTCTATCTTTTTCACGCCGCCGCCCTCGCAGGCCTCGCACCTGCCTTCCGCGACGTTGAAGGAAAACCTTCCAGCATCGTAGCCCAGCTCCTTTGCGTGCGGTGTCTTGGCAAACAGCTCCCGGATGGGCGTGAAGGCGTTAACATAAGTGGCGCCGTTTGACCGCGGCGTTCTGCCTATGGGGGACTGGTCTATCCCGATGACCTTGTCCACGTGTTCAAGGCCCGATAGCCGTTCATGTCGTCCAGGCTTTTCTCTGGCGCCGTAGAAATGGGCTGCCAGGGCCCTGAATAGAATGTCGTTTACCAGTGTTGATTTGCCAGAACCAGAAACGCCGGTCACGACGGCAAGGCAGCCAAGCGGAAAACTGGCATCGATGGCTTTCAGGTTGTTCTCAGAAGCGCCGTGCACCGTCAGCCATTTGGCCATCTTTTTGTGGTCGTGGGGATGCACCACAACCCGCTCGCCGCGCAGAAAGGCGCCGGTTATGGAATCATTGTTGTCCAGTATGTCCTGCAGTTTTCCTGCGGCAACTATGTGGCCGCCGTGCACTCCGGCGCCCGGGCCGATATCGATTATCCAGTCGGCGCTGCGTATGACTTCCTCGTCATGCTCCACCACCACAAGGGTGTTGTCCAGGTCGCGCAGCTTTTTCAGGGTCTCGATAAGCCTTGAGTTGTCGCGCTGGTGCAGGCCAATGGTGGGCTCGTCAAGCACGTACAGCACGCCGGTAAGGTTTGAGCCAATCTGGGTTGCAAGCCGGATCCTCTGGGACTCGCCTCCAGACAGAGTGGCGCTCATCCTGTTTAGAGTCAGGTAGTTGAGCCCCACGTTGCGCAAAAACTCAAGCCGAGACATTATCTCCTTGAGCACGGTCCTGGCGATGTGGCGCTCGGTGTCAGAAAGCTCCAGGCCCTGGAAGAACCGGTAGCAGTCGTCGATGGAAAGGTCGCAAACCTGCATTATGGACTTGTCGGCAATCCTGACGGCCAGGGCCTCGTCCTTGAGCCGCCGGCCGTTGCAGCGCTCGCAGGGCCGCTCCCGCATAAACTCCATGAGCGCCTCGCGTTTTCCGTCTGACTCGCTTTGCCGGTAGAGGCGCTCAAGGTTTGGGATCACCCCTTCAAAGGTGCCGCTGTATTCCCACCGGCTGTCAGAGTACCGCGACTCGTAGCTGTAGTGTATGTTCTCGTCGGTGCCGTACAGGATGACATGAAGCTGCCTTGGGGTCATCTTGGATATCGGCGTCGACAAGTCAAAGCCAAAACTTTTGCCGACGTCCTTGAGCATGGAAGAGCGGAAGGTTGCAAACCGTCCCGTCCAGGGCCGGATGGCGCCTTCAAGGATGCTCTTCTGCCTGTCCGGTATTATCAGGTCGGGGTCAAACTCTATCTTGATTCCAAGGCCGTTGCACTTGGGGCAGGCTCCAAACGGCGAGTTAAACGAAAACGTCCTTGGCTCTATCTCGCCTATGCTTATGCTGCAGTGCGGGCAGGCGTTGTGCTGCGAGTACATGGCATCCTTGCCGTTTGCCGAGACGATGACGACGCCGTTTCCCACCTTGAGCGCGGACTGGATCGACTCAAAGAGCCGGCTCTTTTCCTCGGCTAAAGGCTTCAGTCTGTCGACCAAGACTTCGATGGTGTGCTTTTTCTGTTTGTCAAGCCTTGGAGTCGCGGGTTTTTCCTCGTCTTCAAGGTTGATTACCTCGCCGTCAAGGCGGATGCGCGAAAAGCCTTCCTGCTTGAGATCGTCGAACAGCTTTTCATAAGTTCCCTTCTTTGCCTGCACCACAGGCCCCAGTACCATGATGTTCTGGCCCTCCGCAGTCTTGAGCACGGACTCGGTTATCGAATCCACGGACTGGCTTGCTATTTTCCTGCCGCAGTTTGGGCAGTGGGGGATGCCGATCCTTGCATAAAGCAGGCGGAGGTAGTCGTAGATCTCGGTAACAGTCCCGACAGTAGAGCGGGGGTTTTTGCTTGTGGTCTTTTGCTGTATGGAGATGGCCGGCGAGAGTCCGTCTATGGAATCTACGTCCGGCTTGTCCATCAGTTCAAGGAACTGCCTTGCATAGGCCGACAGCGATTCTACGTACCGCCGCTGACCCTCCGCGTAGATGGTGTCAAAGGCCAGGGTCGACTTGCCGGACCCAGACAGGCCGGTTATGACCACAAGTTTGTTCTTTGGGATCTCTACGTTGATGTTCTTTAGGTTGTGCTGCCGTGCGCCACGGATGATTATCTTGTCGTGCATCATGACACCTCCGATAGCGGGTTTGGATCTCCAAGGGCCTTCTTTATCTTTGCCAGCTTTTCTCGGTACATTATGGCCTTTTCAAACTCCAGCTGCTCGGCGTATTTTTTCATGGTGGCTTCAGTCTCCACGGCAAGCCGGTGCAGGTCGTTTCTGGTCATGGATTTTGTTTCAGCCGCTATGGCCACATCTGCCGACGCCGCGCTTTCAGGCACGGGCTTGATTATTGTTCTTGGCGTTATTCCATGCTTTTTGTTGTATTCCATCTGTCGTTTACGCCTGCGCTCTGTTTCTTCGATGGCTTGCTTCATGGATTCGGTCATCCTGTCAGAATACATGATAACGTGGCCGCCGATGTTTCTTGCAGCCCTGCCAAAGGTCTGGATGAAGCTGGTGGTGTTGCGCAAAAAGCCCTCCTTGTCTGCGTCCAGTATGGCAACCAGCGAGACTTCCGGGATGTCAAGGCCCTCCCGGAGAAGGTTGATGCCCACTATAACGTCAAACTCGCCCAGCCGCAGCTGGCGTATGAGTTCGGTGCGCTCAAGGCCTTCAATCTCTGAATGAAGGTAGCGGACGCGCACGCCATTTCTGGCAAGAAACTCTGCCAGGTCTTCTGCCATTCTCTTGGTCAGCGTCGTCACAAGGGTCCGCTGGTCCTTTTTGGCCCTAGTCTTTATCTCGCGGATCAGGTCTTCCATCTGGTTCTTGGTGGGCCGGACCTCTATTCGGGGGTCCACAAGGCCGGTGGGCCGGACAAGCTGCTCCACCACCTGCAGGCTTGTCTTTAGTTCGTATGCAGCCGGCGTTGCAGAGACAAAGACGACGTTTCTCAGATACTTTTCAAACTCTTCAAATTTCAGGGGGCGGTTGTCAAACGCGCTGGGCAGCCTGAATCCAAAATCCACCAGCGTCTTTTTGCGAGTATAGTCCCCGTTGTGCATGCCGTGAAGCTGGGGAAGCGTGACGTGGGATTCGTCGATTACAAGCAGAAAATCATCCCCAAAAAAGTCCAGAAGGCAGTACGGCGGCTGTCCCGGCGCGCGGCCATCAAAATGCCTTGAATAATTTTCAATGCCGCTGCAGTAGCCCAGCTCCTCTATCATCTCCAGGTCATAGTTTGTCCTGGATGTCAGCCGCTGCCTTTCAAGCTCTGAAGGCAGATGAGGAAGCCATCCTTCCAGTTCAGCCCGGATATGCCTGACTGCGCGTTCTCGGGCGTCTTCTGCAGTTATGTAATGCTTGGCAGGAAATATCCTGACGGACTGGACGTCCCGGATCTTTTTCATACTTACATGGTCGTGGATGCTTATCTTCTCGATCTGGTCGCCAAACATGGAGATGCGGACAATATCGTCAGAGTATCCCGGTATGACGTCAACGGTGTCGCCTTTAACCCGGAAAGTGCCCGGCACTATGGCCACGTCGTTTCGCTCGTACCGCGCGTCTATCAGACTGCGCACAAGTTTTTTTCGGTCGATAGCATCGCCCACGCTTATGGGGATGGCGGTCTGCTCCCACTCTGTTGGTGAGCCAAGGGAGTAGATGCATGACACGGTTGCAACGATGATGGTGGGCTCGCCGGACATGAGCATCGCGGTGGCCTCAAGCCGCATCTTTTCTATCTTTTCGTTGACCTCCGTGTCTTTTTCAATGTAGGTGTCTGTCTGCGGCAGGTAGCTTTCCGGCTGGTAGTAATCGTAAAAACTTACAAAATAACCGACGTTGTTGTGGGGAAAGAATTCCTTGAATTCTGCGTATAACTGGGCAGCCAGGGTCTTGTTGTGCGATATCACCAGCGTGTTTTTGCCGGTCCTTGCAACGACGTTGGCTATGGTAAAGGTCTTGCCGCTCCCAGTCACTCCAAGCAGGGTCTGCCTGCCCCCCTTCAGGACGCCCTTGGCCAGCCTTTCGATAGCGTCTGGCTGGTCGCCGCTTGGCGCAAATGAATCTTCTGCTAGGCGGAACCTACCTGAACTGGCGAGCAAAGCGTGCAACTAGAGGCCCAAAACGCGAATATATTGTTTGAGACAGACAGACTAATTCAGAGCATCTGCAAATGTGTCTCAAACCAACAGGTCATGCAGGACTGGATAAAAGATTGCCCCACCGTCCAATCCTAGAGTTTCTTTATCAGATCCTGCTTCATCTGTTGGAATTCTGCATCTGACAGTATTCCTTGTTCTTTCAGCTTTGCTAGCTTGGCCAGCTCGTCTGCTATGGATGTTGGCTGCTGTGGCTGAACTGATGTAGCAGCCTTCTTTGCTTTTTCCATCCCAGCCTTCATAATCTCCAATAACTGCTCTGCCTTGTCTTTTGGGATGGCCTCGATTTCACCTTCATCGCTTCCATGTCCAAAGGCTATCAGGTTCAATCTCTTCTGGGCCAGGGTGCTGAACCCCGGAGCACGGATAATGATTTTTGAAGAAAAGACGCCCTTCTCCAGCCTGGCGCTGGTGATCTTGTCGTAGCCAATGTCCTCCACACTTTGACGGAGACCAAGCGCACTTGGATCCCTGATTATGAGCCGTTTTTCTGTGGCAAATATCGTGTTTGGGGTAGCAAGCGAACCTCCAGGCCTGACTCGTGCCTGCTTTGCTACAAGCAGAACCTTTTCATCAGGATCAAGCCTGTCTGCTATCTTTTTTATTTCATCCAGTTCATCCTTGTCTGTGATATCGGTCTTGAACGGAGCCTGTTCTTCCTTCTTGCCAAACCCAAAGGGCATGATGAATATTATAGAATCTAGTTCTTATGTTTTCTTGTTGTACGGAAAAATTCCAGCGACATTTGGTACGTACTTGAAATTTGGATTCAGTATCAGATAATCTAATATATGTATCCAACCATCAGATACATATGCAAGAGTTTCAGATAGTTGCAAACAACAAGGCTCTTTCAAAAGTCCTAGTCATACTGCTAGAGCAGGGCCCGCTTCCCACAAGGAAGCTTTTATCTGAATATGGTTCAACGGGCCATGGCCAGACTCTGATAAAGCAGGCTGAAAGGCAAGGCTTCATAACCAGAAAAGAGCGAGAGCCAGAAGGCAGAGGTAACCGTCTGGTGGTAAATGCACTGACAGCTAAAGGCAGAAGGGTTGCCAAGCTGGCAAAAATAGTTTACGGTACCCACAAATGAAAATTGATGTTTTCAGGTTTTGAATTTGTAAAAACATGAAAATTCTATTTTAAATTGAAGAACAAAATGAATTAATCAAACATCTTTCACACAAACCTTAAATATTTCCAAACCACGAAACTATTAATGAGTCATTCCTCAGACGAGCAAATGATTCCATGCTGTCCGCCTCTTGAAACCAAACCCATTTGCGACGTACTTGACTACCATTACCGCCTGCTGCACCAGCAGCAATCCCGCATTTCTGTCGAAGTCATAGTGCATGCCCGCATGCAAAGGTGCCCCGGCCCCCTTGCACTGGGCGACATAGTCTACTCCACCACCCTATTCCCGGGCGAAAAAGTCCGGCTCTTTACCACAGACAGGCGCACCCGGTTTACCTTTGACAGCGCGAGCAAGGTGAGTTACAGAAACGAGCAAACGCAGGAGGAGCACTTTTTCATGTCAAGCTGGGCCGACTTTATGTCCGACCTTTCCATAAAGGACCACTCGCGTTCGACCAACACCAACCAGGGGCACTCTGACACGCACGGCGAGACGAGCGGCTTTTTCGAAACCATCTTTGGCGGCCCATCCATCGACGTCAGCGGCAACTACAATGCGTCGTCCACAAGCGACTTTTTGCGCGAGCTCAGCCAGCATGCCAGCGCTTCGCAGCATAGGGCAGAGATGGCAGCCCGGGCCTCAAGCACCGTGTCGATAGGCGAGGTCCAGACGCGCACCCACACCCAGACAGAGTCGCAGGACCACTTTGAATCGTCTTCACGCGAGTTCTCAAACCCCAACAAATGCCACGCAGTCACGTTCTATTTCTACCGCATCAACAAGATCCAGAACATCAAGTTCTCCATCGAGTCCATAGAAAGAAGAGTGGTAGACCCCGCTGCTGACACCAGGGTAACAAACAACCCGTTTGCCTCACGGGGGCTTGTGAGCGCAATTCCTGCGGCCGTCCTTGCAACGGACAAGGAGCGCCTGAGTGTTGAGGCCATAGGCCGCGAGAGTTTCCTGAAAAGCCAGGGCACAACTGCCGCCACGGTAGGCACCGTCCAGCCAGGCATATTCCTTGCCGCAAGGGCAGTCAACCTGCAGCCGCCGCTTACTGAGGCCATGCGCAGGGAGGTCCTAGAAGACGTGGACAAGCAGCTGATAGCCGCCGGGCTCCTTGAAAGGGTAGGAAACGAAGTCAGGATCTCTCCGGTTACGCAGAAGAAATACTCCTTTGAACTAACGTCTGCCCTCCCGACGCCGGGCATGTTTGTCAGAGGCTGCGTTGACGACTGCAACATCTGCGAAAAGGAGCTGGAGCAACAGATGGAGCTGGACTTGGAACGCAAAAAGCTGGAAAACGAGAAACTGAAGAAGGAAATAGAGATACTGGAAAAGTCGCAGGAGTACCGCTGCTGCCCGCCAGGTCCGATGCCCGAAGCGTAAGGGCATCTCTCTATTTTTTGACAGCAAATCTTTTTTCGCACCTCTGCCTTAGGATAGTATGGGAAAATCCGAGCTGCCGTCAGCAAGCAGAGACGAGTTCCTTTCATTCCTCGCAAACCATGGTCTGCGCATAGACAACATGATTGAAGGTGCGGTGGAGACCGCTGAAGACGTGCATGCAGGGCTTAAACGTGAAGATGGAGAATCTTCATTCCTTGAAACCCATACATGGCCGGTAACCATGGACGTGGTAAGGCATTACCGCGCAAACAACCGCAACATAACCAGCGTCGAAGTAGTCTCGGCCATTCTGCACGACGTCATGGAAGACGACGAGCGGATCTTGAACCTCTATGAATCCAAGTCATACGGTTTTGAGGCGTACCTTGCCTACCGTTTTGGCAACAAGGTCCAAAAGATTGCCAGTGACCTGAAGATCGAGCCCTTGGAAAACTTTCCAGGCAGCACCGATGCCGAGCGTCAGACGGCGCGTTTTCATGATTACTGCCACATCCTGCTTGAGGCCGACTACGACGTCAAGGTGATCAAGCTGGCCGACAGGCTGAACAACATGAATTTCATAAAGCGCGTTCCAAACCACGACAAGATCAGGCGCTACCTAAGAGAAGCTGAAGACTTTTACATTGCTTATACCATCATCCCGCCCAAGATGCCTGAATTTTACAGGAGGCTCCGCCAAGAGTACGAGGAGTTGCGAATCATAAAACAAGTAATAACCGCATAACACATTCAAAACCCATTTAAAGGCATCAAATGGGAGTAATAGGTAGTGCAATGAATGAACTTAACCTAGCGGTTATAATAAAACTTGAACCGGACTTTTCTGAAGGAAACGTCAGTTACAACGCCGACGGTACGCTTAACCGCGCCGAGACCAAGAGCATCCTTGGCCCCCACAGCGCCATTGCCTGCAGCGCTGCATTTTACGCCAAGGTCAAGTACGGCGCAAGAATCTCTGTGGGAACCATGGGTCCGCCGATGGCAGATACCGCCCTGGCGCAGGCGCAGCAGATCTGCGATGCCGACGAACTCCACCTGTACAGCGACAGGTCGTTTGCCGGCGCAGACACATGGGCGACTGCCGAAACTCTCCGGGCCGGCATTGCCAAGATGCAGGGCAAGATGGACATCGTATTTTCCGGTCACCGCGCCTCTGACGGCGAGACCGGCCAGACAGGCCCCCAGACTGCGCTAAAGCTGGGCTATACGTTTCTTGGCCATGTCATAGACTACGACGTGGACATGGACCGGCGCGTCGTCCGTGCAAGGCGGTTAGTCACACTGCAGGGTTTTTACGATGTCATCGAGGAGATCGAGGCCCCCCTTCCCGTGTTCATAGCCATAGACCCGTCGTACAAGCCATCCTTTAGCACCGTCTCACAAAGGCTTGCATACGAAAAATACCAGAAAGAGGCCAAGGCCCGGGTTGCAAACTACAAACAATACCTCAAGGTATTCAACGCACAGCAGCTGGAGGCCGACCCCAAGCTGGTGGGCCTGCCGGGATCGCCGACCATCGTGTACAAGGTGGAAAAGATTCCAAAGGCAAAGGCAAGCCGCAGGACCGTGGTCGTTGATGGCTCTAACCGCGATGAGTTGAGGAAGGTTGCAATAAAGATCCACGAAGTGTTGGGAGGCATGGTAATCAAATGAAGTATGAGCACCTGTACGTGGCAATAGAGCACGAAGCAGGAAAGCCGGTGCCGGTCAGCCTCGAGATGCTGGGTGAAGCCCGGCGTCTTATGGACGGCTACAACAAGAAATACAACGCCAACGAGAAGGTCGTGGCCGTCGTCCTTGGCAACAACGTCCGCCAGCTTTGCCAGGAGATTATCTATTACGGGGCCGACGCGGTCATTTACGCCGACAGCCCGGAATTCGAGTACAGCCGCAACGTGGTGGACACCAAGGTCGTAAGCGCCATCGCCGTCGACAAGGGTCTGGTCTTAAAGTTCTCGCCGGAATCCACCGATTTTGTCAAGCCGCACTACATGTTCTTTGCGGCTGACAACATTGGCAGGCAGCTGTCCTCCACCGTGGTGGGGGCCCTGGATTCAGGCCTTGCGTCAGACATCAACAAGCTCGTTATTGAGGATCTGGAGATAAAGCACGAGCACAAGACCAAGGGCCAGCCAATACTATACGAGCGCATCCTTGAAATGTACCGGCCAGACTTTTCCGGGTTTCTCTGGACCACGATCCTTTGCCTTGACAACCGCAACCCGGCCATCCAGCGCGACTACCACCCGCAGGCGTGCAGCATCATACCAGGAGTCTTTGCGCCCATTGCCAGGGACACCTCAAGAAAGGGGGTCATTGTCGATTATGTGCCGACGTTTGATCCTCGCGACCTGCAGGTAAAGATCCTGAGCAGAAAGATAGTCAAAAGCGCGGTGGACTTTGACAGCAAGAAGGCCGTAGTGAGTTTTGGGCGCGGCATCAAGGAAGCGCCGGAAGACAACATCAAACTTGTCACAGAGCTGGCAAAGGAGCTGGACGCAGAGGTCGGCGTTTCGCTTCCCATGTCAAAGAAGCCGTTTCCGGTAAGCGAGAGCATCAGCTCCACGTACATGGTCCCTGACAGGGTGGTCGGGACCAGCGGCCGCAAGGTAATCCCGCTGCTTTACATCGCGGCAGGCATCAGCGGCGCGATGCACCATCTTGCCGGAATGAAGGAAGCAGAATTCGTGATTGCCATAAACCCGGACGAAGAGGCCAACATCAAAGACGAGTCGGACATATTCATCAAGGGAAGGATGGAAGACGTCATACCGGTCCTGATCGAGGAGCTCCGCAATGTCAGGCCAGTAATGGAGGTAAGAAAATGACCGAGCGCTACGACGTTGCCATCATCGGCGGAGGGTCTGCCGGGCTTGCCGCGCTCAAGCAGCTGTCAAACCTGGGCAAGCAGGCCGTCCTGATAGAGGCCGGCAAGCAGGTAGGAAGCAAGAACGTTTCCGGCGGGATACTTTATTCAAAGAAACCCAAACGCGGTGCTACCCACAACGTCGAGGATATTTACGAGAACTTTCTCTCCGAAGCCCCCGTAGAACGCAAGATAACAAAGTATATCCTGCACGCCGTCTCCAAGGAAAAAGAGTTTGCCATCGACCTCACCGCGGCCCACGAGTACCAGGCCAACTTTGCCTACTCTGTTCTTCTAAACCGGCTGAACAGCTGGTTTGCAAAGCAGGCCGGAGAGGCTGCCGAAAAGCAGGGAGGCGGCGTGGTCTCTGGCGTCCATGTCCGGTCGATAGACTGGAATGATGAAGGAAGGGCCATCATAGAGACCGACGAGCTTGAACCGTTTGATGTAAAGGCAGTGATAGCGGCAGACGGGGTCAACTCCGAGATAGCCCAGCTGACAGGTGCCAGGCCAAAATTCACGCCCATGCAGCTGTACCAGGGAGTCAAGGTGGTAGTCAAGATGCCCGAAGAGATAATCGAGCAGAGGTTTGGCATAGGCCCGGATGAAGGCGCTGCGCACCTGTTTTCCGGCGACATCACGCTCAACCACATAGGCGGCGGATTTCTCTACACAAACCGCGACACCCTTTCTGTGGGCGCGGTCTACCATTACGACTCGCTTCTGGACAAGCCGGCAGAGCCGTACACGCTGATAGACACACTGCTCGAAAACCCCATGGTATCAGAGTTCATCAAAGACGAAGTGGCCGTCAAGCAAGAGATAGACAAGAGCCTTCCAAAGGAAGAGCAGCTGCGCATCCGCTTTGCGGTCAGCAAGCTGATAAAGACATGGAACGAGCTTCGTGACGCCCACTACTCACCGGCGTCAAGAAGGAAGCTCATCGAAACAGGCAAGTACAAGTCCGAAGACGAGATCAAGGCAAGGCTGGACTCCATAAGAAACGACCTGCAGACCAAGTACGCCACCAGGTTTGTAACCGATTACGTTGAACTGGAATACTCTGCAAAGCTCGTGCCAGACGGCAAGCGCTGCATGATGAAAAAGCCGTACCACAAAAACGTGCTTTTCATCGGCGATGCCGCAGGGCGCGGAGTTTTCATCGGCCCCAGAATCGAGGGCATCAACGTCGGCATCGACGACGCTGTCAGGGCCGCAAACTCTGTGGCAAGGGCCATCGACAGAAACGACTTTTCGTCTCTTGGCGAGCACTACACCCAGCAGGTGGAGGAGAGCCCGTTTACCCGGGATATGCGCGAAATAGACAAGGACTACCTCAAGACATTCCTTGACGCGGCCAAGGACGTTCCAAAGGACATCGTGGGCCAGCGGTACGGCATGATCTTTAGGCTGATGTCCAGCGGCACCTTCAGGGGCCTGGCGGTAGGGTTTGCCAACATCCTTGGCTACGACAAGCTCTTGCCCATGGTAGAATCGGAAGAAACGTACGTGCAGGTCCCAATAGAGATAGCCGAGCGCCTTGGCCGGGCCGTAACTGCCACGTACACGCCCACCATACCAAGCGTTGCGGAGCGCATTGCGCGGCTGAAATACGACGACGACAGGCAGCCCCACATCAAGGTGCTGGACCCAGAGTCCGAGTTCATGAAAAAACTGGTCACGCTGTGCCCGACATCCTGCTACAGCCTTGAAGCAGGAAAGGTGATGCTGCAGCACGAAGCCTGCATAGAATGTGGCACCTGCTCCAAAGAAACGGAGTGGCGCCACCCAAGGGGAGAAAAGGGAGTAATCTTCCAGTACGGCTAGCTCTTCCACTTGATGGAGCAGCCGATGGAAGGATCAAAGTCCTTTTCCAATTTTTCGCCCTTTAGGAGCTTGCGCACGTTGCTCTCCATCACAGGAACTGTGGGCTTGGCTTCCGGATCCATGGCGTCGTTTATCCTGCCATGGAAGACGAGTCGGCCGTCTGCGTCAAACAGGAACGGGTCCGGTGTGCAGACCGCGCCGTACACCCGGGCAACGTCCTGGCTTTCGTCTATCAGGTAGGAAAAGTTCAGCTTGTACTGCTTTGAGAACTTGACCATGTTGTCAAAGCCCTCGTCCTGGTAGTTTGGATCGTTGCTGTTGATTCC
>JBBISN010000044.1:0-14253 GCA_037441265.1 Nitrososphaera sp. | reverse complement strand
ATGTCGAGAGGTTCGGCATCATCGAGGCTTTCGGCTCGCTGCGCATGTGCGACCTCATCGTGGTTCAGGGTACCGTGACCAGAAAGATGGCACCGCGTTTAAGGATGGTGTACGACCAGATGCCAGAACCAAAGTACGTGATAGCTATGGGGGCTTGCGCCATCACCGGCGGACTATACATAGACTCGTACAACGTCCTGCCGGGCGTAGACGGCATCGTGCCAGTCGACGTGTACGTGCCAGGATGTCCACCAAGACCTGAAACCCTGATACAGGGCTGTATGTTGCTTCAAGAAAAAATCAAGAGACAAAAGATCAGGTAACATGAGCAGCGACAGCAAGGAAGAGTCAAAGAAAAAGGCGACAAAGGCATCCAAGTCGTCAGCCAATTCTAACAGTAATCCACCATCACAGGAAAATGCAGCCCCGCCGGCTGCTGAAACAAAACCTGCACCTGCCAGGCAGGAGGAGGCCAAGCCGGCCCCAGAACCTGCACCAGCGGCTGCAGAAAAGAAAGAAGAGCCAAAGCCAGCTCCCGCGGCCAAACCGGCACCAGCTGCACCACCAGCTGTAGCCAAACCGCCAGCAGCTGCAGCGCCGCCCCCAAAGAAGGAGCCAGAACCACCTGCTTTTGAGAAGGGCCTTGCCCAGCAGATAACCATAAGGTTCGGCGATGCCGTTAAGGTACTCTACATAAAACCACGCAGGATAAAGATAATGGTGGACCCAGGCAACCTGGTTGAGGTTGCAACTTTTCTGCGCGATAACATGGGCTTTGATCACGCCGAGTCCGCATCGGGCACCGACTACCCGAAGGACAACCAGATAGAGGTGGACTACCATCTGGGCTCGTACAGCCACGACGACCTGCTTGCGCATATCATGGTTCTTGCTACAAGGACTAACCGGGATGATGCCCGCGTTCCAAGCTTGATTAACATTTACAAGAGCGTTGAATACCACGAAAGGGAGACCTATGAGATGCTTGGCGTTTACTTTGACGGTCATCCAAGGAACGACCGGTTCCTTCTGCCAGAAGACTGGGCAGACATGCCGCCGCTTAGGAAGGACTTTAGGATAAAGGGTAGATAAAAAAATGGCAAGCCTCGAAGAAAAGATAGAAGAGACAAGGAAACTGGGACTCCAGGTGGTGCGGGAGACCGAAGAGGACCGGCTGATGACGCTCAGCGTTGGCCCGCAGCATCCAGGCTCAGGCCACTTCCGCTTTACTGTCAAGGTGGACGGCGACTATATCGTCTACTGCGATCCAGATCCGGGCTATGTGCACCGCGGCGAAGAAAAGATGTGCGAGTACCGCAACATCATACAGAACATCCCGCATCTTGAGCGCCCTGTAATACACGATTCCACTAACGTCACATACTCGTACAGTCTTGCCGTCGAGGAGCTCATGGGCATCGAAGTCCCGCGCAGAGGCCAGTTTATCCGTGCCATCGCCTCGGAGCTGAACCGGCAGGTGTACACACTTTACTGGCTAGCCATCTACGGCATCTTTCTTGGGCATTCAACCATGTTCATGTGGCCTGCCGGAGACCGTGAACTGTTTATCGATCTTCTTGAAAGGCTTACCGGTGCTCGCGTTACCCACGCTTTTAACATACCGGGCGGCGTGAGAAACGACATGCCTGAAGGCTTTAAGCAAAAATGTCTTGAGCATATCGCCTACTATGAAAAGCGTCTAAAAGAATACGAGGACATTTTCTACAACAATCCGCTTTTCCGCCAGAGAACTGAAGGCGTCGCTCCTCTCTCAAAGGAAGATGCCATAAAGCTCGGTGTCACCGGTTCCGTGCTGCGGGCTTCGGGCGTGCCCTACGACATAAGGAAGGTCGAGCCGTACGACGTTTACAACGAGATCGATTTCAAGGTGCAGTACATGAAGACCGGAGATTCCTTTGCACGGTCGTATGTGCCATTTCTGGACATGAAAGAGTCCTGCAACATTGTCAGGCAGCTGCTGGACAAGATGCCGCAATCCGGCGAAGTGAGGACCAAGCTCCAGCCAAACCCCAAGGGGCCGCCAGGCGAATCCTACAAGCGAGTCGAATCAGGAAGGGGTGCCCTTGGTTATCACATAGTCAGCGACGGTACGCCCAAACCGTACCGGGTCAAGATTTCCGTCGGTTCATTCCGTAACATGCTGGCACTTCCGTTCTTGCTGGTGGGCCAAAAACTGGCAGACATGCCTGCAGTGTACTGGTCGTTGAACTACTGGCCGGTGGAGGCAGACAGGTAAATGGCGTCTTACACTGAATCCTTCCGGTTCGGCGAATTTGTCGGAAGCGTACTGTGGCTGATCTTCTGGGTAGTCATCATATTCTCGATGGTGGGCCTGCCGCTCCTGTTCGTGGTGCTGTTCTACGTACCGCTGCCACCCATGGGCGACCAGGTTCTGACCCCGTACCTGTTCCTGACTATGATGGTGGACCCGACCAGAACGGTTCCGATCATCAAGTACATGATACACACCGACCTGTTCCGGGTAACCACGTTCCCCGGATTCACCTATGCCGCGCTTTTGGCAGCTGTTACAATTTACTTTGAACGCAAGTTCCTTGCCAAGATGCAGCTCAGGATCGGTCCGCTTTACGTCGGCAAGATTGAAGGCTGGCTGCAGCTCATGGCCGACGGCTTGAAGCTGATATCCAAGGAGATTATCGTCCCGTCCGGCGCAGACAAGCCAATCTTTTGGGCCGCACCCATCGCATTTGTGGCCACAGCCGCCGCTACCACCGCACTGATTCCTGTTGCACCCGGCTGGGTGGTTGCCGACGTCGACGTAGGCATGATCGCGGTCTTTGCGATATTTGGATTCTTCCCGCTCATCGCTCTGCTCTTTTCATGGGCAAGCAACAGCAAGTATCCCTTCATCGGCGGCTTGAGGGCGCTGCACCAGATAATCGCGTTTGAAATTCCATTCATCATATCGGCCCTGTCCGTGGTAATTCTGGCCGGCTCTCTGAACCTTACAGACATCACACATGCCCAGATCCAGTCGTACTGGTTTGTCTTCTTCCTTCCGATAAGCGCGTTCGTATTCTACATATCGTCTCTGGCAGAGCTGGAGAGGATCCCCTTCGACTTGCCAGAAGCTGAGAGTGAGATCGTGGCCGGCTGGATCACCGAGACTTCGGGCATGATCTACGGCCTGATACAGCTTGGTACTTACCTGAAATTGTATGCGCTGGCAGCACTGTTCGTAGTCCTGTTCCTAGGCGGCTGGTCAGGGCCAGTGATATTCCCGAATGAGATAATACCAGGATATACTGGAGAAAAGATCTACAACCCTGTCACGCTTTCGGCAGCGTTCTGGTTCACCCTCAAGACCTTTGGCATGATAGTGCTGTTGCTCCTGCCCAGAGGTATGAGCCCCAGAATCAGGATAGACATACTGCTTCACACAGGCTGGTACAAACTGATAGTGCTGGCGTTCGTCAACATGTTTATCGCCCTTGCACTAATATATGGCGGAATACTTGGTCCGGGAGGGCTGCTGGTGCGATGAATACAGCTTCGGGCTTTATCAAGGCAATAGAATCAGGTACCAAACACCTGATCATAAAGCGGTTTACCTTCCGGTATCCAGAACAGAAACTAAAGTTTGTTGGAGACGGCTACCAGTTCGATCCAAAGCGCGGCGTTGGAATTGCAGGGTACCGCGGCCGGCACATTCTGTTCCACGATAAATGCACCGGTTGCAGCCTCTGCTCTATAGCCTGCGAGGGCATCGCCGAGGCCATAGGCATGGTCAAGGTTGACGAGAACTGGAAGCAGAACAAAAAGAGCATCATGCCGCAGATTGATTACGGAAAATGCGTGTTCTGCGGCCTCTGCGTGGATGCCTGTCCGTTTTATGCTCTTTTCATGACCAACGACTATGAGCTTTCATCGTTTACCAAGGAGCACCTGATATACACGCCGCAGCAGCTTGAGGTCAAGCCAAAGTACGAAGGTGACATAGAAATCGTCATCACCGACGGGGGTGCCACACATGGTTGACCCGGTATTCATCGGCCTGGCGGTTATGACCATCGGCTCGGCCATAATTGCACTTGAGACAAAGGAACTCATCTACGGTGCAATAGGCCTTGCCATCTCTATGATGGGGATAGCCGGCTTTTTCCTGCTGCTGGACGCGCCCTTTGTAGCGATGTTCCAGATCGCCGTCTACGTCGGCGCTGTGGCCGTGCTCATCATATTTACAGTCATGCTGGTAAGAACCCAAGCACTTTTCACTACAAAAGAAGACAGAAAGAGGAAGGGAGCCGGAATCGCCCTACTATTGTTCATTATGGGTGGTGCCGGAGCCGTGCTTTTGTCGTCAAGCCTGAACATGCAGAACAGCTTTACCGCCCCGCCGGTGGACTTTACGGCCATCGGCCAGGAGATGCTGACCTACTATGCACCGGTGCTGATCGTGCTTGGACTTACGCTGGCAGGGTCCGTCATAGCCGCGCTTGCACTTGCGCGCAGAGAGGATGTGGAGCAACAAAATGACCGAGCTAATTGATTTCCTTATCGTATCGGTGACGCTGGTAGCCGTCGGAATTTACGGAATCGTGGTAAAGAGAAACGCGATCAGGATGCTGATCTCTATAGAAATCATTGCCAACGCCGCAAACCTGAACCTTGTGGCATTTTCCAGGTACACCGGAAACATTCAGGGCCAGGTATTCGCGCTGTTTTCCATAGCCATAGCTGCAGCAGAGGTAGCCATAGGGCTGGGGTTGATAATCGTGGCGTACAGGCTTTACAAAGAGATCGATGTTGCAGAATTCAGGAGCATGCGGGGATAATTCGAAATGGCAGAATCGTTTTTCCTGTTGGCAGCGACCTTTATGCCTCTTCTCCTTGCTCCGGTTGCCTACATCCTCGGAAGGAGGGTCGGCGTAAATGCCACTACGTGGTTCTCGTTTGGCGTGCTGGCCATATCGACGGGTCTATTGTTAATACCTGCTCTGGCGCTTCATGGCGGCCAGTCAGCTTACGTTGAAAAGTACACATGGGGCCAGTTTGGCGACTTTGGGCTGCGCCTTGATGGACTCAGCCTGCCGTTTGCGCTGATAATCTACATACTGTGCACAGTACTGGCGCTGTACTCCAAGCCGTACATGGTTCACAAGGTGATGGAAGACCTGCCAGGCCACGGCGGCCATGGCAACCCTGGTTCTGGTCATGGCTCTGAAACCCAGATCACAGAGGGTTCGCAGGCAATGACCACTGTTCAGGTGCAGAAACATGTCAACAACCAGATGGGCCTGTACTTTGCGCTGTACCTTGCCTTCTCCATGGGCATGCTTGGAACGGTCCTGGCAACCAACCTGATTGAATTCTATGTCTTCTTTGAACTGATGCTGGTTCCTTCTTTCTTCCTAGTGGCCTTCTACGGTTACGGTGCAAGGAAGAGGATTGCCCTCATGTTCTTCTTCTGGACACATTCCGGAGCCGTGGTGTTGTTGCTCAGCCTGCTAGCCATGGGATTCTTTGCCGGCGGGTTTGACTTTGACACGATAAAGGCCAACGCAGCCAAGATACCTGCAGAATGGTTACCGTTGATTGTGTTTGGTATCGTGGCCGGCCTTGGGGTCAAACTTGCTGCATTCCTGCTTCACATATGGCTCCCCTACGCCCACGCTGAAGCGCCAACCCCCGTCTCGGCGTTGCTTTCTCCGGCCATGATCGGTATCGGCGCATACGGTCTTTTGCGGCTTTGGATGGAACTTCTGACCGGAAGCTACGAGCAGTACAGCATCTACATCAACATGTGGGGCCTTGCTACCATGATTTACGGTGGCGCGATGGCGCTCATGCAGGACGACATCAAGAAGGTCCTTGCGTATTCCAGTATCAGCCAGATGGGCTACATCCTGTTTGGCCTTGGTTCAGAAAGCATACTCGGCATTTCAGGGTCTACCATGATTTATGTCACCCACGGTCTTGGCAAAGCTGTGCTCTTCATGATGGCCGGCTCGATTATACTTCAGACCGGCACGAGAAGCATGGCCAAGCTTGGAGGCCTCGCTGGCAAGATGCCCTACACTGCCGTCATTGCCATGATAGGCGCCCTTACTATAATGGGTGTGCCTCCCACCAGCGGCTTTATGGCAGAATGGGTCATGTTCAACGGAGCCCTGCAGACTGCCGCAAACAATGGCGACTGGTTCAGAGCCGCCATGTTTGGCTTTGGTATCATGGCCACCATACTGACTTCTGCATACATACTCTGGATGATAAAACGCGTGTTCTTTGGCAAGACGCCAGAAGAGCTGGCCCATGTCAAGGATTCCAGCCGCTACATAACTGTCACTATGGCCGCATTTGCCGCCCTGTCGCTTGCAATAGGCGTCTATCCGGATGCATTCCTCAACCCGATTACCGGTTACATAGATGGCATGTTTGCTGACCATCCTGGAGTACTGGATGTTCCACACGCGCCTAGCATAGAGTTAGCGGACGACCCTGCCGGTGCAGTAGTTACGACTGATGCTGTGGTGCAGGCTGCGTCTAGTCCTGCAGCCGTGGATGGAGGCGGTCATTAATGGTAGAATTTAGCGAATCCATCAACGTCTGGCTGATCTGGATGCTGCCCTTTATCGGCGCGGCTGCTATGCCTGTCATAGCCAAGGGCAGCCGGCGCGCTCGGGACTATATCGCAGTAGGCTTTGCCCTGGCCAGCGCAATCTCGGCGGCCACCCTGATACCGGTGGCGATTGCCGGCCAGGAAGTGCACAGCCAGATCCCCTGGATCTCCGCTCTGGGCCTGAAGGCCGGTATTCTGGCAGATCCGCTGGCCATACTCATGACCAACATCGTGGCCTGGATCTCGTTCCTCATCATGGTATACTCCGTAGGATACATGCATGGTGACAAGGACCTCACAAGGTACTGGTTCTTCATGCTGTTCTTCATAGGCTCCATGCAGCTGATCGTCATTTCAGACAACCTGCTCATGGTGTTCTTTGGCTGGGAGGGTGTAGGCCTTGCTTCTTATGCTCTTATCGGGTTCTGGTACTACGATCGCAAGAAAGACTACGTTGGCAAGGAGGGCCACTACGCCGGAGGCATAGCGATGTGGACGTCGCCAACTCATGCTGGCCTGAAGGCTTTCCTTATGACCAAAGCCGGAGACGTCATGATGCTTGCCGGAATGTTTCTCATATTCATGCACTCCGGTACCTTTGGGTTCAAGGAGCTGATAGCCGATCAGACCTGGGCTGAAACCCTTGCCCAGCAGAACCTTTTGGTGCCTGCAGCAGTCTTGCTGTTTGGCGGAGCAGTTGGCAAGTCTGCCCAGTTCCCGCTCAACGAGTGGCTGCTTGAGGCCATGACTGGCCCGACCGCGGTGTCCGCCCTCATCCATGCTGCAACCATGGTCAAGGCCGGTGTGTTCTTGGTGGCAAGGATAGGCCCGCTGTTCTTTGCGCTATCAGCACTTCACACGTCGCAGTTCTTTGAAGTGGTGGCGTGGACCGGCGCGATAACCGCGTTCTTGCTGGCAACACAGGCCCTTGTAAGCCCGGAGATAAAGAAAGTCCTTGCATACTCGACAGGTTCGCAGATCGGCTACATGATGATGGGCCTTGGTATCGCCGGCATCTCGCTTAACTTTGCCGACGGCTACACGGCCGGCTTTTTCCACCTGATGAGCCATGCCCTGTTCAAGGCATCGCTGTTCATGGGCGCCGGTGCTCTGCTTCACACCGTTGGGTCGCGCTTTATGACCGATATGGGCGGCCTCCGCAAGCACATGCCCAAGACGTACATATTCATGCTTCTGGCGGCTCTTTCGCTGGCCGGTGCGCCGCTGTTCACGTCTGGTTTCTGGAGCAAGGATGCCATCTTTGCTGCAGTGCTGGAATCAGGCTACACATACTCTATGCCGCTGTTCATAATGGCCGTGGTAGTTGCCATAATGACTGCCTTCTACACCTTCAGGATGATTGGCATGGCCTTCTTTGGCCGTGGAAGCAAGCACCTGGAGGAGATGGAGCACAAGGGCCACCATCTCCATGAAGTGGGCGCCACCATGTGGGTTCCCTTTGCCATACTTGCCGTTGCCAGTATAGCCATCGGTGTTGTGGGCTTTGTGTTTGAAGCCCAGATCCACCACCTGCTGTCTACGTATCTGGCAGAGTCGTTTGGCATACACGGCGCGGAAGAGGAAGGAGAAGGCGTCCAGGTCCAGATCGCTCCTGAGGGAGACAAGACCGTGTTCGGGCTCAACCCCATAGCAGCCGCAGCATCGGTGGGGGCCTTTGGCGTTGGCGCTGGCCTTGGATTCGTATTCTACATTGCAAGGAAGGCCGATCCAGCCGTCATTGGAAGAAACATCGTGACCCGTGCGATATGGAAATTCCTCTACAACAGATGGTACCTTAACACTGCCCTGTACTGGGGTGGCGTGATAGGTCCCCTTGCCATTTACCGGTTCGTCTGGCGGTACTTTGAAAGCACGATCATCGACGGCATCAACCCAGCATTGCAGAATTCCATGTCATACATGTCCAAGGTAGTCAAGGCCGGTCAAACGGGTACCACGCAGACATATCTGTTCGTTTTCGCAGTAGGCATCATGATCATAATGATGCTCATGTTCTTGTAGGAGGATGGAAAAAATGGTAGACCTGATATCAACGCCAATTCTTGTGACAATAATACTGGGTGTCGTCGGCCTGGCGATACCTGCCATAGATGCCGGAAGGAAGGAAAAGGGAGCCAGCAGAAACAAGATGTACAGCGCCATCGCGTTTGGCGCGCTGATACTCTCGCTTGGAATCGTGTTCTTCCGCGTCTTTACCGGCGAGGTCCTGCCTGCCGTGGCCTTTGCAGAAGGCGTGCTGGTAGACGACCTGTTTGGCTCGTTCTTTTCAGTAGCGCTGCTGCTGGTGTCCCTAATGATAACTGCCTCTTCCTGGAACTACATGAAGGGCAGGTCAAACCCGGCTGCATACTATTCGCTGATACTGCTTTCCACCATAGGAATGGTGCTGATTGCGTATTCCACCGACCTCGTAATGCTGCTTGTGGCCTGGGAGTTGATGTCGCTTCCCACCTACGCACTGGCCGGCTTTTCAAAGCGCGACCCGATCTCAAACGAAGCGGCCATCAAGTACTTTATGTTTGGCGCCCTGTCGTCGGCACTCATCGTCTTTGCCATCGGTCTTGTTTACGGCATGACCGGAACGACCAACATTGGCGAATCGATAAAGGCCATGACAAACCTGGACCCGGCGCTCATGCCGGTGGGGCTTCTTGCCGTCGTCCTGTTCATAGCAGGGTTCGGCTTCAAGATGGGGCTCGTGCCCTTCCACATGTGGCTTCCAGACGCCTACGAAGGCGCACCTACGACCATTGGCGGGCTTTTGGCTGCCGGAACCAAGAAGGCCGGCTTTGCAGCGGCCCTTCGCGTCGTGGTGCTGGGCATGTTTGCACTCAACGCAGACTGGACGCTTACCCTGGCTATACTGGCCGTGTTTACCATGACCATCGGCAACCTGGGGGCAATAATGCAGAGAAGCGTTCCAAGGATGCTGGCATACTCGTCCATCGCCCAGGCCGGATACATAATGATCGGTATCGCGCTGGCTCCATACTCGGATCAGGCGCTAAGCGGCTCGCTATTTCACATCATCAACCATGCAGTGATGAAGTCCGCAGGCTTCATTGCAGCCGCCGCAGTATCGGTGGCCCTTGCCAGCTACAGCCTGGAAAAATACCGCGGCCTTGGACGGCGCATGCCCATCACCGCGATTACGCTATCCATTGCCCTGCTGGCCCTTGCCGGAGTTCCTCCGCTCAACGGCTTTTGGAGCAAGCTGATGCTCTTTGGAGCTGCTATAAACGCCGGTCCTGTGGTGGAATGGGGCCCGTGGCTTGCCATAGCCGGTGTGCTTAACAGCGCACTCTCGCTTGGCTACTATGCCTGGATTATGAGAAAGATGTACATGGAGGAGGGGCCAGACATGAGCAAGGTAAAGGAGCCAAAAGCCATGGTGGCAGTTCTGGTGTTCGCCGTGGTCTTTATGGTTGGATTTGGCATCTGGCACGCACCGCTCATCGACTTTGCGACAAAGGCAGTGCCGGACCTCAGCTTTGTCTCAAATGCGATGCCCGGTCCGCTGAGCAAGTAGCAGGCTGAACCGATCTAAAAAAGTAAAGACTATACCTGGACAGACGCCAGGTCGGTAAGGTGCTCTAGGTGCCGTAGAGCTTCGTTTCCGCCCTGGATCTTGCGCAGCTCGTTCTTAGCCTTTGCAGAATACGACTGGTACAACATTTCCATGCGCTCGACGAACTCTTTGGACTTGTGGTTCTGCTTTACCAGCATGTTGAACAGCTTGTCCTCGTTGTTCCAGTCCATCAGGTCGTCGTGTATCTGGTACGCTATGCCCAGCAGGTTGCCAAAGGCCGTCATGGCGCGCACCTGGTCTTCGTTGCCGTGGCCAAGGATCGCGCCGATCTTTGCAGACGCTTCAAACAGCGCCGCCGTCTTGTACTCTATTACCTTGATGTAGTCGTCTTCGGTTATCTCTGAAGCCTTGCCAAGCCTTATCTCCATCATCTCGCCTTCACTCATCCTGGTGGCGGCGTTGGCCAGCTCGCTGACCACCTGCGTGTTGTTCAGCTTTGATCCTATGTCCAGAATGATGCCAAGCACAAAGTCTGCCGTCAGGATGCTGCTGTCGTAGCCGTATTTTACATGGAAAGTTGGCTTGCCTCGCCGGGTCTTTTCTTCATCGATGATGTCGTCGTGGATGATGGATTCAGTGTGCAAAAGCTCAATTGCCAGTGCAGCAAGGTACGCGTCCTGGCTTGTATTTTTGGAATTGATGGCCTCTGAAGACAGAACAAGTATCAGCGGCCTTATGCGCTTGCCTCCTTCACAGGCATACCGGAGCGGCGCATGAAACTCTGACCAGGAATAAAGATCAAGCTCGTGCTTGAGGGTATCCTCAATTTTTATCAAATAATCAGCAAACCGGTCGGTCAAAGGATTTGCCTCGATGTTTCTCCGACTCAAAAATCAGCTCTTTCCCTATCTTGTAGTTCAAGTTTGTGACCATATTAATTTACTGCTATGTCCCCAAACGAAGGTAAATCTAGAGTGCTCCGGCCGGGATTTGAACCCGGGATCTGCGACTCGAAAGGCCACAATGCTTGACCGGACTGTGCAGCCACGGCTGGCTACTACACCACCGGAGCACTTCCTAAACCTCATTAAACCTTCACATAAAATCCTTTCTTGATTTTTCACAAGGTTTTTCTATGGCCCGCGAAGTGAATTACTCCATGAGTAACTATCTTGTCGAGAGGATCGATGCAGAGATTGAAAAGCGCAGCCTGCTAAAACATCCCTTCTACCAGATGTGGTCGGAAGGAAGGCTGGAAATCGATCACCTTAAGGGATATTCAAAAGAGTACTTTCAGCTGGTCAAGGCAGTCCCGGCTTTTGTGCAAAACATTGCCTCTGCTAACACTAATCCGTCATTTAGGTCTGATATCGAGTCCAACCTGAAAGAAGAGCAGGAACACATCGAGCCCTGGATCAGGTTTGGCAACGCCCTGGGCGTGCCGGCTGCCGACCTGACGGACTATGCTGGCGCTGCCAAGACCAACGAGGCAGTATCAGCCATCATGCGGCTTTCATCATCATCATTTGAGGAAGCGGTGGCAGCCATGTACGCCTTTGAAGCCGAGCTGCCAAAGATCAGCCGTTCAAAGATAGACGGCCTGAAGAAATTCTACAACATGCACAGCAGGGACGCCACCAACTACTTTGAGATCCATGAAGAGGCCGACGTGAGGCACGCTCAGGTCTGGCGCGAAATCCTGACAAGCCTGCCGGAGGAAAAACAGGAATCGGTGTTCAATGCCGCGGTGGAGTCGCTCAGGGCGCAGAACCTGCTTCTGGATTCTGTGCAGGAAAAATACGTCGGCGTAGCTGCTGACCTCTCCAAACCTTTATAGATACTGTCTAGATTTTTTGCTGTACGCGGGCCCATAGCTCAGCTTGGTTAGAGCGACCGGCTCATAACCGGTCGGCCAAGGGTTCGAATCCCTTTGGGCCCATTCAGCTTCCACATAATCTGTGGGTGCGAATCCGACAAGCAGGGTTAAGATCGTATAAAAAGTCTACTCCAGGTATCTTCTGTGTTCCTTGATGTACTTCTTTACGAACCACTGCAGGAATATCCTGTCTTCATTCCTTGTCTGCGACTTCTCAAGGGCATTGTAATAGCTGTTCCTTGCTTCATACGGGATGTCCATCATTGGATAACCTTTCCCGTTCAGGACAAAGTTCATGATCAGCCTTGAAACCCTGCCATTACCGTCTCCAAAGGGGTGTATTGTGACAAATTTCAGATGAGCAATTGCGGCTAGTTCTGCAGGATAAAGCCTGTCCTTGTTTTTGCCATACCAGCGGAAAAACTCGGCCAGCATTGGAAAGACCTCGACAGGCGACGGCGGCATGAACTTGCTCCCGCTTATGGCCACCTGGTACTTTCTTATTTTCCCTGCAATGTCCGGCTTGGTCTGCCAGAACAGCTTCCAGTGCCAGTCTGCGGCCGTCTGCAGCGTAAGGTCTTTTCTGGACTCTAGGATCTCGTAAAAAAGATCCCTGTGTGCCTCCGCTTCTTTTACGTCTCTGAGGGGCCGCCTTGCAGGAGTTATCCCCCTTTCAAGGAGGTCGGCAGTCTCCCTTCTGGTAAGAGTCGAGCCTTCTATCTTTTGTGTGTCGTAGGTGAATCGGACCGCAAAACTCAGCAGCTCCTTCTCTCTGACAGATTCTGGTATCTTCTTTTGCTCTTTTGAAAAGTTCTTCTTGATTCTGTTGATGTCGGCATACCATTTTTCTTTGTAAATATCGTCCAGGAGCTTCATCCTGATCTCGTCGACGTTTTTTGGGATCTTGCTCCCAAGATAGATCTCTTTTTTTTGAACCTTTTTTCCTTCCCGGATGCTGTGTGCCAGGTAGTAGTAGGTGCGCCCCTTTACTGTCTTTTTTCTTACTACTACCATGATATTAGTTACCCCTACAAACTTATATAATTATCATTTATTGACAAAGTGTAGGGGTAACGATTATCTTCGGTACGACAGAAAAAATTCGCAGCCGCTCAATGACTTCTAGTTTCTAAACGCTGTGCTTGCCCGCCTCTCTGGGCTTACTTTTCGCTAAAGAATTGCCAACAATAGACGCTAGAAGTAGTTCAAGTTCTGAAAAGTATTCGGGACAGCCTGTCCTCAACATGCTCTTCAAGCTCAGCCATCTTCTCAGAGCCCATCTTCAAATGCAGGTCCATCAGAAGTTCTGAAATGAACCTTGAATGCTTTTTCCTGGGTCTGGCCGAGTCATCGAATTTCTCCACTGCCTGAACAATGCAGTTGCCAAGGGAAGAGTAGAACTGGATGTTGTTTGCAAGAGAACCTTTGGTCAGAAGGAGCGTGCTATCGTGCAGCTCCGACAGCCTGGCCAGGTGGTAGATGCTGACATACTTCATCAGGTCCGCCACGTTGTACGCGCAAACCAGCGAAAGGTAGGAGGGAGCCGTGTCATGATGCTCTTCAACTTCAAGGCCGTTTTCAAAAAGATCCGCCAAAAGCCACCAGCTGCTTTCAGAGACCAGCCTTATTTTGCGGCTGTTGTACCTGTCACGGATCTTTGCCGCTCTTTTGAAAAGGACGCTATGCAATCGAAGCGGGTCAAATTTGCCTCTGTTTAGGAATACGTCATCAAACGTTGTTATGTGCAAAAGACCTTCCTTGCCAAGTGAATGCGCGTCTATGCCGCGAGCAAGCATTCTCTCCTTGATTTCATCAGCCTTGTTGAGCCCGCCCAGATAAATTACTGGCTGGCCCTTGCGCAAACCCTCCTTTACATATGAAAGAAGGAACTTTTCAAGCAACCTGCTGCTGTCATAAAACAGTACAGCATTCTTGCCGGGCTCAAGCGTTTCCGCCAGAGTCAACGTCTGCTCGACGTTCACGAAACTTTGGCAAGTACGATCAAATTTATGCCTTCGTACGCGAAATTGAGTCAAAGGGGGTAGCATTAATTATTTTGCTTGCGCATGAATCATCCAATGAGCGTGGTAGATGAAATATCTCTTCCCGGCTTTATCCGCATACAGCTTGTGCACGGCGATATTACAGAAAGGCATGTTGATGCCATAGTAAACGCCGCCAATTCCTACCTGAAGCACGGCGGCGGGGTGGCCGGCGCCATAGCAA
>JBBISN010000043.1:0-14875 GCA_037441265.1 Nitrososphaera sp. | reverse complement strand
CCTACTTGGACAGAGACTTGATGTGGCCAGCAATGATGTCGGCTATCTCCACCATGGCGTGGTTTATCTTGAGGTTCTCGTCGTGGTTCCACCGCCCGTAGATCCGGACATGGTCGTCTAGCGGGTCTATCCTTATCTCCCCTTCATGGAGAAGGACGTCCTTTAGCAATTCTGTCAGGTGCCCGTCCTGCTGCAGCACGTCTACCAGCGTGCCTATACCGGTCCACTTGACATCGACAACCTTTTTGTTGCTAAAGTGGCCCTTGGTGATGGGCTCGCATTTTGCCAGGAACTGCTCGGTATCGACGGCGCCGGTCTGGACAATGTAGTGGATCTGGTAATAGTCAAGTGCTCCGTAGGGGATGGGTGTTGGATCCTGCATCGGCATCTATCTCACCTAATTCCTCTGGAGGACCTGAACCAGGTCAAAGTTCTTGCCGCTGACCTTGATCATGCCCCGGTTTGTGGTGAACTTGGAGTTCAGCCCAAACTTGTGGCTGTAGTATGGCTTTCCTTCAAGAGGATGGGTACCTCGTTCCAGGGCCTCGGCCACGATCCCGTATTCGCTTAGATCCTTTGCAAGCAATTCGTTTGGCTTTAGCATCTTTACGACTAACGGCTCGCCTTCTTCATGACCGTGCTCTTCGTGAGATTGTGAATGACTTTCGCTATGAGCGTGCTCCACGTCAAAGGGTAGAATATATCGGCCAAATAAACACTACTGCGGCAATCGCCGTTACATACTTTCCAGGTATTTCCTAAAGCCCAGCGCTTCAAGCTTGCCTGCTTTTTGAAGGACCGCGCCTTCCATCTCTTTTTTGAACTTCTCTATCTTTTTTGCAACGTCCTGATGCTTGACGGCCAGCACCTGGCAGGCCAAGATCCCGGCATTCTTGCCGCCGTTGATGGCCACCGTGGCAACGGGAACTCCCGGCGGCATCTGGGCTATGGACAAAAGCGAGTCAAGGCCGTCCAGGCTCTTTGTCTTTATGGGGACGCCGATGACTGGAAGCGGCGTAAGGGCTGCCACCATGCCCGGCAGGTGGGCCGCCCCGCCGGCTCCGGCTATGATGACTTCAATTCCCCTTTTTTTGGCGTCCTGGGCATAAGATACCATCCGCTTTGTGGTCCTGTGGGCCGAGACGACGGTCACCTCGTTTGGAACGCCCATGGAATCCAGAAATTCTGCTGCCTCTTTCATGACTGGGAGGTCTGAATCGCTGCCCATAATGATGCCTACAATTGGTTTTTTCAATTCTTCTGCACCTCAGTTATATCTGGCACGAGCCTTATGGCCTGCCTTGCCTTTGTAGCCCTTTCCAAAGCTTGCCTGGCAGTTCTGCCAGTTGCAGTTATGTGGCCCATCTTTCTTCTTGGCTTGGATATCTTTTTGCCATAGATGTAAAGTTTCACCCCTGGAATCTGAAACAGCCTGTCCAGTCCGTCGACGGCGTACGGCCCATCCAGACCGTCAGGCCCAAGAATGTTGACCATGACGGCGGGGTGCAGCAATTCCGGCTTGGAAAGTGGCAGGTCAAGCACCGCCCGAAGATGCTGCTCAAACTGCGATACGGAGCAGGCCTCGTTGGAATAATGACCGGAATTGTGCGGCCTTGGCGCGATCTCGTTTACCAGAACCTCACCTTTTCTTGTGACAAACATCTCTATTCCAAAGATCCCGGCTCCATGCAAGACCGCCATGGTCTTCTCTGCAATCTTTTTTGCCTTTGATTCCACGCTGCGGCTTATGGCAGCCGGCGCTATGGTGGTATCAAGTATGTTTTGCTTGTGTATGTTCTCAACTACGGGAAAGGACTCTATCTGGCCGCTTGGATTGCGGGCAACCATTATCGAGACTTCCTTGGTAAAGGGCACAAACCTTTCCAGCATGCACTCCCGGCCGGCAAAATACCTGAATGCCTCTGAAATCTTGCCCTCCGATGTTATCACAAAGTTGCCCCTGCCGTCGTACGAGTCCTCGGTGGCCTTCAGGACAGCCGGATACCCAAACTTGTTGCACAGCTCGTGCAGGTGCTCCTCTGACTTGACAAGCTCAAACTCTGCAACAGGGATCTTGTTGCCTTTAAGAAACGATTTCTGCCGGTACTTGTTCTGGATTATCCGGAGCGTCTCGGGGGCCGGCCTTACCGGGTAGTTTCTTAGTTCTAGCTGCTTCAGGGCAGAGGAGTTGGCCAGCTCTATCTCGTAGGTCAAGACATCGCACTTGCCGGCAAGGTCCATTATGGCCCCCTCGTCTTTAAAGTCGGCCACTATCTGCTCGTCGGCGACCCTGGACGCCGGGCAGCCCTCTGTGGGGTCCAGAACAACGACTTTGAGGGACATACGCCTTGCCTCATGGGCTATCATCTTGCCCAGCTGCCCGCCGCCTATGATGCCCACGCAGATGGGCCTGTTTATCGCAAGAACTCGACTGTCAACCATCGGACAGGAAGAATCTGAAAACCGCCGTTAAAAGTCTTTCAAAAGACAGATATTCTATTGAAAACGAGGCAGTGGTGTTGAGGCTGGTCCGCAAAGGCAAAGTAAAGGACATCTACGAGCTTGATGACGGCAACATCCTGTTCCACTTTTCAGACCGCGTTTCTGCCTTTGACGTCATGATGAAAACGCCGATCCCAAGAAAGGGGGAGGTCCTCTGCCGGTTCGGCGAGTTCTGGTTTGAATCCCTTGGCACGCCGCACCACATGATCAAGGTTGTGGACAAGGACAAGATGGCCGTCAAAAGGCTGACCATGATACCGGTAGAGTGCGTGGTACGCGGCTATTTCTACGGCAGCTTTGCAGACCGGTACCAAAGCCGGCTTGGAAAGGACCTTCCGGCTGACTTTACGCCGGTGCTGGCAGGAAAACTGCCCCGGCCGATTTTTGACCCGACGACCAAGTCCGAAGAACACGACCTGCCCATAGGCAGGGAGGAGGTGATCTCATCTGGAATCCTGAACGAGACAGAGTACGATTACCTTGAAAAGACATCGATTTCCCTGTATGAAAAGATGAGCCAGATAGCCGACAGGGCCGGCTTTATCATCGCCGACGTCAAATTTGAATTCGGAAAGGATGACAAGGGAGACATTGTTCTTGGAGACTCGCTTGGCCCTGACGAGTACCGCCTGTGGCTCAAGGCCGATTATCAGCCCGGAAAGACGCAGGAAGCCTATGACAAGCAGCTCTTGCGGGACTGGCTCATCAGGACAGGGTTCAAGACCGAAGTTGACCGGCTTGCAAAGGAAGGAAGAAAGCCGGATCCGCCGATGGTGGCCCCGGAGATAGTCAGCGAGCTTGGCCGGCGCTACATTCTGGCCTACGAAAGAATCAGCGGAAGAAAGCTGTAGATTTCTGCTCAATTATTGCATGGCATTTCTGGGTATTTTGACGCCTATTCGTGCTTGTCGGGGGTCATTTAGTGGGCAATAGGCGTTGACAGGGGCAAAAATGCGCGCCGCGTTTTATTGATACTGCAGAAATGATAATGATATCTAGAATATAGTAATAAGGTTATATAGATACAACTGATCCAATAATGATCCAACAAAACCAAGATAGTGGTTATATTGTTAACAAATTAAACAACAAAACCTGATAACCGCGCTTTACTATGGCAGACAGAATTTTCTGGTGATGTCAGATGCACTATTCCAAAAAGAGATCAGGATAAGAAAAGTAAGCACACTTGATTCTGCTTCTGCTCAGGGCTTGGCCGACCCAACAAGAATCAGGATGCTGGACATGCTTGGCCGAAAACCCATGACTGCAGAAGAGATCGCCAAAGCACTGGACGGCTCTGGCCACAAAAAAGCTACCACCACCGTAAGGCACCACCTTGAAATGTTAAAGCAAGCCGGCCTTGTGGAAACAGCCCGCATGGTCGAAGTCCGGGGTGCTGTGATGAAGTACTATTCGGCGACCATCAAGGTCTACGACTGCGAGGCATCAAAGGACCTTGAAAAAAAGACAGACAAGCTGATAGACGATGTGGGAAACAAGTTGCTGAAAATACTAAAGGGTATCCACGGCGACAAGAGGTTTGCTCCGCTGGTTGGAAAAAACGACAAGTGTACTGCTTTTCTGGCAGCCGAGATCCTGAACAGCGCACTGGCAAGGGCCGTTGAAAGCAAGGAATACCGAGAAATTCTGGCAAAGAACCCGCAAAAGTGACTATTCTGCCGTGATCCTGAATATCCCTTTTGTTGCCGGGTCCTTCAAAATCTCCACCATGCCCCGGGGCAGGTCCGAAGATGCCTTGTCGCATCTTACCACAAGCGTGCGGGGGCAGACAAAGTTGGTCTTTCTGATCACGATGTCGTGCTTGTTTTTCAAAGTCAGCCGGCTGTCGCCGCTTCCAACAATCTCGTAGGTGTAGCTGCCGGCCATTATTTCTATCCTCACCTTTGAATCGCCCATCAACCTGCGCTTCAAAGACTCGTCAAGATCCGCACAGGCCTTTGCGGCACGCACGCCAATGATGCAGTCTCCCCTCAGCGTCAGGTTCTCGTCCTTTGTTATCTCGACAGTCCTGCCGTGAAGCGACTGGACGTTTGGGTGGCCGTAGAAAATTATCTCGTCCTGTACCACGTGCAATGCTGTGCAAAGTGGTTATTAAAATCAAGCTGGATGGCCATGGTGGCCGGCATGGAAAACAATCCTAAAACTTAAATTAAACGATCCGAAAAAATTAGATGAATTGTTACCAGCAGCAGCCGGCTATGACCGTGCAATTACAGTATTCTCTCCAGACGGAAGACTTTACCAGGTAGAGTATGCTATCGAGACCGTAAGACGCGGAACGCTGGCCATCGGCATCAAGGCCAAGGATGGCGTCATTCTGGCAGTCGAGGAAAAGACAAGAAAGTTGCAGGTCTCCAACGTTACCCAAAAGATATTCCAGATCGATGATCACATTGGCGTTGCAGCGGCAGGATACATCCCTGACGCAAGAGCACAAGTGGATCACGCACGCTTTTTCGCGCAGAGCAACCGGCTCATCTACGACGAACCAGTGGACGTTGAGGGCGTTGCAAAGAACGTCGCCGACATGGCCCAGCAGCTCACCCAGTACGGTGGATTGAGGCCGTTTGGCGTTGCCCTTATCCTGGCTGGCGTTGACAAGACCGGATCCGCGCTGTTCCTGACAGACCCAAGCGGCACATACATCGCCTACGATGCAGTCGCCATCGGAGCAGGAAGCGACCAGGTTACCGACTTCCTTGAAAAGACCTACAAGTTGGATGGCTCCATTGAAGATGCGGCAGCTCTTGCAATTGAGAGCATTTACCTTGTCAGCGAGGACAAGACCACCACCAGAAACCTAAAGATGGCCATAATCGACAACCAGACCAAGACCATGCGCAAGGTGGAAGACGAAGAGATTGAAAAGTACGCCACCTTGGCCAAGGAAAGGGCCAGCAAGAGAACTCCCTAACCGCGGTAAGGTTAATTTAGACACCAAACTGCAAAAGGTATTGTCATGGCAGTAAAGATTGGGTCCAAGGCGCCCAACCTCTATATTTCTACATGGGTGCAGGGAAAACCCACAAACATCGACAAGGAAAAGGGAAACGTTGTTCTGGTTGAAGTTTTTCAGGTTAACTGCCCCGGCTGTTTTCTGTACGGGATACCTGAGGCCATAGAGCTGTACAACAATTACAAGGACAAGGGGCTCACGGTCCTTGGGATGGCCACCGCCTTTGAGGATTACGACAAGAACACCCTTGAAAACCTGCAGAAACTGCTGACCGCCGGCGAGGTGATAGGGGAGACCTACCGCGCCCTTGCCATGTACGGGCAGCTGAAGGATGGCAACAAACTGCCGTACAAGATCCCGTTTCCAGTCGGGATGGATGCACTGAAAAAAGAGACCGAACCGCTGACCGACGACAAGGTGATGGACTTTATAGAACAGACATTTCCCGAGTACAGGTCGTACAGCGAGAAGAGCAAGGCCGACCTGAAAAACCGGGTAAAGGACTACCTGGCGCACAAAGAGTATTCTGCCATGACCTTTGAAGAGTATGCCCTGCGGGGCACGCCGTCATCCATCCTGATTGACAGGAAGGGCAACCTGCGACACATGTTCTTTGGATCCAGCGGGCATCTTGAACCCATAATACAGGGATTGATAAGCGAATAACCATGCTCAACATCTGGGTGGCAATACCCGACTCCTCATTATCTGACGAGCAGACAAAGCGCGACAAGAGCATCAAGATAGGGCAGTTTGCCCGGGCCTGCTCGATCTTTTCCGTGAAAAAGATTTTCGTCTACCACGATCCTGTATCGGAATTTGAAAAGGAAGATCCACTTCTTTTGCGCACAATTCTGCGGTACCTGGACACGCCGCAGTACCTGCGCAGGATACTGTATCCAAAGATGACCCAGCTTGAATACGCCGGCATACTGCACCCGATAAAGGCGCCGCACCACAAGCCGGCGCAGGACATCAAGACGGTCAAGGCCGGTGACATCCGGACCGGCGTGATTGCCAAGGTCAAAGGCTCGCTATACGTGGAGGCCGGCCTTGGATCCCTTGTTCCGTTTGACGGCTCCGGCCATGAGGGCAAGAAGGTCAACGTCCGGTTCACGTCCGGATACCCGCACCTCCGCGCTGCTGAAGCGGCGGACTCGGACATTACCGGTTACTGGGGCTACGAAGTAAAGGAAGTCCCGTCCCTGTCAAAGCTGCTAAGCAGCACAGAAAATACAGAGTTTATGATCACCTCAAGAAAGGGAAGCTACTTCCGCAACAGCGAGGCCAAGCTGATGCAGCGGTTAAAAGACGTGCAGAACCTGCTCGTGGTTTTTGGAGCTCCAAAGCACGGCGTGCAGGATATTCTTGCAAAAGAGGGCGGCAGCATCAAGCCGGAATTCATCATCAACATGTTTCCACACCAGGCCACAGAGACTGTGAGGCTTGAGGAATCTGTGCTTGGGACACTGGCAATTTTGAACAACGCGCTTCAGAAAAATTAGGTTCAATTTTTTTCACAATAACTTATTAATGGGCACGGCAGAGTTTTGCAGTATCTATGGGTCATCGTAAGTATAGCGCCCCGAGAAGGGGTAGTGTCGCCTTTAGACCAAGGGCGAGAGCCAAGAGTCTTGAGGCAAGGGTTAGGACCTGGCCTCAGGCTACTGGGGAAAAGACTGCTCTTCTTGGGTATGCGGGTTTCAAAGTCGGCGGGATTCATGTCCTGACGATTGATGATAGAGAAAAGACTCCGAATTTTGGCAAGAATTTGTTGAACACTGCGACGGTTATTGCAACTCCACCTGTCAAGATAATTGGTGTGCGCGGCTACAAGAAGGATCTGTACGGCCAGCATGCGATCTTTGACGCCTATGCCAAGGATCTGCCAAAGGAGCTTGCGCGACTGGTCGAGGTAAAACAGGCAGACGATGCCGTCTCAAAGGCAGAGGGCCTGCTGGGCCAGACAGCCTCCGTCATGGCCATCGTCGCAGTCATGCCGCATTCTATCGGTATTTCTCAAAAGAGGCCGTTTGTTTTTGAACTGGCAGTTTCCGGCAAAGATGTCAAATCGCAATTTGAATATGTAAAGGGCCTTCTGGGCAAGGAAGTCAAGGCCAGCGACATATTCCAGCTTGGACAGAACGTCGATGTCTTTGGCATAACCCGAGGCAAGGGTATCGAAGGTCCAATCACTAGGTTTGGCGTCAAAAGAAAGCAGCACAAATCAAGAAAGAGCGTGCGTGCAGTCGGTACGCTGGGACCCATCTCACCTGCCGTGGTCATGTACACAGTTGCAAGGCAGGGTCAGAGGGGATTCCACCAGAGAACAGAGTACAACAAGCGCATCCTGATCATGTCCAACACTGAAAAGGACAGCAAATCCGTCAATCCAAAGGGTGGCTTCAAGCACTTTGGCCTTGTAAACGGCGATTACATCGTAGTCAGGGGCTCCATCCCCGGCGTTCCAAAGCGCCTTATCAAGATGAGGCACCCCATACGCAACGTTCCAAAGAAGGTACTCGAGCCAAAAGTCCTGGAGGTAGTATCTGAATGAGATCAGACGTTTTAGGAATCGACGGCAAGCAGACCGGCAACGTTGAACTTCCGGTAGTGTTTGACACGCCGTACCGGCCAGAAGTCATACACAAGGTGTACGTGAACCTGCTGTCCCACACATATCAGAGGCAGGGAAGGTATCCGGCAGCCGGAGAAAACGTTAGCGCTGAATCCCGCAACACCGGCCTTGGAATTGCCAGGCTGGCAAGGGCTCGCGGCGAAGGGTTCTCAAGGGCCGGTCAGGCGGCAGAAGTCGCCGGTGTACGTCACGGCAGAGTTGCGCACCCTCCAGAATCATGGAAGATAATCTACAAGCAGGTCAACCACAAGGAAAAGAGCCTTGCTCTGTGCTCCGCTGTCGCGGCAACGACAAACCGCGAGCTTGTTGAAAAGCGCGGCCACAAAATCGGATCCGAAGTAAAACTCCCGCTGGTAGTTTCAAACGATATCGAGTCCATAACAAAGTCCAAGGACCTGAAAAAGGCTCTTGTTGCCCTCGGTCTTGGCGACGATCTTGCCCGTGCGTACGCTGCAAGAAAGCCGCGCTCTGGCACATCAAGGCGCAGAGGCCGGCCGGGCCGCTCAGGCACCAGCGCTCTGGTAGTAGTAGGCGACGATGCCAAGGCTACTGCCATCAAGTCCATACCCGGCGTTGACGTCAAGCGCGCCAGGGAGATCAGCGTCCTGGACCTTGCACCGGGCTCAAAGCCGATAAGGTTGACAGTGTTTTCGCAAAACGCCATCGAGCAGATGAAGAACATGCAGGCTCCAGTGCACAAAATAATGGAGATGGTTAGATGAGCAATAACAACAAGACAAAATCCATGACAGCCGAAGAAGCCGTAACGGTAATCATTGCACCGTACGTTACAGAAAAAACGTACAACCAGATAGAGAAGGAGAACAAGCTCTCTTTCAAAGTCGCAGAGCGGGCCACCAAGAACCAGATAATCGAGGCCATACGCATACTGTACGAGGCCGATGCGGAGGAAGTCAACACCGCGCGCACGATGCAGGGCAAGAAGGCCTTTGTTCGATTCAAGACACCGGAAGTCGCCAGAGATCTGGCCACAAAGCTGGGATTGGTATGATAGCACTCGTTAGATTTAAAAATGGAACAGCAAACGAGGAAGGAGTGATATAGTTGGTTCGTGAATTCAAGTTCAAGGGTTATACTCCCGAACAGTTGCAGACTTTATCAATAGAGCATCTTCTGCCGCTTCTCAACGCCCGGCAGCGAAGGTCGCTGGACAAGCGTGTGGGCACGTACATGAACGATGAAAAACGCAAACTGCGCGAAAAAGTCAAGCTGGCCCGAGAGGGCAAGCTGAAGGGTCAGCTGAGAACCCACGCTCGCGACATGATAATTCTTCCAGACATGGTCGGCCTTACAATACACGTCCACAACGGCAAGGAATTTGCCCAGGTGGTCATCAAGCCAGAAATGATTGGACACTACCTCGGAGAATACGCCATCACAAACAAGAGAGTGGTTCACGGAGCTCCAGGAGTCGGCGCTTCCAGATCCAGTCTGTACGTCCCACTAAAGTGATCGACATGTCCAAATTCTCCTACTCTTTCCAAAACTTTGACAAGTCCCGCCATGTTCGCGCGTCGCTTCGCGAGAAAGACATCTCGCACAAGCATGCCCGCGAGGTCGCCGTTGCGATAAAGGGGATGTCCATAGAAAAGGCCAGAGCGTTTCTTGAAAACGTTGTTGCCCGCGAGATTGCCGTGCCGTACAGGCGATACAACAACGAGGTTGCGCACCGCTCAAACGTCCGGGACGGATTCTTTGCAGGCAGGTACCCGCAAAAGGCGGCCAAGGAATTCATCCGGCTTTTGGACAACCTAGAGTCCAACGCAGAGTACAAGGGCATGGACCTTGACCGGCTGAGGATTGCCAGCGTTGCCGTGCACAAAGGAACAAAGCTGAAAAGGTTCCAGCCGCGCGCCATGGGAAGGTCAAGCCCGCGTTTTAACACTCTTGTTCATGTTGAGATAGTGGCAAGGGAGGTAAGTTCACAATGAGCGCTGTAAAGAACGTAATGAAGAACAACTACCGTAACATGGAGATAAACGAGTTCCTTTCACAACAACTCAAGGATGCTGGTTTTGGCGGCGTCGAGATTCAAAAGAATCCAGTTGGCGCCAAGATAACCGTGTACGTTACAAGGCCCGGGCTTGTAATCGGAAGAAAGGGCTCTGGCATCAAGGACTTGATGGCCAAGCTCGACCAGAGGTTTGGACTTGCAAACCCGCAGATTTCGGTCCTTGAAATAACAAATCCAGAACTCAACCCGCAGATCATGTGCAACAGGATCGCTCAGCTGATAGAGCGCGGAACTGCATTCCGCCGTGCATCCATGTGGTCGCTTAACACCATTATGAACGCCGGGGCCCTCGGAGTCGAGGTGACGATATCCGGCAAGCTTCGCACAGAGCGGGCTCATTTCGAGAAACACACGCTGGGCGTGGTGCCAAAAAGTGGCGACGTGGCCGGCAAAATAGTCCGGACAGGCATAACCCATGTCCTCACCAAGATGGGGCTGATGGGAATACAGCTACGCATCGCTTCAAAGGCTGATCTTCCACAGGAATTCCAGATGCTCGAAAGCCCGGTTACCCCGCCTGCAACGCCAGCACCAAGCACAGAGGCTGCTGCAGCCACAGTACCAGAAGAAAAGGGAGTTGAACAGAATGGCTAGGCTTAAGCTGAAGACTCTGCGTGAAATGAATGACGGCGACATTGCCGGCAAGCTGGCTGAAATAAAGGCAGACCTGGCAAAGGTGCGGTCAGAAAAGTCCAAAGGCACGCTTAAAAAACAAACCGGTCAGATAAGGTACATGCGCCGGGACATTGCGCGCATTCTAACCATAATGAACGAAAGGAAGGCCAAGTCGACGAAATGATAACCCCAGAAAACGTTCTCTACCATGAAATCGTCGGCCTCAAAACAAGGGTCATCCAGTCCACGGATCCGACGCTGAACGGCCTGGAAGGCGTCACTGTGTTTGAAACAAGAAACACAATTTCCATAAGGACCGGCCAGTCCGTCAAGATGGTACCCAAGGCTTCTGCTACAAAGATCGAGATTTCCACGCCGTCCGGCGCTTGCTTTATAAGTGGTTCGTCGTTGATAGGGAAACCTGAGAATCGGGTATCGAGATTATAGTGATCTAGTATGACAAGAAATATCGGAATTGCAGTTGTTCCCCCAAGAAGATCGTGCGAAGACGCGTACTGTCCCTTCTGCGGGGTACTTTCAGTAAGAGGCAAGATGATAACCGGCACGGTGGTCAGCGCCAAGGCCAAAAAGATGGTGGTAGTATCCAGGGAATACCCAAGGCCAGTGCCAAAGTACAAGAGGTACATGAGAAGCAGGTCCAAGGTCCATGCATACCTTCCAGGTTGCATCGACGTCAAGGAAGGCGACGAAGTCAAGATAGCTGAATGCAAGCCGCTTTCAAAGACGATATCGTTTGTAGTGATAGAGGTGAACAGCAAGAATGGCAGCAGGAGCTAAGTCTAGAGCAGTTTCCGCCAAGGGCGTTGAGGAGTTCCGCCCGTACGTAACAAGAGCCATCCCGGTTACCGCAAACCTTGTGTGCGCGGACAACACGGGAGCAAAGATCCTACGCGTAGCGCAAGTAACGAGGTACAAGGGCAGGCATTCAAGGCAGCCGGCGGCAGCAGTGGGAGATTTTGTCACAGTTACCGTCAAGAAAGGCCCGGCAGAACTGAGAAAGCAGGTCTTTGGCGCGGTCATTGTGCGACAAAAGTACCCGATCAAAAGGCCAAACGGGGTCCGCATAGCGTTTGAGGACAATGCAGCAGTGCTGGTCACCCCTGAAGGCGAGATCAAGGGGACAGACATCAAGGGCCCCGTCGCAAGCGAGGCTGCAGAAAAGTGGCCGAGAATAGCCAACCTTGCAGGCATGATAGTATAGGTGAGATGGATGGCAAAACTTAATCCAAAACTTATCAACGTTCCAAAACACCAGCGCGACAAGATGATCGGGGCAACCCTTTCAGACAATCTGCGCCAGCAGTACCACCGGCGCGGCGCGCGGGTCATCACGGGCGACTCGGTAAAGATAATGCGCGGCGAATACAAGGGCGTGGAAGGCAAGGTTGAGCTTGTCCACACTGATACAGGAAAGCTGCAGATTGAAGGCGTTCAAGTAGAAAAAGTCAAGGGCGGCAGCGTCAAGGTTCCAATCCCGGCGTCAAACGTCATGATTACCAGCCTTAATCTCGATGACAAGACGCGCTCTGCAAGGCTTTCAAAAGGGGGGTCTAAGTAATGGGTAAAAAAGGTGGAGATACAAGAGTAAAGAGGCAGCTGGCACCAACCTTCTGGGATATCAAAAGAAAGCACGGCCAGTTCGTGATGCGCGTCAAGCCAGGCCCGCATTCAAAAGACCGGGCATATCCCCTGGGCATGGTCCTCCGTGACGCTCTCAAGATAACAAAGACTGAACGTGAGTCAGAGATCATAATCAAGTCCGGCAAGGTCAAGGTAGACGGAGTCGCCAAGCGGGATCCCAACCTTGCTGTGGGGCTGATGGACGTAGTCGAGCTGGCATCAGGCCAGGCCTACCGCCTCGTTCCAAAGGACTCGGAACTTTTGGTCCCGATAGCCGTGGATGATGCAGAAAAGAACGTCAAACTGGTCAAGGTAACAAGCAAGGTAACCATAAAGGGCAAGAAAACGCAGTACGGATTCCACGATGGCAAGACGCTGATAAGCAACACAAACCTCAAGGTGGGAGACACCTGTCTTATCCAGCTTCCAGGCGTGCAGATAACGGATCACCTGAATTTTGACAAAGGCACGATGGCCCTCATCATCACAGGCGAGAACGCGGGAAGGGTGGGCAGAATCGACGACATCCGTGACGGCATATTCTCTCTGCCACGGCGCGCTCTTGTCTCGTTTGAGGACCGGTCCGTAGAACTTCCAGTCGACATGGTAATGGTTGTCGGCAAAGACAAACCCGTAATCAAGGTGAACTAGATTGAGTCAAGTTATTCAAAACAGCATGAAAAGGATCAACGTAGACAAGGTGGTCATCAACATCGGTGTCGGCAAGTCCGGCGAGCCGATGGAAAAGGCCAAGAAGGCCCTAGTCGAGCTGACGGGTCGCCAGCCCGCAGTGCGCGGTGCCAAAAAGACTGTCCGGGATTTCGGCATACACCAGGGAGAGCCCATAGGCGCACTGGTCACGCTGCGACGCGATATGGCCGTCGATTTCGTAAAGCGCGTTCTTGCTGCCAAAAAGAATGTTCTAAAGGAAAGCTCCTTTGACAACTTTGGCAACATCTCGCTTGGAATCCACGAACACATTGATATCCCCGGCACAAAGTACAACCCAGAGATCGGGATTTTCGGTATGGATGTAAACATTGTTCTCAGCAGGCCTGGATACAGGATTGCAAGAAAAAGCAGGAAGAGCAGCCTGATCGGCAGAAGCCACAGAATAACAAAGGAAGAGGCGATAAACTTCTTCAAAGAACAGTTCGGAGCGGAGGTTCAGTAAAATGCCAAAACCAAGAAATTATGAAGAAACTGGAAGAAAGAAACTTGCCCACGGAAGAGGTACGCGATGGTGCAAACGATGCGGTTCATATAACGGTCTTATCAGAAAATACAATCTGATGTTGTGCAGACAATGCTTCCGGGAAGTGGCCAACAGCCTCGGATTCGTCAAGTATGAATAGGTGATATCATGCCAGCGCTAAACGTTCTATCAAATCTGTTTACAACCGTCTACAACAACGAGTCCAGAAGAAAGAAGGAATGCATCGTGGTCCCAGCGTCCAAGTTTGCAAGCGAAGTCCTCCGCGTGATGCAAAAGCACCGGTTCATTGGGGAATTCGAGCAGATCGACGACGGCCGGGCCGGGAAATTCCGGATTCAGCTATTGGCAAAGATAAACAAGTGTGGTATCATTACCCCGCGCTTTTCGGTCAAAAAGGACGCGTACTTTGACTGGGAAAGACAGTTCCTGCCTGCCTACAACATGGGCATACTCTTGGTTTCCACAAGCCAGGGAATAATGTCCCATCACGAGGCACAGGCGCAGGGTCTTGGAGGAGTGTTGGTCGGCTATGTCTACTGAGCAAATACTCGGGGAAGTGGAAGTTCCTTCCTCAGTCAAGATAACCAAGGAAGGCAGCGTCCTTGTCTGCAAGGGCAAGCTGGGAACAGTCAAGAAGGACTTTCTAAAACTCCCGGCCACCGTCACGGTCGAAGGCAACAAGGTGGTCATCAAGCCCTACGGCAGCAGGAAGCGGGACCTGGCAGTAACCAACACCGCAAGAAGCATCGTCCAGAGCATGATAAATGGCGTCGAGAAAGGCTACACATACAAACTAAAAGTCATATTCGCGCACTTTCCGATCTCTGTCAAGGTAAAAGGCAAGGAAGTCTATGTGGAGAACTTTTTCGGTGAACGGTCCCCACGAGTCTCTAGGATTGTCGGCGACAACACAAAAGTGGAATCTGCCGGCGAGGATGTGCTAGTCAAGGGCCCAAGCCTTGAGGATGTCTCCCAGACTGCCGCAAACATCGAGCTGTCCACCAAGATAAAGGACAAGGATCAGCGTGTCTTCCTCGACGGGCTTTACATCTACGCCCGCGAAGATGGCATGTGAGTTCCTGAAACATTCTCTTTTTTACTTTTTGAATTATTGTAATTCAGAAATTTGTCTTTGAAAGTGCGACAACATTAGTATGCATCTCGGTAAATAAAGACGAATAATTCTGGGACATGGAGAAAGGCTCCACCGATAACGTGCTTTAGGGTACGCATTTATAAATAAACAGC
>JBBISN010000042.1:0-15280 GCA_037441265.1 Nitrososphaera sp. | reverse complement strand
GAACTCATCATCAGGAGACGAAACAATTAACGTGCGGTAATCACCAGTTTTAAGTTCAGAAGCAGGAAACACATTTGAAAAGCAGAAAAACTTGTAGCCTTCCTTGTCATGCACGTAATGATACTTGCTGCCTTCCAGCAACCGGTAGATAAAGCCCTGCAGGTGATAATGGTACTGCATCTCGTACGGGCCATCTTCTGTGCACCGAAGCCTGATCAGCAGCCGCACAATCCTACCAGACATCCAGAGTGATTTTAAGTTGATGCGCATTTCACGGCTTGCCGGCAAAGGCCTTTACCACTTCAGTCCAGGCGTTGCCGATGTTGGCCCGGTTGTAGCCGCCGCCTCCAAGCGCGATCATCCTTCCATTGCAGTGCTTGTGGGCAAGCCTGTGCAGGATGCCTGCCGCGTGCCTGTGCGCCATGGCGCTGTAGCGGAGGTCGGTTATCGGGTCGCCGGCCAGGCCGTCAGCTCCGCACTGCAAGATGACAAGTTCCGGCCTGGCAGAATCCACAAACTCTTCAACTCTTGCAAAGGCCCTGACAAACTCGTCGTCGCCGGAACCCGGCGGAAGGGGGATGTTCAGCTTGGTTCCCTTGGCATCGCCCTTCCCCGTCTCGGACTCTGATCCGGTGCCCGGGTACAGGTACCGGCCGTCCTCGTGAATGTCTGCAACAAACAGGAGCGGGTCGTCTTCAAACTCGTAGAAAACCCCGTCGCCGTGGTGCGCGTCGATGTCGACGTACGCTATCCTCTTGATGCCGCGCCGGCGTGCCTGCATGATGGCCACGCCGATGTCGTTAAAGACGCAGAAGCCGCCGGCGGAATCCCGCTTTGCATGGTGCAGCCCTGCTATGGGGTTGAAGGCATGCTCTACCTTTCTGCCGGCCCTGTCCGCGCCCTTGATGACCATGTCAAGGCAGGCCAGAGTCGAGCCAACCACGTACAGCGTCGCCTCAAACACGCCGCGAAAGGAGGGTGTGTCACCCCGGTCCAGCGGGATGCTCCGGCACTGCTTTGAGGCCATCTTGACCAGCTCGACGTACTCTTTTTCATGAAACAACAGCACGGTCTGCTCGTCCGCGGTCTCTGGCTCCTCTAGCACAATGTCAAGGCCCTCGGCCTGCAACCTTGACTGGAAGGCATAGATCCGGTCAGTACCCCATGGATGCGAGCCGCCAAAGCCGTACCTGGCCAGCTGGTCGCCAAAAAAGACTGCAGTCCTGCACACATCCTTACTGTCATGCAGCATGGCAAATCAATCTTTTTATCCGGTTCCCTACGACTTGATGCCGTGTTCACCGGCATAGTGGAGGGTTTGGCGAAGGTCAAGTCGGTCTCCAAGGCAGGTAAAGGGGCCGACACTGCCATGACAGTCAGCCTTGGCAGGCTTGGGCGGGGCCTGAAGATAGGCGACAGCGTCTGCATCAACGGCACCTGCCTTACCGTTACAAGGCTGTCCAAGGGCGATGCCCGCTTTGAGATGGTGGCCGAGACCATACGCCGGACCAGCCTCGGGTCGGTCAGGCCCGGCGACAGGGTCAACATCGAGCGCAGCATGAAGGTTGGAAGCCGGCTGGAAGGCCACTTTGTGCTGGGTCACGTGGACGGCACGGCAACCATAGACGACGTTGTCAGGCTGCCTTCAGAGACCAAGATGTGGTTCCGGCTGGACAATCCAGAGCTGGCAAGGTCCATGGTCCCCAAGGGCTCTGTGGCCATCGACGGCATCAGCCTCACCGTGGTTGATGTGGACGGCGACCGGTTTTCCATCTCCCTTATCCCCCATACCCTGGATATAACCACTCTTGGGGTCAAGTCAAAAGGCGACAAGGTCAACATCGAGACGGACGTTCTCAGCAAGTACGTGGCCAAATCTCTACCAAAATAGTGGTTATAACTACATTTTTAGTAATGTTTTAATAACTTGACCTTTGAGGATCCCATGTTGACACTGTCTTATGCCATAGCCGCCCTGAAGGCCGGCAGGTTTGTGCTGGTCCACGACGACAAGGGGCGCGAAAACGAGATAGACATGGTGGTGGCCGCAGAACACGTCAAGCCGCACCACATCGCCGCCATGAGGGAGGACGCCGGGGGCCTGCTCTGCCTGGCCATTGCCAATGAAATAACAACCAAGCTAGGATTGCTGTACATGCATGACATCATAGCCAGCGTGGGCAACGTCAACCCGGTGTTTGCCAAGCTGGTGGAGGGCAGATCCGCGTACGGCGACAAGCCGTCGTTTTCTGTCTCTGTGAACCACCGGTCCACTTTTACCGGCATCACCGACCTGGACCGGGCGCTGACCATCTCTGAAATGGCCCGGGTCTGCAAGAATATCGATAACGGCGGCGTTGCCGAGTTTGCCAATAATTTCCGCGCGCCGGGCCACGTGCCGATACTGATAGCATCCAAAAGGTTGCTGGAAGAGCGGATGGGCCATACCGAGCTTTGCATCTATCTGATGAATCTGGCAGGGATGACGCCGGCAGTCGCCATATGCGAGATGATGGACTCGACAACGCACCGCGCGCTTTCCATCGACAGGGCGCAGGAATACGCAAGAAAGTCCGGCATCCCCCTTGTAGAGGCAAGCGAACTTAAGGAAGCTCACCAGAAAGCCAAGGTGGCATAAAAACAATTGATAGAGCTGGCAATAGTGGTATCCGAGTTTAACAGAGAGATTACCTTCCGGATGCAGGAAAAAGCCAAGGAGCAGGCTGAAAAGCTGGGCGCAAAACTAAGCTATGTCTTTTACGTGCCCGGCTCGTTTGACATGCCCCTTGCCGTCGAGGGCCTGCTGAAGAAGAGAAACGTCGACGCCGTCGTCACCCTTGGCGCGGTGATAAAGGGCGACACGCGCCACGATGACATCGTCGCTGAAAATGCCGCGCGGCTTATGGCAGACCTGTCGCTAAAGTACGGCAAGCCGGTCGCCCTGGGGGTTACCGGGCCGGGCATGACGGTAGAGCAGGCCCAGGACCGAGCAGAGATAGTGCCGGTCCGCGCAGTCAACGCTGCCTTTAACATGGTTTTGCGGCAAAGAAAGCTAGAAAAATCCGTATCAAAGGGAACAGTGACAATCAATGATTCAGCTGACAATAATCCGAATTGAGGGGTACGGCCCCTGGACGCTGACGCTTGGAAGCGACCGGGAAGGCCAGCTCCAGATGCTGCAGGCGCGGATATACCACGACGTGCAGCGCCTGTTTACCGAAAGAAACTGCCTGGTTTACTTTAACCGCTTTGACGAGTACTTTGCAGTAACCAACGGCCTGTCCGCGGCGTCCCACGCCGAGATACAGCACGAGCTTGCCGGACTGTACAAGGACCTGAAGATGTCCATGGCCGTGGGCACGGGCAGGACCGCGTTTGAGGCCAGCATGAACGCGTACAGGGCCAGACAGGAAGGCCGGTTCATCGACGAGCAGGCAAGGATCTTTGGTTCCGGCGATCACGCCGACGACCTCTCGGCGCAGATAATGCACATCGATGTTGACAGCTCGACCAAGCTCAGCACGCGGCTGTCGCCGTACGAAGTGACGGTTCTGGTCATGAAGATCTACAGCTACCTTACAGAGGAGTTCCTGAAGCACGATGCCATATCCTTCTTCCTTGGCGGCGACAACTTTATGGTGATTTCAAACGGCGTGACAAAGGAGCAGGCCGGCGAAGTCATCAAGAAGGTCACGTCGGCCACCGGCATCAAGCTCAACTGCGGCATTGGCATCGGCCGGACCGGCAGAAAGGCTGCCGAAGCCGCCACCAAGGCGCTTGACACCATCAGGGACCTGCGCGATGAGGGCAAGATCCAGACCATATACGAAATACGATGCTAGTCATAGAAAATGCCGACATCCTGCTGGGGACCGATCTAGAACACGTTCGCGGGTATCTGGAGATAAGCGACGGCGTCATAAGGGATGCCGGCCCGGGCAGTTCTGGCAGGAGTGCAGTAAAAAAGCTGGATGCAAGCGGGTTTCTGGTCCTGCCGGCCTTTATCAACGCCCACACGCACATTGCTGATTCTATTGGAAAGGACATCGCGGCTGGCAGCAAGCTTGACGCGCAGGTCCACCCGGTTTCCGGCGCAAAGAAAAAGATCCTGGAAAAAAGCAGGCCGGAACATCTCCGGGCGTTCATACGGAACTCGGCCATATCCATGATGCAAAAGGGCATAGCGGCCTTTGCAGACTTCCGGGAGGGCGGGCCAGCCGGCGTCAGCCTGCTCAGAGAATCGATCTCCGGGCTTCCCATCAAATGCGTGGCCCTTGGCAGGGCTGAGCACTACAGCGAGCCGGACAAAAATGATGGGCTGCCGCAGGAAACCCAGGAAAAGGCAAGAAAAGTTCTGAACCTGGCAGACGGGTTTGGGATCAGCGGCGCCAATGAAAACACGGATGCGGCGCTTGCCCAGTACCGGCAGCTGGCCGGCAGCAAGCTCGTGGCTGTGCACGCCGCCGAGTCAAGGGATACGGTGGAGTTCTCAAAGTCCCATACAGGCAGAAGCGAAGTTGAAAGGGTGATGCAGCATCTAAGGCCGGACGTCGTCGTTCACATGACTCACGCAACAGACGAGGAGATCGCCCTTGTGGCGCAAAAAGCCGGCATCGTAGTCTGCCCGCGGGCCAACGGCGTTCTTGGCGCCGGCGTGCCAAGAGTCGCCGCCATGCTGAACCTGGGCTGCACCGTGGCCATAGGCACGGATAATGTCATGCTCAATTCCCCGGATATTTTCCGCGAGATGGACTACATCTGGAAGGTAACCCATGCCGCCGGACAGTTCATAGATCCGCGGGATCTCATAAAGATGGCAACGGTCAACGCCGCAAAAATGCTTGGGCTGAACAACGGTTGCATACAGCCAGGCCGCGCCGCGGATCTGATCTTCATCGACAAAGGACACATCGATCTCTCTCCAGTCCATGACCCTTACGCGGCTGTGGTGCACAGGGCAAGCCAGGATTCCATCGCCGCTGTTATGATAGACGGCAGGTTTGTCAAGGCAGGCAGGAGGCTGGCCGGATTTTGAAGGTGATCATCAACGCCGCCATGACTGCTGACGGCAAGATTGCAACTGCCGCCGGCGACTCGGCCATATCCTCAAAAGAGGACCTGAAACGAGTCCACAGGCTCCGGTCGGACTCGGACGCGGTTGTCGTTGGCATAACCACGGTCCTGGCCGACGATCCGCTTCTGACCGTCCGGCTGGTGAAAGGCAGGAATCCTGCAAGGGTTGTCATAGACAGCAGCGGCAGGATACCAAGTGAATCGCAGATTCTTCGCACGGCCGGCAGGATAAGGACCATCGTGGCGGTAGCCGAAAAGGCGTCAAAAGAAAACATACGCAGAGTAAGGGAGGCCGGAGCACAGGTTCTTGTCGCCGGCAAAGATACTGTCGATCTGGAGGCCATATTTGCCAGCCTCCGCAAGATGGGGTTCAAGAATGTGCTTGTAGAAGGAGGCGGCGAACTGAACTGGTCCGTGCTGAATTCGGGGCTTGCAGACGAGCTTGTAGTCACCGTAGCGCCAAAGATCGTTGGCGGCCGGCTTGCCCCCACGGTGGTGGAAGGCAACGGCTTTGACAGGATCTCAGCAGGCATCAAACTGAAACTTTGGCGCGTGCAGCGGAAAAAAACCGGCGAAGTGGTGTTGTTCTTCAAAACGTAATCCACAGAACTTTTTAACATGTTTCTGTGGGAAGAATCTAGATGCCCAAGTTCCACGTAGGCCAGGCCGGCCAGACAAAGTTTGAGATCGACAGCCAGTTGCTCACCAAGCATGCCATAATAATCGGCGCAACTGGGTCTGGCAAGACGGTACTCTCAAAGGTTATTGTGGAAGAGGCCGCGCTGCAGGGCATCCCAACGTTTGCCATCGACCCGAAGGGGGACATCGGCAACCTGGCCTTTAAATCCGCCAATTTTGATTTCTCTAGGTGGTCGGCAAGGGAAGCCGATGCCTTGAAGCTTGACAGAGACGAGTATGCAAAAAATCTGCAAAAGACGTACTCTGACAAGATGAAAGAGTTTTCTGTCGACCCAAAGTCCGCGCACGACTTTGCCAACGTCACGGTCAGGATATTTACTCCCAAGTCGTCTGCTGGCCTTTCCATCGGAATTTCGCCGGACCTTTCTGCTCCAAAGGATTTTGCACGTCTATTGGAAAGCGATCCTTCATCTGCGGCTGACCTGCTGGATCTGGTGTCATACAACCTGCTTCGTCTGGCCGGTTACGGAGAAGGCGAGAGAAAAGAGATCACCTTCGTATCGGCTCTTTTGGAAGATGCGTGGAAAAACGGACAGAGTCTGACGGTGGAGGATCTTATCCGGCGAATAGAAAACCCACCAATAGATTTGGTTGGCTCGCTTCCGGTTTCCCGTGTGATAGGGGACAGGGAAAGGGGAAACCTGACAACAAGGATAAACCTGCTTTTATCAGACCCAAAGTTGAGGGCATGGTCTTCGGCAGAACCGTTCAACTTTTCTGAGCTGATGCAAGGATCTGCAATCAACGTACTGGACCTGCGCAACATCCAGTCGGAGCAGGAGAAGCATCTTTTCGTAGAGCTGGTGCTGCAGCAGCTGTTCCAGTGGCTCATAAAGCAGGGAAGCGCGCAAACCCTGCGATACCTGCTTTACTTCGATGAAATAGCCGGCTACTGCCCGCCAGTGCGAGAACCGCGGTCAAAGAAGCTGCTGCTTTTGCTGATAAAGCAGGCCAGGGCTTTTGGGCTGGGACTTGTCCTGGCAAGCCAGAACGCCATCGACCTGGATTACAAGGTGATATCCAACGCCAACGTGCGTTTTATAGGCAGGCTTGGAGCGCAGCGTGACATACAGCGTGTGAGCGTAGGATTGGAACTGGACTCCTTTGCCGAGAGGGAGATCCCCCGGCTCAAGGCCGGAGAGTTTTTCTGCAATATCTTTGACCCCAAGTTTAGAGGAGTCATAAAGTCAAGGTGGCCGCTAACTTATCACCGCGGCCCCCTTGAGAACAGCGAGATATCCGAGCTGATGGCAGAATTCAAACAAGCAACCGTAACTGAAAGCGGCCGAATTAGACAGGAACCTAGGCAATCTTTGCCCAAAGCAAAACCGCCATCGGCTGCAGAGGAGCTGGCAGACAAGCATGAATCGTTTATCATGCTTGAGAAGCGGTTTGAGCCAAACAATCTTGCAAGCTTTATCCGGCTTGGGAACAATCTGAAATCGCTTAAAGTGCTGTCAGTTGAGCAGGAAGAAAGATTTCATCCTGTCTTTGAGCTGAAAACGTCTGTCTCTGAGAAGACTTTTGCAAAACAGACGCTTGAAAAGATAGAAGAACTTGCCGCCCTTGACGGCCAGCTAGTCAAACTGCCAGAGCATACGCTGACTTCGCGGCGCAGCGTGCCGGCGCAGACGCGAAAAGACGCCGAGCTGTGGAAAGGCGAGATCGAGAAAAAGACAAACGAAATGAAAAGCGACCTGCAGAGCAAATTCGACATAATAATGGAAGAAACAAGGAACGAAAGGATTGCCGCCGGACAGCAAAAGCCGAAAGCAAAAATCGCAGACATCGATGCAGCCATCGCCAAGTTGCAGGCCGCGTTGAACGCGGATGCCGACTCTGTAAAAGAATACGAAAAACTCCACAAGGCACTAAAGAAAGAAAAGAAGTCCAAGTCGCGCCTGATTTCCACACAGAACAAAATAGAGACGACAAAGCAAAAGCTCCTTTCAACTAGGCGCAAGATAGAGCAGCTGCGTACAGACAGAAAGGTATTGGAAGAAAAAATGCGGCAAGCAGAGCAGGATGAAAAGGAAAGGTTCCATCAGGCCCTGGCAAACATCAGCAGCAAGTCAAGCTTTGGTGTCACAGGATGGATTGTAGAAACCATGTACCGCGCAAAGATACTGGTAAACGATGCAAAGGAGCATTATGGCGACGTGAAATGGAGCGCGTACACAGGCAGCGGCACATGGGGGCGGTGTTCATCCTGCTCTATCGCTCTGGAAGACGGCTCTGTCTGCAGCTGCGGCAACCTGCTTTGCAACAGTCACCTTGCCTACTGCAAGACTTGCCTTGAGCCCGTCTGCAGGGAGCATCGCGCGCTCTGCAGCATATGCAACTCCAGCTTTTGCACCAAACACAGCATGAAATGCGAAATTTGTAGCCTGCATGCATGCCGGGACCATAGCGGCGTATGCAGCGTGTGCAACCGCAAAGTTTGCAACAACTGCTCCCAGAAGAAAGGCCTCATCAAGCGAGAAGTTGTCTGCCGCGCCTGCTCAGTGTGAGCATTCGGCAAGCGTCCTTTCTGCCGTGCGCACGACAATGCAGTCTGCCAAGGAGTTGTTTCCAGCAATATCGCTTGCAGGGCTTGTTTTTTCATTGAACGCTGCTGCCAGAAAGCTAGCGATAAAGAATACCAGCGAGATGACAATCATGAGGAATATCAGTATCTTTGATTTGTTGCTGGTAGCGCTCATGCAATGTAAATTGGTTGCAAGCAATTAGTATTCTTTTCTGTTGCGGCCTTTTGTGTATTTTCGCCTGTCAGTGCTACGATCCACATGCGTACCATGGGTCTATATAGAAACCATGATTATCATATATCAACAAAGTCCTATTGCGTTCTCTATAAAATACATCGGCTAATCTTTAATCCGTATCAATTTTGTTGAAACTTGTGTCTCTCAAGAATTCCCCTCAAACACTGCTTATTGCAGGCATAATACTGGCATCAATTGTCCCAGTGACCATGTCCGCAAAGGCATTTGCACAAACCAATATCACCATCAACGGAGCGGGCGCGACCTTTCCCTATCCGCTGATCGATACGTGGCGCGTTGAATATCAAAAAGTAAACCCTAACGTCAACCTGAACTATCAATCGATTGGTAGCGGCGGTGGTATCAAGCAGTTCACTGAAAAGACCGTCGACTTTGGAGCTACAGATGCTCCCCTTACTTCTTCCCAGAGAAGCGCCCTGCCGGGCCCTGCGGTCCATATCCCTGAAACAATAGGATCCGTAGTTGCAGCTTACAACGTTATTGGCGTCCCTGACAAGGGTCTAAAGCTGACAGGACCTATTCTTGCCGATATCTTCTTGGGCAAGATCACGAAATGGGACGATCCACAAATCAAGGAACTTAATCCAAGCCTGCCGTTGCCGTCAAAGGACATCGTTGTTGTCCACAGGTCGGATGGCTCTGGAACAACCTTTGTCTGGACCGACTACCTGTCAAAGGTAAGCCCTGAATGGAACGAAAAGGTTGGCAAGGGCACGGCAGTTCCCTGGCCAACAGGCATCGCCGCACCGGGCAATGAAGGCGTTGCCAATGCCATCAGGGGAACGGCGTACACAATCGGATACGTCGAGCTGGCATACGCCCTGACAACAAACATGCAATATGCGTACATTCAGAACCAGGCTGGCAACTTTATCGAGCCGTCTCTTGAATCCACCGCGGCCGCTGTTTCTGCTTCAGCAGCAACACTGCCAAAGGGCGAAGATTCGTGGGAAACGGTATCGATGACCAACGCGCCGGGTGCTGACTCGTACCCAATAGCCAGCTTTTCGTACCTGCTGCTTTACACAGAGCTTTCGACAAGCCCGCAGATCTCGTCTATGGAAAAGGCCAGAGAAGTGGTCAACTTTGTCAAGTGGGCTGTTACTGATGGCCAAGAGTTTGCAGACGACCTGCACTACGTTCCGCTGCCAGACGAGATAAGACAGCTGGACATGGACACCCTTTCAATACTTACCTATCAGGGCGATAAAGTCCTCACGGAGGAATGCCAGCCAGGATACCACACGGAGAACGGACAGTGCGTACCCGATGTGACAGAACCAACAATGAAGCAATTCTCGACATCATATACCCTAGATGGAAATTCGTATAGTATCAATGGCCAGTCAACCAGCGTAACGGCAACATCTTTCAAGATCAATACAAAGGAGTCGGTACAAGTTGAATTTGACGGGGCCGGCGAGGTATGGCTAACGCTTCCAAAGACCATGATCGATGGAATCCACACTGTAAGGGCAGGTTCCCAGACCATATCCTTTAGCCAGGTAGAATCAACATCCACTTCAACAACCATCCGGTTCACCGTTCCGCAGGGTGTTGGCAGCGTAGAAATAATGGGAGCAATGGTAGTCCCTGAATTTGGAGTCATTGCTGCACTGATACTGGCAGTTTCGCTGGTAGCAGTGATCGGCTTTGCCCGGTTCAGAGGCTCCATGCTGGGCTTTGGAAGGCTCTAAGCCTCTCCCTTCTTTTTTCTGGCAGTTTTGCGATGATGGCTTTTTAAGCTTCTTGAACATATTTCCTTGCGGATGTTTGAAAACGAACACACGCTCCGGCGCTTTATGACAGAGAAGGCGGAAGGCGAATTCCATGCCAGGTACGAGAAGGCCCTTGAACAGGTAAGGTCAGAGTTTGGCAAAAAGTACCCGATGCTAATAGGTGGCAAGCAGGTCAAGACGGCAAATACCGTGGCTCATACCTCGCCCATCGACATCCGGATAGTGCTTGGGTACCTGCCGGCGGGCACCGGCAGGCATGCAAGGCAGGCCATCGAGGCAGCTAGGAAGGCATTTGAAAAATGGGGCAAGACTGACTACCGCGAGCGCGTACGAATTTGCCGGGCCGCAGCAGAGATTATGAGCCAGCGCAAGTTTGAGCTGGCAGCGTGGGTGTCGTACGAGAATGGCAAGAACCGGTACGAAGCCATAGGAGACGTCGATGAAGCCATAGACTTTGTCAGGTATTACTCTGAAGAGATGGAACGCAACAACGGCTTTGAAACGGTAAACAAGAGCGCCCAGCCCAATGAAAAAAGCAAAAGCGTCATGAAGCCGTACGGCGTGTGGGGCATAATCGCGCCCTTCAATTTCCCTGCCGCCATACTGACTGGCATGACTGTCGGCTCAGTCATAACAGGCAACACGGCAGTCGTCAAGCCGTCCAGCGACACACCGATCACGGCCTTCAAGATTGCCGAGATGTTCAAGGAAGCAGGGTTGCCTGACGGCGTCATCAACATGGTCTTCGGATCTGGCGGCAAGGTTGGAAGCGAGATAGTCAAAAGCAAGGAAGTTTCGGGCATTGCGTTCACCGGTTCTCGCGAGGTTGGATACGGGATGGACAAGGAATTCCGCAAGCTCAGGCCGCGGCCTTTGATCGTAGAGCTGGGTGGCAAAAACCCGGCGGTAGTAACGGAGACTGCCGACCTTGGCAAGGCTGCAGACGGAGTCATCAAAGCTGCGTTTGGTTATTCGGGGCAAAAGTGCAGCGCATGCTCCCGCGTGATTGTCCACAAAAAAGTAAAGGACGAGTTCCTCCGCAGGCTGGCGGACAAGGCCAAGAACCTGCCGGTGGGAAACCCGCTTAATCCCGATACATTCATGGGTCCCGTGGTAAACGAAAACGCCTACAGAAAGTACCAGAAATACGCCAGAATCGCCGCCAAGAGCGGCAAGGTCATTGCAGGCGGGTCCATCAGAAAGGAAGGAGATCTAAAGCATGGCTACTACGTCGAGCCAACAATCGTGACAGGCCTGCCCAAAGACCACAGGCTGCTTAAAGAAGAGCTGTTTGTCCCGATTTTATGCGTCGCCGATTACGAAAAATTTGACGATGCGATCAAGATCTGCAACGGCGTGGACTACGGGCTGACTGCCGGAATTTTCAGCGACAAGCAGGACGAGGTCAAAAAATTCCTAGACAGCATCGAAGCCGGCGTAGTGTATGTCAACAGGCAGGCAAGCGCCACCACCGGCGCGATGGTAGGCTGCCAGCCGTTTGGCGGGTGGAAGGATTCTGGCAACACAGGCCGGGGAACCGGTGGGCCGCACTATCTGACGCAGTTCATGAGGGAGCAGAGCCAGACAATAGTAGACTAGCCTACAAGCGACCTTGCCAGCAAAAGCAGGTTGCGCTTTCTTTCTCTGATGCGGCGAACAGAGTACGGCAGCCACTGGCTTCCATACGGGATGTACTCTGATACCGGGAAATTGCTGGCAACCAGCTGACCCTTCAGCTCATCGCGGATCCCCATGAGCATCTGGAACTCAAACTTGCCGCTCTTCATTTCGATGGCTTTGTTTATGAGGTTGGAATCATGGGTGGCTACTGCGAAAAAGTTGCCGCTCTCAAAAGCCATTTTCATAAGGTGCAGATAGTTTTGGTCTACCTCCTCTCTTGAGGCAAGGGCGTGTTCCTCCAGCTCATGGTACGCACCTTTGACCAGACGAACCTTGCCGCCTTGCTCAAGAATGTGCAGCAAGTCGCCGCCGCTGCGTCGCAGGTACGCCTGCATGGCAACGCCGGTCATCTCGTATTCTTTGAGCAATTCAAGGTAAATCGTGATGGTGTCCTCGGTGAACTGTACGGATTCCATATCGATCCACAGAAATTGTTTGAGGGCCTTGGCCCTGTCAGCCAGCCTCCTGAAGTTCTGAAGGCAGAGATCGTAGTCAAACGCAAGCCCAAGCTGCGTGGGCTTGACAGACACGCAGCCTTTGATCCCTTTCTCGTGCATCCGGTCCATCAGCGAGAGATATTCGCTGGCAGCAATGTCGACTAGCTTTGCATCCGTCGTGTCCTCTCCAAGAAAGTTGATGATGGCAGACATGCCCCTCTTGTTGGATTCCAGCGCCGCCGAAACGGCGTCATCGGCACTGTAGCCGGCCACCCATTTTTTTGCAACCCTGAAAAGCAGCCTTTCCATCAGGCCGGAATCGTAATTCTGCGAATGGATTGTCTGGGCCTTCAACAGTATATTTTGGCGTTTCATCGATATAATTTTTTAATAGAATCAGCGGAAGGGGCTATGATGATTAAAGCGCTCAAAGAAGCCTGCCGGCAGGTCCATGCCCGGACCAGGGGTGTTGCCGGGACTGCACGGGGCAGCAGGCAGATGGGCAGGGGAGCCGCCGGCGACGTTTCAAGACAGGTGGACCTGATGGCAGAAAAGACTGTCATGGGCATTCTGAAAAAGCACGGCATAGGCGCCACGATAATCGGCGAGGAATGCGGCAGGATCGAGGGAAAGAAAGGATTCGTGATAATGGATGCTGTCGACGGCACCACAAACACAACGCGCCGCATCCCGTTTTACTGCTGCTCGCTGGCGTACGCCACTGATTTCAGGCTGAGCGCGGTGACAGACGCGTCTATCATTGACCTGAATACCGGCGACCTTTATTACGCTTCAAAAGGCAAAGGCGCGTTTTTGAATGGCAAGCGGATCAAAGCAAGTAAAAAAAGCGACGACCTTGTAGTGGGCATGAATATCTCGGCCGTCAGACCAGAAATCACCGCTCTACTTTCGCCAGTTATCTCTAAAGCCAGCCACGTCCGTCAGTTCGGTTCGGTGGCTTTAGAAATGTGTTACCTTGCACGTGGTTCGATGGACGCGTTTGTTGATTTTCGCGGCAAGGTCCGGCCAACGGATATCGCCGGCGCGTATTTGATAGTCAAGGAAGCCGGCGGCAGCTTGCATTCAGACAAAGGTCTGGAGCTGGACTCGGATCTTGACTTTGGGACAAGGATCTCGTTTCTTGCCACTGCAAACAACAATGTATTTGACGAGTTGGCTGCAGAACTATTCAGAATATGAGCTTTAATTGCAGTTTGAATCCAACTATGATAGGACTGAAAGGTTGTTGTCTGCCGGAGAGCCCGGCGAGGTCGATGCCGGCGGCGGAGACTGATGCCCGGAGTTTAACTCCAACCGCAGCATGAGGGCATGCCAGAGTACCGCCTTTTACAGCAGGAAACTTTTTTCAATCGCTCCTTATGCAAATACCCAGGAAGCCTTTAGCGACGATGTCAAAGTCTATGTCAAACTCCACCTGGCAGAGATTGTACAACCCCGTGATGTGCTCAAACATCAGTTTCTTGTGCTCCCTGTAGTGGGCCAGCGTGATGGGGCCAAAGGGCATCGAAAGGCAGCCGCATCCAACAGGGCAATCCTGCCCCAGATCGGTGTTCACCCTTTCCCGTATCTTTTCTGCAGCCCCGTTCCTTATGGCAGAGTCTGTGATCAGCAGGCAGCCAAACGGGACCTGAGCGTCTTGCTTGATATTCGTGATCTGGATGTTTTCAGCGCGTATTTCAATTCTGTAGCAGGCAGTCTGCGACTTGCAGCGGAATTTCTCCAGTACGCCTCCCAGCCGTGACAGGTCTGGAACCAGCTCTGTTCCGGCAGGACCGCCGCGCCTTGGCACGCCAAAGAATTCTGCAAATCCGTTGGGGCTTATGAAGACCTTCCCATCTGGATAGACTATCACCGAGTTCTTGCCAAGCGAACCTCTTCTTCGGATTATCTCTTCGATGATTGATGACCCCGCGTCTTTGAGGCCGTTCTTTGCAAGGCCGCTGCAGATCTGCTTGTCATCGGCGTCCACCAGCCCAAGGGTAATGGCTTCGGTAATGTCATACTGCTGGCCTATCTTTGACTTGACGCTGTCGCAGAACTTTTTGCAGTCAACGCCCCGCAGCGGGACTCTCTCCACCGCTCTGCTGCCGTACCTGTCCTGGTACGACCTTTCAACTCCGTGCGATGTTGCTTCAATCATCAGTCTCTTGCCTGTCTCCTTTTCAACCTCGCAGCAGTCTATAGCGACATGCGAGTATCCGTATCCTCCGGTGATCTTGTCGATGATGCGGCCCAATTCATCCGAGGCTTCGAAGATGAGGATGGCACACTCGCAGTTCTCAACCTGCTGTACGGTGCCGGTAGGCATCGGCTCTTCGACCTTCTGGCCCTGCCTTTCAAGCAGGTTGTAGCTGCACATGTTGCCAAGAATAAAGTCGCGTTCTTTTGCGACATCATTGATGGTGATGTAACTGAGCAGGCGACCCTCGGCAGAGATGATTGGCAGATGTTTTATCGAATTGGATAGCATCTTGACAATGGCGTCTGTCACCGAATCGTTGGGTGTGCCGGCGATCAGCATCTTTTCGCCAATCGCATTGCTGATGGACGTGGAAGGACTGATGTTCTTTCTGGCTATCCTCACAAAGTCGTTTTTAGTAACAATGGAATAGCGACCAGACAACCGGACAAATACTGCTTCCAAGCCTGATTTTTCTAGAGTCTGGTTGGCATCAAAAACGGATACATTGTCGGCGATGACAATTGCCGGGCGAGCTTCAATTTCGTGCAGTCTCCTAGAGAGGTTCGGGACTTCGGACATAAGGTCATGATCTTTGTCATAAAGTTAAGCATTTCGATTCCTGATAGAAATACAATTCCCAGTGTCTTGACAAGAATTCAAAGG
>JBBISN010000041.1:0-15780 GCA_037441265.1 Nitrososphaera sp. | reverse complement strand
GATATGGCCAAAATAATTGACCCTATTGGAAATTCCGGAACTACTGTTACACGAGTTGCAAAATCCTTGCCGGTATCCAGCATCAACTCTATCTTTGGAACATCATCTGACTTCAAGAAGTTGCGCTTATCATCGATAGTAACGATTTCGACATTAAGCTTGTATATCCCATTTTCTCTTATCTCAGAACTGCTGACTGTTAGTAGATTGCTAGAACTATCAGAATCAATACTATTGACAACCCATGCGTTCAAAACGTCCTCACGATAACCATTTTCGACTCGAGTATCATTTGAGTCACTATGTGACAAGAGTATTGTAAAGTTCCAATTTCCGCATAGAATAGTTCGTTAAAAATAGGAGGCTTGGAATTACTACTATTATCATTCTCGAAATCGGTTAGCCCAATAACATAGGTTACGTTTGTGACCTTCTCGTTGGTCTTGTTTTCGTGTCCCGCAAATGGATCTATTGTAAGCGATCTTTATATTCTATACCTTGTTAGGGTGAAATACTATGAGAAATACCCTGTTGATTGGTTCCGGAATCTCAGGTGTTGTTCTAGCCGTGCTGCTCTTACAAGGGACATCTTTGAATAGCGGCATCGCAAACGCCCAACAACCGCAGATCCTGAGTGGCGAACCAATAGGAACAGAAAATGTTTTGAAAATAAAGGCTGTAGATGTTAAGGACAAGAAGCTGGCCAAAAATGATGTAGACCTTACGGTAGAACAAGCTGGTGATCTTAAACTTAACATCACTGCAGTCAACAAACTGAACAAAGAAAATGACATTGTAGCCGACGAATGGAAAGTCTCGATCCGCGGTGCAATTCTGTCAATCGACGCAGAGGATTTTAGCGTCGTGGATACCAAACTCAGCAAAGATGCTAAAAAGCAACTGAAAGAAATCGACCTTAGCCAATGGATTTCTAAATTCACACACTACCCCGGAAGATACACGGTGCTGGTATCAGGATACAATTACGATTATGCCATTGCTAAGGCACAAGAGCTGGATGCACAAGGAATCGAATATGAGACCAACGAGCTAGCGATGTACAAGATAGAAGCTCAGATTGTCATCGGATTTGATGAAGCAAAAATCAAGACCAATGGATATCTCTTGGAAAGCGAGAATGCACAGATAGCAATCGATGGACCAAACCAGTTTGAAGTTACTGATGATTCAAGAAGAAATGTAGTCGTACTGCTAACCAATACAAATGACTTTCCAATCAGCTCTATGGTACATGACAAATCCTTCACAGTATGGAGCGGAGAAGACACTCGCGCTGAAGGCTATGAAGGAATAACCGAATGGGCAGATGTGTGTCAAGTGCTTCAGCCTGGGGAATCGACGCAGATCGCTTCCTTCTATCTAGATAAGAGCAAATACCCGCTAGGAGAGAATGGACTTTCAGAGAAACTAAACAACGGCAAAGTGGCGAAGATTGGAACATACGTTTTCGGAATAAATGGCTCGACACTTCCATGCACGGTAGACGGTCAGGAAATTCCGGGTGTTGAATTCAACGCTAGAGTGGTGTTTGAGGTGAAATAAAGGATGAAACAAAGACAGCTGGCATCAGCGAGCATTATGGTCATGATAGTGTTAGGCGGGCTGCTCATCTCGCTGCCATACCAAAATGAAGCAAACGCAGACACGCACATCATTGACCTTGCTGCCACTTCAGACCTTGTAAGAGATCCTTTCGGATACATTACTGGACAAGGCGCTGGAGATGAAAGCGTGCATATCGACATACTTCCAAGAATCAGATCTGATCTGGTGCTTTCTGACTTCCAATTCAACACAGTAGAACTCCGGCCCACGTCAATCACACAGACGGAAGCATACAATGCGGTAGTCAATGGAGAAACGGCCTGGGAAAGTGCATCTGAAATATACACCCGCCAGCCAGAGTTCGGCATAATTGATGCAGGTGATAACAATATGGCTCCAAGTCTATTCGACACAACCTGCACCAATGGATCAGGAACCAACAATGACGGAGTCGACAACAACGACAACATTTTCCAGATGGGCTTCTGTGACATGAACAACAGTAGCGTACTCGGAGAAACAAGATGGTGGCCTACTCTTACTGACATTGCCACCGCAGGCGGAGTTGTGACTGGAGGTTACGTAGACCTACAAGAGGTCGACATGATTTTCAACAATGAGATATCTTGGACCTCCGCACAGCTACAAAATGTCGCAACACACGAGCTAGGACATTCCTATGGTCTGGGAGACTTGTATTCACTGCATGGCACGACCAACTGTTACACAGACGAGTCCGCTTTTGCACCTTCGGCGGAGATGTGCAACTATCGAACTGATCGTGCGATAGGAACCGGAGACACAGACGGACTCTTCTACCTCTATCCATTCTCAGAATCGCTGAGCATAACCGAGTCATTCACTGCAAGGGCGATCGATGTCGCCGCGCATTCGAACATACAGGGCTCGCCTACGACCAGCCCAGAGTTAGTGCTCGTTGAAGTTGATTTTGACTCTACCAACAACAGAAACTACTTCAGACTCAAGCCATTTGAGATAACCAATGCAAATTCATACTCTGACAACCCCGGTGTCCAAGAGACTCTCATGTGGGGATCGCTTGACTACATATCTGGGAGCGCAATAAAGGATGTCGGCGCAGCATTTGGAAACGTAGACAAGTCAGCGGATCAACTAGATCTGGTTATCGTGTGGATAGATAGCACTAACAATCTGTTCTACAGGACGCTCTTTGATGTCACAGAGTCCAGCGAGAACCTTACATGGACTAGCGATAGTGGTTCGAGATCAATTAGCGGAGAACACTCGACTGCGGAAGCAGTAGATGCAGTGTTCATGGGCATGGATACGGCATCAGAGACATACACAGACGAGTTTGTCATATTCTCGTCACACTATGATTCCACCGCGGGTAGTGATGTCCTTGACTTCTACTGGATGGATCTGCCCACTACTGCGACCTCCACAACGATCACAAACTGGCACGCGACCACCAACACAGGCATAACAATAGAGGATGATGCACTAGGCGCAGGTGTTATTAACAATGCCGAGCACTTGGCCTTTGTAAGCTACAACGGGGATGATACAAGCACTCCTGAGTTTATGGCGTACAAGGTCATTGCCTTCACAACATCGGGAACAGTTGATGAGGTTTCACAGAGAAAACACGCTCCACTCGATGATACAAGTGATGTAAGCGCTACCTTGGATGGCGTAGGAGCTGACGCACTAAACTTCGCCGGCGTGACTGGAGGAGACTTCAGTGACCTCATCTTCCTCCACGTAGACAACAATGCGATCAACTTCGTGGTCGAAAGAGACTCAAGGTTCGGATCTCATGGATCGTCAGACGACTGGTAGGCTGGTGGTGGTTGACAGGATGTTGCCATCACTCCCTCTCCTTTTTATTATACGTGTGTATAAATAAAGTGGCAATATATCATGAAATCAGGCCTGACAAAATTGGCTGTAGTGGCAGCTATCGCTGCTATAGCAGGGATTGCCATCACAATTGTGACGATATCTCCATCCATTTTAGAATCTGATAATGTTTCAAATAATCAGAGTGAGTTTGAGGGACTGCACATTAAGCTCGAGCGGACGGGATGCGAGGGATTCTGTCCTGCCTATAGTGTCGAATTATTCGGGAATGGGACCGTTTTCTTTAACGGGTTCGATTATACTGCTGTTAAAGGAAAACACACATCTCAAATATCACAGCAGGAAATCAAAGAACTGGTTGACGAATTCGACAAGATTAATTTCTTTGACTTGCAAGAGGCTTACGACGTTTATCGTTTTGATGTCCCTATAACCACGACATCTGTCTCAATTGAAGGAAAGACAAAGATTGTCAAACACTCCGTCTCGCCTAATGTACCTGAAGAGCTTCTTGATCTTGAACGAAAGATAGAAGAAACAGCGAGGACCGACAACTGGGTTTTATGTCCGGACGGAAAGCCGGTGGATGAGAATACAGACCAATGCGGCTAAATTTTCGTTACTTGCTGGCGTATCTATGACGCTATACGCAATGTGCCCCGTTTACTAATATGCGATATTAGATCGTAGTCCGCTAATTTCGTATCTTCCCAATTACGCAAGAGGTCTAGTGAATTGGAGTTTCCAAATGGGTTCCATGTCAAGAAAATTTTATAATGATGCAGCAATAGTATCGGATGTGAAGAAGAGTGCTAAACTATAGTCCCGCACCTTAATGTCTCATAATGGCGGCTGGATTTTGACTCTTGCTCATGTTTACTAGTAAAATGAATTTAACGACCATACGACGTTCCGAAATATCTTAAAAGAAGATCAATGATGATTGCAGCTGCTATGAGCAATGACGTGGAGTCCAATAGGTATGACATTGGAACAACTTCTATAAGGTTAGTTCGTGTAGGTAATATTATACAGATAATATTCAGTAGTTCTCTTGAAGCTGGATATCTTTACAAGGAATTAGCAGCAAGATATAAACGGGCTGAAGACAAACTAAAAGGTGTTTAATAGTGAAGCTCACAGAGCGCAAGAAGGCTGAATTGAAACTTATCGCCGAGTTGACATTTGATGCTACATTAGCAGCCGAAGAGAAACTTTCGAAACTTGCGACAAGGCTGAAAGATACCACTTAAGCAGAATCATAAGGCTTCACTTACTAGTAAAAACAAGCGTAAATTCCACTCATTGCATCCCCTCTATTGCCTCATAAATTGAGGACCAAACGCTGACTCTCGCCCACGCTTGCTAAAAGGTCCTCTCATAATCAAACAAGGCAATAGATGTTGGTCGATCACTGCTTGCAGGATTTTGACTGCATCCTACCCAGATGATGAGCTATTTGTGGGATGGGTTCCAGTAAAGTTACGTAGCGAAGGTGGCACCTCAAGCTGCTCTTTGGGTATGATCTGCCGGGGCGGAAGGTTGTACATCTTTCTCAGCTGGTCCTGCTGGTTTTCCATTACTCCCGTGGAAAAGGTTGGACCTACGTGCCCAAACCACAAGTAAAGCAAAAAGATAACGGCAAGTGATAGACCCATGACTAGAATCATGAGCGCGACTCCTTTCATGCGCTGCTCATAGCCATCCGCGACATCATGCTTGCCGGACGACATCAAGATTAGTTCTTCCGCGTGGAAAATAAGCGTGGATTACCTCAGTTAATCAACATTCTAATGGTAGTTGCGCATTACCCGAATCTAGCCATCACAACCACATCGTGGCATAGTTGAGCAGTGCTGTAAGGCGACGTAACGGCGACAGCGGATATTCGCAAATTTATCTCAACAGAACCTGCCTTTTGTAGACAGTCTCCACTTTTTCCAAAGTGTCGATGTCGTCAGCCGGCTTGTCGGTGCGAATGCGCTTTATCCTCGGGAAACGCAGCGCAAAACCGCTGTCGTGCCGGTCACTTTTCTGTATGCTATCAAAGGCCACCTCAAGCACTATCTCCGGTTTGACCAGCAACCTGTAACCTTCATCTTTGGTGGCAATTGACCGCAGCTTTGCAGTCATTTCGTCAATTTCATCATCAGTCAGACCCGAGTAAGCCTTGCCGATCACCTTCAGCTCGTCACCGTCCTTTACCGCAAAGGTATAGTCAGACAAAAGCCCGGCCCTTTTTCCATGGCCGTACTCTGCAGAAACGATGACGGCATCGATGGTGTCCAGCTCCCTTTTCAGCTTTGCCCAGTGCCTTCCACGCTTGCCGGGGTGGTACTGGGACTCGGGTTCTTTTAGCACCAGACCCTCGTGGCCGATCTCCCGGCTCTCAGCAAACGCCGCAGCTATTTCCTGAGCTGAGGATACCATCCTGTATCCAAGGTCCGTTATCGGTTTTTGAAGATGGATGCCTGACAGAATCTTTTTCCTTTCTCCCAGTGGAAGGTCGATAACCTGCCGGCCGTTGATGTACAGTATGTCGTACGGCACATAGATGACAGGGACCTCGCTCATCATTTGGTCTGTGACTGCCTTTCTTCTCAGCCTCTTTTGCAGCTCCTGGAAGTGAAGCGGCCTGCCGGCCTTGAACGCAAGGATCTCGCCGTCCAGAACGAGATCATCGGGGATACGGGACGCGGCAGCGACCAGCTCCGGGAATGACTCGGAAATGTCTTCAAGCTTTCTTGAAAAGATCCTGACTACGGCCCCAAGCTTGTGCATCTGTGCCCGTATGCCGTCGTACTTGTACTCGCAGACAAGGGGCTTCTGGTAGTATTCTGCTATCTCCTCCGGGCTAAACATCACGTCGGCCAGCATAAAGCTCAATGGCGTGAGCGGCTGCATCGTGGCTTCAGACAGCGCGTCACACTTGGCAAGGAGGGCCACACGCGCGATGTCGCCGGAGACAAGCACTGCCTGCCGGACCTGCTCCGGGCTTTTGCCAAAGGCCTTTGATATGGCAAGCTCGACCAGTCCTTCCACCGCGCCGGTCCTCATCTCACCTTCGGCTATCTTGACAAGGTACTTTGCCTCAAGGGGCGAGCAGTCAAGGAGCAGACCCGTCAGGATCTTCTTTTTGGCTTCACCGGCTCCGGAACCGGATGCCTCGGCGATCTTTTTCAGCTGCTCGTAAAGCGTAGGAAGCGTCAGTTTTTGTTCCACAAGAGCCGAGACCTGCTTTTTTGATACAGCATGCTGCGCCAGCGCGCCCATGTCGCCGTGCTCCAGATATATCCGCTGTATCTCCTCCGGTTTTAGTCGGGCGATTTCCGAAAGGGAGTGCATTATTGCACTAAAGCCCACATTCAACGCAAGGCTTGAGCCCTTTGGGAACACGTTGCCGGACAAAAACAAAACGGCGATTTGCAGCGAGGCGTCGTCGAGCCTTGACAGGTACTTCTGCGATGATCGAGACCTTGGCGTTTTTGCTTGTGATGGAACGCACGCTTTCACACGCATCAACAAAATACGAGAAATCGTCCGCCGCCATCGCCGGCTAGCTGATCCACACTTTTGCTTAAATTGTTGACGTTGCGTGGTTACCAGGCAGCAATGACCAAATACGCAAACACGCACAGGCACTACTTGCTGCAAAGACTACGAGCTATTTTCATGCTACCGGCGGTTCTTCCTTTCTCTTGAATCGTAAATTACCGTGTCGCCAACCTTACGGAATACCAAAACGCCTTGCATCTCCTTGCCGCAGCCGCATACAAGCGTCCTGACATTATGGATATTCTGGTAACCGCAATTGCCACAATGAAAGGAATAAAGCTCGTTGGTTCTTTCCGGCCTGCTAAAGTCAGTGCCAATATCCCTAGCCAGTTTGTTGTAACGGTCGTCGTCTATTTGCGACAATCTAATTCATCTGCGCATAAAAGACATAAAGACCCTTTTGTTGCGGCAGTTGATAAGAACAGGATTGCGAAATGATACTATTATTGTGTATGTTTCTGCAAACAGTCTTTGAGAGCATAGGATTCTGAGCAGAATTTAAGCGGGTCCGGTGGGATTCGGACCCACGACATTTTAACCCAGATTAACTGATTGGTTAAGAGCCAAACGCTCTACCTGGCTGAGCTACGGACCCGCAGAACAACTTGCAAGAAAATCAGATATTTAAATGAAACTAAAAAGAAAGTTAGTTGGCTTTCGCCAGTGCCTGCTGTCTGTCCTCGATGATCTTTATGATCGCTTCAGAGACAGAGCATGCCATCTCTTCCTTTTCCTTAAGGATATGTCGGTAGGCATCCAGAGTGATGTATACAGGAATTGAGCCGGTACCTTCAAGGAGTGCCTTGACCCTGAGGAGCCCGTTTTCCATTCCACGCTCTGCGATGTTCTTGAGCTTTACCTTGTCGATAAAGCTGCCCAGAGGCCCCATTGGCATGTCATAGTCGACTTCAAGGCTAACCCTGCTCTTCTTTTCTTCAAGCTCTTCAAAGTTTGCGGTTATCTGCCACCTCTTGAAGGGACCCTCGATCATCTTGGCTACGATCCTGCGCAAATAGTCGTATTGTATGGTTTCACAATCCCATTCAAGCCGCTTACCATCGAAATCTCCGCTTATCCTAAAGATGGTGCCAACGCCCATGCCAGCCTTGACATCTACCGGTACAACATTGAGTCCAATGTTCTCCGGGAACTGGTCGGACATGTGTTCCGGTCTGGCAAAATAAGTGAATGCTTCATTGACAGGAACCTTGATCTCTACACTCTTCTTGATAACGGTCATTGCTACAGGAAGATCGACACTCTGAATTTAAAGGTTTTGAAATAACATTGGCCGGCCGGCCTCGTTCAGGCCAGCGGGTTGACGTTCACTATTTCATCCAGACACTTGATGACATCTTGTTTGGTGACAGCGATCGGGTTGTTGTCCAGATGGCCCCTGTCAGGCATGATGACGTCTGCTGCCTGGTCCAGCGGCTGTTTCAGCTTCATTGGCTCAAACTTTAGTTTCTGGCATATTTTCTTGAAGCGCTCGTAGTAGACAGAGTTGTTGAACTTGTGAGCCACCGTGGTGCATGAGGACAGCGCATATCCATGCGGCACACCTTCATTGGAAAAGACGTACGACAGGGCATGCCCAAGTGTGGTGGAGGCGTTTCCAAATCCGATGCCAGACAGCATTGAGCCGTAGGGCAGAAGGTGTGGCTTGTCGTTCATTATAGCGTCTTCAAGTATGTCAAACGCCTCTTTGCAGAAGAACTTGGTGAACGGGTTTGCCAGCTTGCTGTCGTAAGCCTCAGACGCTTGGGCTGCTGCATCGCATGCAGAGTTCCTCATGATGTTAAACGGCGTGCTAGGCAAAAAGTACGGGTCCACTATGGCAGCATCGGCCAGGAAGGCCTCGTCCTGCAAGAGCTTCTTTTTGTGCTCAAAGCTGACGACGGCATAGGTCGTCATTTCGGCGCCGGTTCCAAAAGTTGTCGGGATAAGGATCTTTGGAATGCCGGTTAACTTGCCGAGGTACTTGCACACGTCCATCGAGCTACCACCGCCAAGGCCGATATAGGTCGAGATTTCCTTTCCTTCGTACTTTTTGCGTATGTCCTCTATAGTCTCGATGGCTGGATCCGGTGTAACCTTGTCGTACACCTCGTAGTCCTTGATCCCCATGTAGTCAAGCCATTTGTTGTAAATGTCCGGTGTAGTCGTTGTAATCACGAGAGCGTTCTTTGGGTACTGAAATTCCTTTGCGGCATTTTCGCCAAAGGCGATCTTCCTTGGCATTAATACTTTCCACATGACATAGGGGTTTCTCTTCAGGTGTTTTATGTTTTACTAGATACCCGTTCCTGCAGCCTCTTCTTTTCAAACCGCATCAGGTACAGGACACCCACGACCAGGAATGCCTCCAGCGACTTGGCAAGGACCCCGGCGAAGGAGATAGATTCAGGTGCATTGGTGGGCGAAAGCGGTGGTGCGAATATGGTGGAATATGCATACAGCCCCAGCAGGATAAGCGTGCCGGTCAGGCCAAACAGGTTCAGGATCACGGTTTTCTTGTAGTACTGCAGCGGATTTATGCCGCCAGCCTCAGACGTCAGCGTAAGCAGCACGTACATCATTCCGTAGGAGACCTGCATGCCGCCGGCAGATATCAGGAAAATAGGATACTCCAGTCTTAGCGATCCGTGCTCAGAGAACACGGCAAAATGCACCATGCCGCCAGCGATGGCGGCAAGCATGATAGCGTACTTGACTATTTCTCCAGGAGTTCTCAGCTGGCCGGCTTTCTTTCTTTTCCTGTAGTTAAGACCAAGGATTGCCCCAAGAGCAGCCAGTGGCACGGTCAGGGCTCCAAGAATGGTTGAAGTAAATACAAGCCCAAAGGTCTTGGAAATGTTGACGTTGAACAGTACCCTTTCACAGTTGCACCCAGCCGAGCTTACAAAGGTGGTTCTTGGAGGATCCACGGCATTGGAATTAACAGGCCCGTTGGCAACGCTCAACACTATCTGATAGTTTCCCTGTTCCGGGAAGGTGTAGTACTGGCTGAAATCCCCAGTTGGCTGTTTGGTCCACGGAAAAGCATGTATTCGGTTACCGTCGCTGGTGTAGATTTCCAGCATGGTCTCTACATCCTTCACGTCATGGCCATCAAAATCCTGGATACTGAATACTATGGCTGTTGGCTCGCCTGCGGATACATACTCCGGTTCCAACGCTTCAAACACCGTGTATTTTTCGGTGTGTGCTTCATCCCCGTTGTAATGCGTAAGATGTTCTAGATGAGCAAAAGCTTCTGGCGCCGCAAATAAGAGCAAGGCTACAAGGGACAGCGCGTACGGCCATACGGAAGCCATGGGCTTATGGTATGCGTTTGGAGGTATAAACCTAATCTTGGACGGCGCGGATGGTTTTCTTGGAAGGTATCCTGTATGCGTAGAGGAAGGTTACCAGCACCATGGAGAACAGGACCAGACCCAGGCCCAGATGCGCGGTTACAAGGATGGCATGCAGACGCTCAAATATCACCACAGCACCAAGGACAATCTGGCCAATCACGGCCCCGGCAGCGATAAGCGATGTGATCTTCATTCCGATTGGCCCCTCCTTTGATTTCACTGCAAAGACGGCCGTTGCTATCACCAGCATGCCGGTGGTAGCAGCCACAGAACGGTGTATGTATTCAATGATAAAATCCGCACCCGGAACAAGTCCTTTGGGGCAGAGCGGCCAATCAGGGCATGTAAGGCCCACTCCAGAAGCGTTAACGTATCCCCCTATAAAAATAAGGGAGAAAAGGACGGCAAGCGTCGCAAAAGAGAGGGGTTTTAAGATCATTCGGTTACGGTGAGCTTGCCTTTCATGTATGGGTGGACGATGCAGTAGTAGGGGTAGTCGCCCGGATTCAGGTTGCTTGTAGATATTTCAATTCTGTCGCCAGCGTTGATTATGCTTGTATCGAATGCCTTGCCAGAGTTGGGGTCGTCAAAGCCGGTTCCAGATGTGACAGAGTGTGGTGCGGTATCAGCGTTTATGACCAGGAATGTGTTGCCCTGCTTGATGCTGAACTCGGCTGGATCGTATGCCTGATTGCCTTGTATTGAAGCACCGCTAGGTATGGTTATAGCAGCTTCTATTGGACTTTGGTTGGTAGCGCCTCCTGCCTGGGCCTCAACGATGGTAAGCTGTGACTTCATGTATGGGTGGACGATGCAGTAGTACGGGATTACATCTCCAACCTTGACGTCTTTGAGCTCAAACTCTGTGGATTTTTCACCGCCGTTGATTATGCTTGTATCGAATAGTTTTCCAGAGTTGGTATCTTCAGGTCCAGTACCCGATGTAGCGCTGTGTGGTGCGGTATCGACGTTATTCCACATTACCTTGTTACCAAGAGGTACCTTGGCATCGTCAGGATCATAGTCGGGATTTCCCTGAACTGAAGCACCGGCGAGTATCGAAATTGTTGTCACACCCGCAGCAGGTGGCGGCGGAGGTGGAGGCTGCGTAACCTGCAATCTTGCAACAGGCGGCGGATTGGCGAACATCTGGTTAAAGTTCGTTATCAGGAAAGCAGCTCCTATTGCCAGTGTCACGCCAATTATGATGATGCCCCTTGCCATCCTGCCGGGACTTGTCATTAATACTGGTTCTTTGTGTTCTCGATCATGTTCTGTCAATTCTAATTCCTCCTAGTGATGCGGCTCCTTGCGCGTGTGGTCGTAGTACACTTCCCCGATCTTGAACGGATCGTTCATGTCTGCTGGCTTGCCGCGTCCTGAACTGTAGATCAGGTTGCCTATCAGCAAGGCTGCTCCTGCTGCAGCTATCCATGCTCCCACGGTAGATATCTGGTTCATCACTATCAGTGGCTGCACCGGGATGTAATCGAAGACCCTTCTTGGTTGTCCGTATAACCCCAAGACGTGCTGGGTCAGGAATACCACCGATACTCCAACGAACAGCAGCCAGAATGTAATCATGCCTGCTTTTTCGTTGTACATTCTGCCAGTTATCAGCGGGAAGAGATAGTGTAGCATGCCTATGAACCCGAAGGTGATCAGTCCCATGACGAACAGGTGGAAGTGTCCGACTACCCAGTAGCTGTCGTGGGTCAGGAAGTCAAGCGGCATCTGTGCGTTGACCACACCACCGGCTCCCGCGTAGAAGAACAGTACTACGCCTCCCAGTACAAAGGACATGGGTGTTGCAAACTTGATCCTGCCTCCCCACATCGTTGCTATAAAGTTAAAGACGTGCATGGCTGATGCAGGCACTGCTGCCAAAGTTCCCACCATGAAGACGGTCTTTTCGGTAAAGTTCATGCCCGTCGCGTACATGTGGTGAGCCCAAGATGAGAAAGCTACAATGGCCAGTACCACAAACGCCGTGACACCGGACTGATAGCTAAAGAGCGGCTTTCTCGAGAACTTGGGGATCAGCTCGTACATCATTCCAATTGCAGGAATCGCAAAGATGTAGACTTCGGGATGGAACGTGAACCAGAACAGATGCTGGTATGCAATCGGATCGCCGCCCATGCTGGGATTGAAGAATCCTGTAACACCCAGCCGGTCTGTAAACAGCATGATAAGCGCAGCTGCGAAAGTTGGTATTGCCACAAGGATCATGATGGAAGTCACCAACGTTGCCCAGACAAAGAGCGAAGTCTTCATCATAGGCAGGTCAGGATGCTTCATCTTTAGTATTGTTACTATGAAGTTGATGGCACCGAGAATGGAGCCAACGCCTAGAATCTTTATGCCAAAGATCCACATTTCAGCTGCTGGACCCGGAGCCCTAAGGATAGAATACGGCGGAGTAGCATACCAGGTAAAGTCTGCCATGCCTAGCCACACAAGTGCCATGCCCACCGGAGTCATCCAGAACGCCACGGCGTTCAGTTTGGGCCATGCCATGTCTTTGTACCTGATCATTATGGGTATCAGGTAGTTACCAACGCCGGATGCGAAGGGAAGGAGCCAAAGGAACAGCATGTTGGTACCGTGCGTGGTCATGATTCTGTGGAAAGTGTTAGGATCAGGAATTATGCCCTGATTTCCAGGCAAGAACAGCTCGGTGCGAATGGCAATGGCAAGAGCACCACCGATCATTAATGCCACAAGGCTGAGCGTGATATAAAGCAGCCCTACATCGGTGTGGTGGGTTGAAAAGAGTATCTCCCACATCGGACGCGGTTTCTTAACTTCTAGAACCAATCAATTCTCCTCCGATTATCACCCATGGATTTTACTTGCAATAAAAGTATTTTGTTTTGGAAATTAGTTGCTTGCAATTACTGGTTTCGCCTCTTGTAGACTGACTGGAACATCAACTGCTGGACTTTCTCCGCTCACTGGTACTGATTCTTCTACGAACAGTTTTGCCCGCATCTGATAGTGGCTGAATCCACAGTATTCTCTACATTGGATAAGGTATTCGCCAGCTGTATCAGGCATCACCCACATGTGGTTTATTCTGCCAGGAACAGCATCCATCAGAACTGTCAGGTCAGGAATGTTAAATGCATGGTCCACATCTCTTGAGGTAATCTCAAACACGTATGGAACGCCCTTTACCAGGTGCAGTTCTCCGATTTCTTTCTTGCCATCCTCATGCTCAAAGGTCCAGAACCACTGCTGGCCGGTAACTTTGATCACTTGGGAATTCTTTGGAGGATGATCCAGGTATCTCTCGACATCCCAGGCAGAAGCACCTAGGTATATCAAGAGTGCGATGACTACACCAACATAAACCCATTCAATAGTTGCATGCCCCATTTACTGATGTCCCTCCATTGAGCCCCGCTGGACGTTCTTCGGGTTCGATTCTCTGAACCGGAATACAACAAATGCAATGACACCCATCAGAATGGCACCGATTGTGAATGCGATGACCATGCCTTTGTAAAAAAGTCCCCATACTTCGACGCGGTTGATAATGATCCGCTCACTTTCCTGCGAAAAAGCTGGTTGGAGGATTGAAAATACTACGACAACTGGAATTGCCACTAGCAAGACCTGTCTTAGTCGGACACCCATTTGGGCGGTATACGACTTTATTTCTTATTTAATGTTTTTGGAATTATTCAAACGGATAGCGGTGCATAGACATCACATTAACGCCGGACAATGTGTAGAATTTGCTCTCGTGTTTCAGGATCGTTAAAGATGCGTTGCGTATGTGCCAGCGGTACAATGCCTCAGGCTTTAGATCCAGCAGAGAAGCGATGGCCGCCTTGATCGGATCGAGGTGGGTGACGCACAAAACGTTCCGGTCTGGATGCTTTTCCGCAGCTTCATCCAGCAGGCTTTTCACCCGCTTTTTAACGGACAGAAACGACTCGACACCAAAGCTTTCAAGCACAGGGTCATGCTCATCGTAGAACTTGAGGAAAAGGTTTCCGTACCTGGTTACGACCTCCTCGTAGTTCATGCCCACCAGTTTGCCCAGATCTATTTCATAAAGCCGCTCATCGATGGTGTAGTCTATTCCAACGGTCTTGCAGACTATTTCTGCTGTTTCAACGGCCCTTATCACCGGCGAAGCATAGACTTTGTCGATTTTTATGCCCTTCAATTGTTTTGCCGTGTCCGCCACCTGCTGCCGGCCCTGTTCTGTAAGATGGGCCTCTATATGGCGGCCGACCAGCACCCGGCTGACGTTGTTTTCGGCCTGCCCATGGCGCATGAAGACGACTAGGGGCAAACTGAGAAGATAGTGCATTTACCGTTACTTAATTTTTCGGAATGTGTAAAGTTAATATCCACAGCCGATGTGAACGACTCCATGAAAATAGGCATAGTCGGCGGCACTGGCGGCATGGGCGAGGGGTTTGCCCTCAGATGGTGCCTGAAGCACGACGTCATAATCGGCTCAAGGGAAGCTCAGAAGGCAAAAGAGGCCGCAGAGAATTATGTTAACATTGCAAAGCAGGCGTATGGCCCGGATACTGCCATGGCAGGAAGCATAACCGGCGACGATAACATATCGCTGGCAAAGAACTGCGACGTACTGATACTCTCAATCCCGTATGAATTCATTGACGACATGTGCGGCAAGCTTGCCAGCCAGGTCAGAAGCGATTGCATAGTTGTCTCGCCCATAGTCCCCATGACCAGGACAGATACAGGATTTATTTACATCCCGCTTGAACAGGGCAAGAAACCGGCGGCAGAAATGGTGGCCGAACGCATGGCTCCCAGATCCAGGGTGGTCTCTGCCTTTCACACCATTTCCGAAGTAAAGCTGAAGAAGGTGGGTATGAACCTGGACGCCGACACATACATCTGCTGCGACGATCAGAACGTTGTTGCAAAGCTCAACCAGCTTGTATCTGAAATAAGCGGCCTGCGACCGGTTTACCTCGGCCCGCTGTCTCTGACTTACCAGGCAGAAGTGCTTACGCCCATGCTCCTCAACGCGGCAAAGCAGAACAAGATGAAGCACCCCGGCATCAAGCTTACGTAACGCAAACGTTATCAGCAGAACCATCCATACTTTGTATAAAGATGAGCCAGAAGGACAGAGAAGGCCAGCGCGGAAAAAACTGGATGTCCGCCATGGGCGTCATGTTCATAGTCGTCGCGGCCATTGTGGCGCTGCGTAACCTTTACCTCATAACTTCCCAGTCGTCATTCGGATTTTATCTTGATAATTATGTCAACGCAGAGATAAACAATGAAAAATTTGTCATAGGCATGGTCATTGGGGGAGTCCTTCTGCTTTACTGGGGCTACTACAAAAAGAAAGAAGACTACGGACCGCCTGACGAGCATGAATGGCGCAGGTTCAACAGATAAGGACGTCTTTGCTGCTCGGCTGATTAAATCCGACATTCCAGTAAAAGCGAAA
>JBBISN010000040.1:0-16003 GCA_037441265.1 Nitrososphaera sp. | reverse complement strand
TTTTGGTATATTTTATCGTGCAAAAGCAGGATATGTGATTACAGAACTTGGCTGGACTATACTTATATACCGCTAGCTGAAATAAATTCGCACTATGTTAACGAACCGCACCGAAAATCCAGATGAAACCTTAAAGCTCATTGAATCGGCACTGGATTTGGCCGGAAAAGAGTCAAAGCAAGTTATTCTTGAGTATTTAAAAATGCGATATGGTATGGACCTGGATTCGATTGTAAAATATAGACATGAATTTGAAAATTATTTGCGTGAAACAATCGGGTTTAGCGCCGAGATTGTTATTTCCAAGATAAACGATGGCTTGGACAAAATTAACAATATTCGCATCGAAAATGAGAAAACACGATATACAGCAACTGCCAGAATATCCGAAAACGTCTCTTTTCTGATCTGTGACAATTGCTTCTGGTGCGCCTCGGTTCTGACTGCCATCTATGAATCAAAATGCCAGTCTTGCGGACGCCAAATTCTCTCTTCTGTACCCATCATGAATAACGAGAGATTCATTGTGGAAGCCGACAGAAAACGCGGGGTTACGCTGTCATTCAGGTAACCACTGAATATCCCTAGAGTCTCACTCTGCCAGCTGTAGAAATGAGATCCCTTCACCGGGTTTCAAAAGTATGCTCTGGTACCTTGAGCTGTGCAGGGTGCCACGCAATTTTCTGATTATTGCCCTTCTCTTGACCTCAAGACTTTCAACGTACGATTCAAATATTATTAGGCCGTCAGCAACAAACTCTTCAATTCCAAAACCGATCTCTGTCTTGCCAATGCTTTGCTCAAGTATCGCAATGACTGTGCATCCTTGATCTTTTATTATTCTATTTAGAACAATTTCAAGAAGCCTTCTCTGCTCCGCTGGAGCTGTCTCACCAAAAAGCGCGTTTAAGGAATCTATCACAAGCCTTTTGGCGCCGCTCTCGATGATTGTCTTGACTATCTGGTTCAAGGTGTCGGAAACAGCTGTTGACGCCAGCGGTGTAAATTCCAGAAAATGAAGGGCGCCTTCTTCGATTGGTTTTTTGAAATCAAAACCGTAGCTTTTAGACATGTTGCGGACAAATGTCTCTTCGCGTTCAAGAAAAGAGGCATAGACGCCTTTCTCGCCGCCCGTCGTAACACCGTTCAGTAAAAACTGAATCGCAAAAGTGGATTTGCCAGTTCCAGGATGCCCTGCAAGTATGATAAAGCTGGGTCTGGGAAATCCCCCACCTATTAGTTGGTCAAAGCCCTTGATCCACGTCTTTACAACCGACGCATTGGACAATATTCTAGGGGTGGTTCTTTTTGATGTTTTATATACTTGCTGATTTTCAGATGTGAAAAAGGCGCAACTTTTTAAGGGGTTCTAAAGCGAGCCTATTCTTGCATGCAGACAAGGACGGTGCTTGTGTTATCTTTTATAATCATAACACTGGTTCCTGTCTCGCTTTTATCCACCATATCTTTTGTCTCGCTTTTGAAAATGCAGGAAAGCATATCCAACATTTATCAGGGAACTGTAACAATTATTACTAATCTGTCCGGCGGTAGTGAAGAATTATTAAAAATGAGGTTGAACATAGGGCGCTATATCATAGCTAACGACGGACAGAGGCAGGAACTTGCAGAGAGCATACGTCAAAACGAAGTCAAGTTCTTGCAGACGCTTGTGAATTATAAAGAAATCGACGATTTTCCGTTGCAAGTCAGTATCCTAAACAGCCGCGGCATGGGTAATCTGATATCGTACGAGGATTCCTTGTTGAGCCAAGTAAACGAGGACTGGTCGGAATATCAGCGTGAGCGAAACACAGTCATTGCACTGTCAAACGAAGGACGGCAAGAAGAGGCAACCGTATACGCCAACAGCGTTGCTGCAGAAAAATTTGAAAAGTTGATAACGACGTATGGGCAGATTGTTGAATTAAACAACAACCTGGCAAGAATAATGTATGAAGAATCCCAATCTGTATCTACGCAGGCTTTTACTTATAGCATAATCTCCTCAATCTCGTCTGTTATTTTTGCGTCGGTGGCAGCGCTTTATCTTTCTGGCAGACTGGCGCCATCGGTTGACAGAATACAGCAAGATGCAAGGAAAAAGATGGAGAGGCTCATTACAGAAAGTCGGGTAACGCAAAAAATCACTGCCAAATCTGACAAAGAATCACTTCAAGAGAAAACCAAGTCTGTAGAGGTGGCTGAAGCCGAATTGAAAGAAAAGGGGCCGATAATACTGCTTCACTCCACGGGGTACAAGGACGCAAAACCCACCGAAGACGACGAGCCAAAAACAGTGGCAAATTCTCTTCTTGATTATTATTTTACCAAGGCATCAGAAGCTCAGGGAACAAAAAGCAACCTGGTGGTAATCACGAAAAAATCAAGCAATCTGTATTCCAAAGCACGCAGCTCTGGGGCAGCAATATACCTTCTGTCTTCATCGTCCCAAGAACCGATCTCCACTTCTGAAGAAGGTCACCTTATTGTCTCTATCAATCAAACATCGTTGATCCTGGAAGCGGTAAAACGAACCTTACAAGAAAACCCCGAGTCTGTAATAATGCTGGATAATGCCACGGAACTGATTCACAAACTTGGATTTGAAAAGGTATTCTCCTTGTTGCAGAGCATATCTGACGCTGTCTCCTCCTACCCGCGTTCAAAGTTCCTAATCTTGATCAATCAAAGTGCCCATCCGCAAAATGAAGTCGAGGCAATAGCTACCATTTCAAATACGTTCGCCAGATAAACGGCAATGCAAACGCCGCAAGAAGAGTGATGTTTTTTATAAATTGGCAGAAAAGATCAAATTTTTACCTGCCAATGGATCACCGTTGACACAACCTTGACTCAAACGATCTGTATTTGCAGACGTGTTTTCAAAATACTTAAATAAGAAATCTCTTACTTTGAAACTCAATTGTTCCAGGGCGAAGACAAGAAAGCGATTGAGGTTATTGAAAATGCGCTAGAGCTTGTGGGGTCTGAATGCAAGAGTGTGATACTAAGTTACATTCAACAGAGGTACGACATGGATCTGAACGCTCTCGTCCAATACAAGGATGAATTCACAAACTATCTTCGCGAAATGCTGGGAGACAGCGCAGACCTTGTAATTTCAAGGATCAACACTGCCCTAAAAGATAATTGCTCTGGTAATGTCGATCGAAACGCCCGTTCTGTTACATCTGCAATAGTTGGTACTCGCCTGACCGCATGTTCCAGCACTTGATGCATGAACACACAAAAGAAGAGATCGCTTATCATCTTGCGGTGGTCTATGTTGACGACTGGCGCGAAGACACGGACCTTCGGGAAGAGAATAACGCAACTTTGCGGCAACTGCTGCACAACTGAAAGGCCGCGATCTGCATAGTACGGCAACTAACAGAAACATTTGCTAATACTTAGAAACGAGTCGGATTCAGAGAATATTGCGTTTAGTGTCGTCAACATCGATGTTTCACCACATTCTGGAAAATCTGGGAAGTATCCTGAAATCTATGTCCCTTGTATGAACAGCCGTAAATTTTAGCCAGATTTTACGAATCTTGGGGGGTGCCTTGACGACGAACAGTACCTTTGCATTATTCAGCTTTACCGAGATATCAGATCCAGTGCTGTCTTTAATTCAGTTATTTCTTTCTTTACTGTTTTCTTGTCGTCGTCTGTACCGGTTTTCAAAAGTCTTTCACACGCTTCTACCTGGGCTAAAATTATTTCTCTTTTATCAAGGCACAGGTTATGATAAACATCCACGAAAGCGTACGTTACCGCTCTTTTGTCCCTGCAACCGCATGTTTTGGCCACCATCGTAAACGGTGCTTCCTGAGTGGCAATGTTCATGTTAAGGCATCGACTCCTCTGGGAGAAACTCTGCCAAAATTCTCAGCAGTTTCGCGTCTATGATCCTGTCTTATTTCGTTTTCATCAAAAGTAATTGGCAGGAACTTGATTTCGCCGCCCTTGCATCCCGGACACCCGGCAAGGACGCATTTCTTGTTTACAAAATACGAGGCGCACCAAAAACACGATTCGCATAACAAAAAAACTACTTCCCTGACGTTTTTCTTGCGCACGTTTGTCATTGTCTCAATGACACTCACGTTTCCTTGCCTCCCAAAGGTGTGACGACCGTGCATTGTTGTACCGTGTACCGCGATTATTTTCAGAGAAACTTGTCGCCCAAAATGGATGATCGGAATTAATTGTAGCAAACATTTAGACATATAGAACCATTAATCTTATTTAAATATTGAACCGCTGGCAAAGCTACATGGCCGTTGATTCGCACTTAAATTGTTACTTCTGAGGTGTGTTTTTGGAATTACTGCATTGGTATTGACTGTTTTCGTAAACGGGATAGAAAAGACAAATTTTATCCAAAAACACGGTGCGGCAAGATCTACCTGGCAGCTATATGCATATTTTTCGACTGCAACTGGCGCAGACACGATCTTGAAAAGCCCTGCGGCAATGTCTGCGCAACAATATACTAAATTTGATTGTCAAGAATAGACCAAAGACTGCCTTGTGACGTCTCCGCGCTATAACAAATGGGTTAAAGAATAATTAAAATTACAACCGTTGCCATCGACGCTAATTGCCACCGGACTACATTCTCGTTGCTTCAAGCCAGGATCTCGCCGGGGTTACTATAACCAATTACCTGAAGAACAAACAGCATTTTGCTCCTGATGGCTACCGGCACGATAAACATGGGCAGTCCTTCAGCTCTCCAAAGTACGGTAATGTCCGACTTTACGTTGCAAACAGCAGCCTTTTGACTCTGGAGAATTTAGACGACATCTTTCTTGATGCCAAATCTTTTGTCTTCCTTTCAAAACATCGATCCGATAGCGGGATTCCCACGCTGACCTGTCACTGTACAGGCAATTTCAACAGCGCCCCTTTTGGGGGCAACCCGCGGGAGATCGCCATTTCCTATCCCAGCCTGCAAAAGGCATACCTGCAGGTGGTAACAGAAGCAAGACAGCAAATTCCTAACTACGACGTGATAATAGAGGCTACCCACCACGGGCCGACTTCGCTGAAAAAGCCGGTCTTGTTTGTAGAGCTGGGCTCATCGGAAAAACAGTGGGCAGATGAAAAAGCCGCCTCTGTCCTGTGCGACGCGATACTGGGGGTGCTGGACAAGAAAATACCGCCATGCAGCAAAGTAGGCGTGGCCATAGGCGGGACGCATTATCCAACAAAATTCAACAAGCTGCTGCTGGAATCCGAATTCGGACTTGCAGCAGTTGCTTCAAAGCACAACCTTGAGGCCATAGATGAAAGCATGCTTGACCAGATGATACTAAAGAGTGTGGAAAAGGTTACACACATAATCGTGGATTCAAAGGGCCTTGGCAGCCACAAGGACCGGATACTGAAACTCGCCCAAAATACCGGCCTTGAAATCATGAAAGTTTGAAATACCGATTTGCAGCAAATAGGGCCATGAAGAAAGTAGCGGCAAGCCTGAGAGCCGAGGATGTTTACCGCATTCTGACGCTGATCCCTGAAGGCCAAGTCACCACGTACGGCGATATAGCCAGAACTCTTGGGCATCCAAAATCATCTAGGGCCATAGGCCGGATATTGAATCGAAATCCAAACCCGATAGTCGTGCCATGCCACCGCGTTGTAATGTCCGACGGCCGGATCGGAGGCTATGCTGACGGTCAGGAAAGGAAAATAGAATTGCTGGCAAAAGAAGGACTGGCGTTTAAAAGCGGCCGCGTCAAGGATTTTGAAAAACGAAGGGCGGTACTAAAAAGGAAATAAGTTTAGCGGGCCTTGGCCTCTTTGGCTGTTTCCCTGAGGTGGGCCAGCGATCTTATCTGTCCGCCGTTTACCTTCTTGTACATCTGCCAGTAGACATCGTTGGTGATGTCCTTTCTTTCCTTCATGACTTTAAGGTGGTAACGCATGGATCTCACGCGTGCGACGTAGACCTCCTTCTTGCCCACTCTCGCGGTCTTGCGGCCCTTCTTTGAGCCGGGTCCCTTGCCGTGAACCTTCCAGACGGCCCTCTTTTCTTCTGCACGGCCTCTTGATGTCCCCTTGGGGCGGGCGGTCCAGATTGCGCCGCTCTTGACCAGCGCCTTTATGTTGTCGCGGGTAATAGAGTCGGCAACATCTTCAAGCTTGTCTGGCTCAAAACGAACCCTGTTGACTCCTACGCCCAGAATCCTTGCCACCAGCTCTCGCTTTTTGCGTATGTTGACTACCATTACTTTTTGTCCTCCTTTATTGCCAGCTTGCCGGCGTTGAGCACCTTGATGCCTAGCTCTGATGCCTTGGTGATTATCTCCTTGCGCTTTCTTGTCCCTACTGTGTGGGCCAATCTTATCGCATCCTTTTTCGGATCAAGCCCAGCCAAGTCGTTTACATTGAATACAATGTTGTCGTTGTAGCCTGACGGGTGAAGGCCCCTTGCCACTTTCGGGCCGCGGTAGCCTATCTTGACGATGGCCGGTACACCTGACTTTTGCTTCCTCATCTTGTTATCCTTGCCCTTGGGCTTGCGCCAGTTCTCTGCAAGCCTGTCGTATCTCCAGCTTTCTTGCCTTATGAACCGGGGACGCCGGCTGGAAACCTTCTTCCTCTCGGCAAGTAACTCTTCGTTAATAACCATAGCGATACGTAGCACAGAAAACCCGTTTTCAATAAATACCTTTGCCCAAAAGCGCGGATGCCGTCTTGCACACCGAACAGACATCGCCGGTGGCATCCCTGCCGCAGATCCTACAGCTGCCCGTTCGTATTTGACCGGCAAGGGAGGCACGCAACTTTTCTGACACCTTGGTCATGGACCTGTACGCGTTGTACTTTATTCCTGGATGCGCGTCCTCAAGCCCGTTGAAGAACTGCCGCAGGTCCGTCCTGATGCTTTCGTCCATGTACGGGCATTCCTCTGACTGGAACGGGATTTCACGTTGCAACGCGTAAAATGCTATCTCGCGCTCGTAGATCTCTACAAACGGCTTTACCTTCTTCAGACCGTTTCTGTATTCTATGGGCTGCGGGTACATCCAGCCTATACGCTCGACATCGCCGGCCAGCAGGTTTATCATGAATGTTTGTATCTGGTCGTCCATGTTGTGGGCCGTTGCCACGACGTCTGCACCCACGCTTTCGGCTGCCACGTCGATGGCCCGCCGCCGGAACGTGCCGCACATAGAACACGAAGACATCTTTTCAGATGGCCGCAGCACCATGGCCGCATCCATATCCACACCAAAAAGCGACTTGTATGACAGCACTTTGCTCTGCACCTGCAGTTTTGAGCAGAACTCTTTTACTATCTCCAGAGATTCGTCGCGGTATCCCTCGATGCCCTCGTCTATGGTTACTGCTATCAGGTCATCCGGATCTCTGCCATGATCGTCAAAGTATTTTTTCATGACATACAAAAGCGACAGGCTGTCCTTTCCACCTGAAACACCAATGGCGAGTTTCTCGCCGTACTTTAGCATCGAGTACCTGGATATGGTCTTGGCAGTCTTTTCCTCTATGGAGTGAAGGAAGCACTTCTTGCACAAGTGCTCGCCAGAGTACGCTCTAAAGTAGACGCTGGGTCCTTTGTTGCACTTGCTGCATGTCTGCAAGGATGATCGGTACTGTTTTTGCAGAGATATTAACCATCAAGCGCCCGATATTCTTTGGATGTCTAATGCTGGAGCATATCGCTGTATGAACTAGGCTTCAAGCGTACCGTTCAGGGTTAATTTCCATCCATCTAACGTGTTCTTGTTAATATTGTCCTCATCAAACACAAGTGCTATAGGATCTCCAGAAGTAGTTGGCAATTCAACTCCTTCCATCTCTGCAATTCCACGCAACTTTAGGACAAACACATCTCCGCTGTCAGCCGTGACAAGTGAGCTGGATCTTAGGGCATTATGCTGTATGGAGTACAGTGCATAACCCAGTTCAATATCATGAGTTTCGTCTCCAATCCTGACTGTCCCTCCTACAACATCCAGTATGAGGATAGCACCGTTTGATTTCCAGATTGAAATGTCCATAGTCAAGCTTACATTGCGACTTTCGCCTTGCGCACTTGTGGCTGTTCCGGTCGCCTCAAGCGTATAGCTGAGACCCGGAGTGTACTTGCTCTGGCTTGCAGGTGCGGCTTCCATGTGTCTTTGGTGGATTTGCTCCCCGCTCTCCTTTGCCACTATTTCCTGTCTTCTTTCCATGCGCCATTTTTCAACATCATTAGCGCCCTGTCCACCACCGTCAGCTTCAGGTAGAACGTATTTGACGAGCTTTAGGTCCTCATCTTGTATCAGTCCTATTCCCGGTGCATAGAATTTGTATTCTCTCACACCCGGCTCCAGGGGAGTGGTTTCCTCGACCTTCAAGACATTTTCAAACTTTCCGGCTGGGGTATCTAGTGCTTCGTTCAGACTCAGGATTTCGGCCCTATCTTCGGCTATTCCTGGTGCGACTTCCTGGTAGTACTTCAAGCCAACTTCGGGCTTTGCGGGAATGATTACTCCGGGCATAGCGCCATCTATACCGGCAAGCCATGCTCCTTCGTGACTTACTATTTCACCATCCTCGTACATGTCAACATCTTCACCAAAGTAAAAGATGTCATTATCCGGGGCACATAGTGCAAAATAATTCCTAGATACTTCGATTAATTCACCGTCCTGCGCCTCCCGTTCCTCCACTACTCTTGTCTCTATTCCGTCCACTACTCTTGTTTCATTTAGGACTGTGACTATCAACTGAATGGCCTCGCCATCCTCTTCACCTTCCAGGATAAGTTGGTATCCAGGCTGCAAAAAGAAATAGCTATTTTTTCCAATGGAAGAGAATTCGCACTCGTCCAGGTCAAACGAATCCACCCATCCCTCGCTGTTGGTAGAACCGCTAAAAGCACTGACATTGCCGGTGGCTGATGCCAGCGAAAGCAACAAAACCATCAACGAGAGAACAAGTGAGCTCACTCGCATTACTTTGTCTTTACCTCCCTATTTGATAAGATTTTAGAATGAACCCGTGTTGTCGAAGCCTTCTCGCTATTATCATAGGCCGATGAAAAAAGAGATTTGGATAAGAAAAGATGCAGAGTGCGGATCATCTTCCTATCACCAATCAAATGAATCCGTACTCTTCAAGCCGCAGATCTTGGTCCTGAATCAGCCCCACCCCCGCAGCGTAGTACTTGAATTCGACAGCACCAGGCTCAAGTGGAGTAGTCTCCTTAACTTTCAACACGTCCTCGAATTCACCCGCAGGCGTCTCTACTTCTTCATCTATGCTTACGATAAGTGCCTGGTCCATCGCGATGTCCGGTGCTATTTCTTGGAAGTATTTTGCACCTAGGAGCACAGTGCTGGGCATGAACATGCCTGCTTCGTTGTCACCCTCTCCTGCTCGCCACTGTCCTTCATGGCTGATTATGTTACCGTTTTCATCGTAAAAGTCTACATCCTCGCCAAAGTAAATAACGCTGTTTGTCTGCTCGCAAATAGCCAAGAAGTTCCTTGACACTTCAACCAGTATGCCGTCTTGGGATTCCCTTTCTTCCATGACCCTTGTCTCAACACCATTGACCATTTCTGTTTCATCCAATACGGTTATGATGAGCTTGACCTCAGTCCCGTCCTTCTCCTCTCCACGAAATACCTGCTGGTAGTTGGGCTCTAGTACAAAGTACCGATTGGAGCCAGTCGTAGCAAATGTACAATCATCGAGAAAGAATTCGTCCGTGAATCCTATGTTGTGCGTTCCCTTCTGCGATCCGCCTCCTCCTGCCAATGCAAGCTGTCCGCCTGTAAATGTGCCTGCAACTGCTGTTGCCAAGGCTGCCACGAGTAAGAACATCCTTCTCGCGTTCATGCTCAATAAAGACGCAACAAAGTTAATAACAAATGTGATACAACAGGCTAATCTCCGGCTTTGTGTCTAATTGCGCGAATCTGCATCGCTTAGACATCTGTACCACAACGCATTATATCGTACATCTTGGCATACTATCAGGATAGTGTCTGCCGTCGATGCAGCTGTCTCTGCCAGCACCTGCAACATCGCCCCTAGCGAAAGGTCGGTTGGTCTTGAAAGATGAAGACATTGAAGGAAATACCAAGAGGGTGCTTCAGTTTATTCAGGAGAACCCTGGTTGCCATCTGCGGCAAATCCGGCAGGAGCTGAATGTCTCCATGGGAACAGCTCAATACCATCTGGGATTGCTGGAGAAGGCCGGAAGGATAGCATCGAATAGACGTGGACTGTTCAAATACTATTTTCCTGTAGGAATTTTTCAAGATAACGAAAAGAATCTTCTCGAAGTTCTAAGCCACGAAACTACAAGGGACGTTCTGATGTTTATTATCGAGCAAAAAAATCCCACACAGACAGACATTGTAAACAAGATCGGCGTTTCAGCCGCGTCCATAAGCTGGCACGTAAAACGATTGACCGAACTTGGCATAATTACAGAACTCAAAGAGGGTAAGTACAAGCGGTACCAACTGCACGGAGACCCTGCGCCTTTGGTAGCATTGATGAAGAATTACTATCCGTCGCTTTGGGATAGGTGGAGCAACAGGCTGGCCGAGATGTTCCTATCACTGTCTGGAGGAGAAGAATCATGACAGACTTGTTGTTGCCTGTCTGGCTTTTGTTGTCGTGGTTGATACGGCAAATAGAGAGCGGCGTTGATGCGGGGGAAAACAACGATGGAGCAGGGGTGGAAGAACAGGGAGCAGGCGAAGTCGAGCCGTATGAACCGATAGAGCAGATAATCAAGATAGGAATTGCAGCATTTTCCCTTCTTCTTCTGGGGCTTTCCATCTCTGCCTACAGAAAAACTGCGCTCAAAGGGATAGTATACGCTGCTGTGGCATTTGGCCTGTTCGCGGTGCAAATGTTCTTTGAATATCTGGAAGATGCGGTTAAAGCCTTTGACACACCGTACAACGGCATCATATTTTCGGGGATTACCCTTGCAATTCTGGTCTTGTTCTTTATGGCCATAGTTAGAAAAAGTAGGATCAAAACGTAGCTGCCATCTGTTTTGTACACTATTTTACTATCCGCATCAAACTGTGGATCGGATAGATCCCTTTATGTTGCAAAAAAGTTCGATGCATTTTAAATTATTCTTTCAACAAGATCCTGGCTGGATCTTTTTACATCTTCTTTTTGACAAGCATTCCACCTGAATCCTGCGTGCAGTATATCCAATTACGTGTTATTTCTGACATCTTGGATGGTTTGAACTGCTGCATCAAAAGTAACTGGTATACTTCCTTGCCTTTGATGCGCAATCAGTTATTTCTGCTGTTTTTCCTTCTTTGAAGACTGCCACCAGTCCAGGTAGTCGTCGTGCATCTTGCGCCTTCTGTCTACCTTTGCTTCGTCGGCCTTGTCACGAAGCTCATCTATCTTATCCCTTGAAGCAAACAGGCCGCAACTCTTGCAGATAAAGTTCTTGCTAGTCATGTCAAACTTTAACTCGCCGCCACACTCAGGACAGTAACTTACCAACGGTGTCTCATGTTCCTGACGCAAATAAAAGGGTTTCAAGTCGGTGCATGGACTTGAGTCGTCATTCCGCATCCAAGACGCGGTCGGTTCGCCCATCAGCTGCCATGCACCGAGCAATTATTGAAAATAGTTTTCAGGATTAAACTGTTCCTATGGTTATCCTGCCAGAGTCTGCGTCCACGCTGACAGGCAGGCCCGGCTTTATCAGCGAAGGCAGCGGTTCTCCGGACATCTGCTCCGGCAGGTCCACTACCGGAATGTTGGCAATCGCCGCGCCGGAAGCCGTGGTGATGTCGGCCCTGGAGCACACTATGGCGGAAGGCGCGTTGCCGTACTCTTTTAGCGAATAAAAAACATAAGCGCCGACACTGCTTCCAATGGCATTTGGGAAAACCAGAACCGCGCCCTTGAGCGGCTTGTTGAAAAGCTCGTGCTTTGGGTCTTTGATGACACCGTTCTTGGCATCCACCATGGCAAGAAAGTTGATGGGCTGCGAGCTGACCAGCGCTTTTCCGCTGCCTGACCCGCCGACTATTTTCCTGCAGCCAGAAATTATCATTGCGTGTACTCCTTTACTATGGTCTTCATGTCCTTGAGGGCCACATTGACCTTGTTGGAGCTGTTCATGTAGTATGCTGCCTTGACACTGCCTGTTACCACGGAATCATACTTGTCCTTGTCAACGTAGGGCGTAAGGCACGTGCATGAGTCGCACATGAACTCTGCACCGGCACGCTCAATCCTGCCGGTAAGGCCGATCTTGGCGGCCTGGTTGTGTATGGCCCTTGAGCAGAAAACCATGCAGCGCTTCTTGAATTTCTTGCCTTCAGTCATGTCCGCCAAAAGATTCAATTCTTCAAGCCCAAGCTGGGGGCTTCCAAGCGTGATTATGTCGCCGTCCTCAGCCGTGCTCAGCTCGTCCATAACGGTCTTGGCCTCCTTTCTGCCAAAGGAGACCCTTTCACCGCCTGAATCTCCCAAGGTGAACATGCCGCATGAGCCGGAAGTGCCGATTCCGGCAGAAAGCGCCTTTGCCTGCGTCCTTGACAGCGAGTCGCCGATTCCAGCCAGCGCGACGCTGCTGTCCTTGACCGCCTTGCCGGCAAAGTATCCAAGCAGCCCAAAGTCAAGCTCGCTTCCAAAATCGAAATCCGCCTTTATCGATACTTTGGGGTTCCTTGTTTCATCCAGCCTGAGGTCTGATAGCGGCGCCACGCCTGTCACAGAGCTGGCAAGGGCCGAAAGCGCGCTCTCTTTGTTGGTCTTTAGTCCAAGCAAAGAATTTGAAAACACCGCCGCGTTGCTCTCTGCAAAACTCACTGCAGTCCCCCTTGGCGGAATGTCAAACACCTCGTAGGGTGTACATGTAAACGACGGCTCGACTCCTATTCTTTCATACGACCTTACGATGCTGGCCTGCTTGTCGATGAAATTCTGGGAAAGGTCCTCCGGCCTGCCTCTGTCGTAGCCCATGGGGTTGACGGTGGTCTTGACTGCAACCTTAGCATCGTGGCTGAACTTGTCCAAAAACTGCACACCGGCGTCTCCAATCGTGTTGTAGTTTACGCCGGAAACATGAGCCCATTTTATTGGCACGAGCCTTTTAGCGCCCGTGGCCTCGCCGATAGAAACAAGTATTCTGTAGGCGGATGCAAGCGCTTCACCGCGCTCGCCTTTCAGGGCCTCCTCCTCGGCCTTGGTAAGCTCCACGGTAGTCGTTTTTCACAAAAGAGTATAAGAACCATCACTTTCAACAGGATTATATCGCAGAACTGAAAAACGCATGCTGTAATTTGGCCCCTGACATGGCCGTCATACTCAGAAAGATGGAAGCCGCCCTTAATCGTGAAAAGCCCCCGCGCCTGACTGCGCTGAAAGGCCTGCAGACAGAAGAGCAAGGCGATCCCTTCAAGATACTGATTGGAACAATACTTTCTGCCCGGACGCGCGATGAAAATACCATAAAGGCGGTCAACCAGCTCTTTGCCAGGTACCGAACACCAGAGGAGCTTGCCAGCGCCGACCTTGACGACATAAAAAAATTGATCCGCAGCATCGGCTTTTACAACGTCAAGGCGGCAAGGATAAAGCAAGTCTCGCAGATCATCGTTGAAAGGTTTGGAGGTCGTGTGCCGGCAGACATGGAAAGGCTGCTAGAGCTTCCCGGCGTGGGGCGCAAGACTGCAAACTGCGTGCTTGTCTATGCCTTCAACAAGCCGGCCATCCCTGTGGACGTTCACGTTCACCGCATCTCAAACCGGCTTGGAATTGTGAATACCAAGACGCCGGAGCAGACCGAAATAGAGCTGGCCAAAACCGTGGACAGGAAGCTATGGACAAAGGTAAACGACACGTTCGTGATGTACGGCCAGAATATCTGCCTGCCAGTCAGACCCAACTGCAAGGCCTGCGACTTGAAAAAGACCTGCAAATACTACCTGTCTATTTCTGCCTCTTCTTAGTCAGGAGCAGTACTGCCATCAGGCCACCGACGCCAGCCGCAAGGGCTCCAGGAAGCAGGTATGTAGGTGTATTTTCTGGGTTTCCGTAGAAAACGTTGAACGCCATGTCGCCTCCGTAAGCACTGCTCGGGGCAGAGGCATCGTTCTTTCCGTACACCTCTATCGAGCCTAGACTAAAGCCGTTGAGTTCGTACCTGTCCAGCACTATCCTTTTGCCGTTGCTGGCCGAAAGGCCCTGGTTGTTGGCGTAGCCTACAGCTATGGGGTTATCCGTTGACCAGCCCATATCGCTGTCGCTGTAGACTACTGTATTGCCTGTCCCTGGCGTGTTGACGATTATCTCGTACGCCTTGGATTCGCCGCCGTACATCGATATCTGGATGTACTTTTCGCTTGGTGCCGGCTCGCGTAAAATGACTACGGCCTTTGAATCTTCACCTGGAACATAGGACAGGTTGTTCTCGATGTTCAGGATCCAGCTTGGCCCCTTGGGCGTGTCAAACGTGTATATCAACGGGTTATCGCGGTCGTTATTTGCCGCCTGGAATGGAAAGTTAAAGCTCTCGCTCTGCTTGGCCTTTACGATGTTGTAGACCTGCTCCTGCGCATAGGTGGGCACGATGAGTGAAAAAGCCAAGATTATCGCCAGTCCTGCCACTGTCAAGCGTAGCATTTGCGTGTATGTCTGCATTTTAGTAATATATACGACTCGGCTCACCGCCTTGTTATCCAAAGCAGGATGGCCAAGCCGCAGGACTGGGCAAGGTTTATGGCAAAAAGGTACGGGGCAGCAGCATCAACTATGTTCTTGATGGCCGGCCCGGCAGCATAAAGATTGGACCAGAATACCACTATGACGATGTTCTGAACTATGAAAAGCGAGGCCACTAACACAAGGCCCCATGTGAAGTAGGACCTGATCAGCCGGAGGTTCTGTATGTAAGTTGCAATGATGCCTCCAAGCAATCCTATGTTGGTAAGCGCCGCCGCTGCAGCGGCTAGCATAAAGTCCATCTAGGTTACCGGCCTTCAGACTTGCCTAATTTACTTTTTCCCAATTCTAGCCATTATCTCCTGAAAGGACTGGTAGTTCTTTTCCATAAGCGGCGTCAGGAAATATGTCGCTCCATACGAGTCCTTGTTGTCGGTTACCACAAGGCTGTTTTCTGATAACACCTTTAGGTGATGTATCACTGTCTTGTAGTCCAGGTTTAGCTCAGAAGCTATCTGGTTTGCATTTGCCGGATGGTCGCCGATGAGGCCGATTATCTTGGCCCTGTTTGCCCCGCCCCTGGTGCTGGCAAGCAAGTACCACAGCACTCGTTTGAACCGCGGGTCGATGTAGCCACCTCCTTCTGCACCTTTGCCGAAGGCAAGAATGGGCAAAAGCTGGATCGACCTTCCGAAAAGGCCGGCAAGGACCGCATGGAACATTGGCCAAGGGATCGAGCCTGTCCGTGGTTATAAAGTTGTCAGCATTTGGGTCTGATTTGGGAATGAATTGGGGAAAAATCCTTTATAGCCGGCGCAAAAGCGTCCGCAATGAACATCCGTGATGAAAACGGAAAAGTCAAGCCTAATGTCGTTATCGGCTCGATCCTTGCAGCCACTTTGATTGCAATGGTCCCGGCGGTAATGGCCATTAGCACTGCAAGAATCGTCACCAACGACGCAGAAGCAGCAAACATGATGGACAGACCGTACATCAAAGCCTTTACCGGCAAGACTGCGCTGTACGAGCCAAACGCTGGCAAGACCAATGTCTTTGGTCCAGGAGGCATATTCCCGTTCTTTAGCGACACGTTTGCATGCGGCGACAACATAACCTGCGGGGTGCAGGTGGATGCATCATTCAAGGGCGTATTCAAGGAAGCCGGAGAGCAGGGAGATAACAAGTTTGTTGCAGAGTACGTTGCACCCATAACATACGGCGACCACCAGATCAAGGACCACAAATACAGGATTGTTCTGGTTGACACCAAATGGAACAACGATGACCCCAGTCTCACACCTTTGCCGACAAG
>JBBISN010000039.1:7469-16015 GCA_037441265.1 Nitrososphaera sp. | reverse complement strand
AAAAAATAAAGGATAGTCCGCTATCCTTCCGGCGAATTCTGTCCTGTCTCCATCATCCCTTTTTCCATTTCCACTTCTCTGTCATGCACTATCTTTTCAATATCCATCCCGTCGTACCCTTCTGCCAGGTTTTCGTTGACGTGTATGACGCCTTTGTTGATGTTCTCGTACGGGCTTCCAATCCGTGACGGCGGGGCATCGGCCCAAAAAGAGTGAATGATCTAAATGACAAGGCAGAACTGGACGAACTGGCTGATAACATCAAACAGTCAATGTTTCAGGACTACAAGACGGCGTACACCGAAAATGGCGAGAAATACGAAGAAGAAGCAAAAGCAACTATTAGTTAGTGGCAGTTCGATCTAGTATCTCTTTAAATCCTTGGAGTTCTAACAATGATTATGTCAGAAAAGCCTGACGAGAACAAAAGATACGACGAGCTGAGCAAGAGACTGGAAGAGGACTTGGCCAAAGGTCCGAAGAAAATCATGGACACGTTTGATACTAATATACGAAAGATGAAATCGCAGGCCATCGAGCAGATGGACAAGGCACTCAAGGACGAGGATCTCATTGCGGCGCTCTACTATCAGCAGCAGGTTCGCATGTGCAAAATGATGCTGCGCGAATTCTGAGAATATACCAAACGATTAAGTCGGGATCTAAAAGCCACTTTGGCGACTATACAAGGTAGTGATTTTACGCAAATCGATGTAACGATCTATTTTAACAGCACCAGACTGCAAACAACTCCGGAAAAGGTAGTTACAGACCAGACAGGAGTTTCTTGCTGGTGTAACCATACCTAGTGGCGAACACAACATATCTGCAAAAGATGAATCGGGCAGAACTGCCACAACAACGTTCATCATAAACTAAATCTGCAAATCATACATTTTTGATCTTTTCAGGGAAAGGAAACTCATTAATATTATGCCTTGCAAACTTTACAATGGCAAAGAAGTACGCGTCTCAAATTGTAGAGAGCGGAGACGTATTTTTCTTTTATCGGCCTAAAGTTGACGTTATTGAGGTAAAGGATGTTGACGTTGTACCGCGGTTTTACATGGTTACCGCGCCGGAAGCAAAGAACAAGCTCAGGCTCTTTCTGATAGGAAAAAAGCAGAAAGTGGAGGCTGCTCGGGAGATTCAAACAATACGTGCGTTGCCCGATAGGACGTACCACAACATGCCAGAGGTGGAAAAACCAGTCGGCCAAGTTTTGTAGATTGGAGGAAATGATCAGTAGGGATGGCAGAAGATGCAATCGACTGCCCTGAATGTAGCGCACCGTTTGATACACAAGAAGAACTTGAACTGCACAGCAGAAGGATGCATGCAAATAGGACTACCTCATCAGTCACTGTCCAAAAGATAGCAAGATTCTGGTACAGGTACGAGAACCTGAACCTGAAATTAGCGTTCTTCCTGGTATCTTTGCAGCTGATACACCTTTACTGGCTTACCACCGACGTTGTCGTCAAGCGGATAACCGGGGAGAGCGCCTTTATCCTGTCGCAAGGCGGACCCGTTTTGCTTCTCTTTGTGGTAATAGACTACATCGAGGTTCCTGCACTGGCGGCAGGCATGATTTACTATTCACTTAGCATATACAAACACCGAAAAGGATCAGCGGCAGTAAAGAAGAATGCCCTGTTTCTCACGATGCTTGCTGTGCAGGTCTTTCACATATTCTGGATCACAGACGAGGTGGTGTACGACACATTCTTCAACGGATCAAGCGTGATCGCGATTCCATACTTTGCTGCATGGGTAGCCATCCTCATAGACTACCTGGAATTGCCGGTCATGGCCGACCTCTTTTACAGGACGTTTGTCAAACATGGTCGGAAGCAATTGAAGGCACAGTAATGCTGCAGAAATATGCAAGATGAAATGAGGAGGTGCCCTTCGTATGCCAACAAACCAAGATGGGCACAAGTTGTGCCGCATCCGAATCCTTACTCTTGGTGCATGGCAATACGCTTGATAATTGCCAACTCTTCGAAAGTTTAAGAGCAAAACAAGCATCTCTTTTTGTATGGGAGATGTACTGTGGAATGGCCCAGATCCAGAAGACAGAGATGTCTGCCCATATTCTATTGACTTTAGATGCATGCCTGCCCCGGCCAAGACAATCAACTCGCTTGAATCCGGAAGGCTGATGCTGACAGTCAGGCTGAAGGGCGACGCTTATGCAGCAAAAGTGAAGGCAGTTGCGGCCAGGCTATTCAACAGGGCAAAAAGGAAAAACCTTAACAAGGTAGACGGGTCAAGCCGGCTAAAGCGCCAGACCTTGCTCTTGGCCAACCTCGTCCAAGACAGCCGGCGGCCAAACAGGTGGACTGGGGAGCTAAGCATCCCGGTCAGCTGGATTGAAGGTGGAACCCGAACTTATGAGAGGACCGGGTCGTGGACTCCAAAGAGCAAAGGGAACCTGTTTGTTCTAGAGATCACGTACAGGCTATTTGATGACAGCAATTGCTCTGCCCGTTTTGGCTCAGAAGACGCGTTTCACTGGTCGGCCAAGCGTGAAGAAAGCACGTGATGCTAAAAAAGCAACATACAGCATGATTGTAGGCGTTCAGATAGTTGCAGAAACATGGCCGATCCTAGCTGCCTTGAGTCACGGTAAACTCTTTTGTCGTGGTATAGACTAAAGATGTACCTTCTGTCTGAAACGTAACGATCATCTGGTATGTTCCGGGTTTCCTGATCCATCCAGCATCTACACCGATGGGTATCGTGTAATTTGCCTTGTCAGACTCATCCATTGGAAAGTGGATGCTAAAGTCGTGGTAATGCAGGTATCCAAAACAATCCAAGGCAATTCCGTAGCTGTAATTGAATTCATCAGGGGCTGCATCGATTTTCATGACTTTGACATCCAAGGTGCCGCAACCCGTTTCAAACCCCTGGATGTCTAGGGAATAGTCGATTTGCTTGTCGCTTTCCAGGCTGTATGTACCCTTGATCCCGTTAATCGACAGCGCGATGTGTGCATTCAATACAGAATTGGGGAAAACCCTGATCAGCCCCTGCCTGTCTGGATTGTCAGGATCAAAATATGCATACAGGCCTTCCTCGGTAAAAGTGTGTTCAACTGAATCGCCGGTATCCAAAAAGACTGGTTTGCCAAACGCGACGGGTTGAGGGATACCATCCGGCATCCGATTATCACCGGCCAGTCTGTGGGGTATCGTATCTTCATTTACCCATGTCACAGTATTATTCACGCCAATTACTACTCTTAGCAAGTAGGGGTCAAAGCTGGTCGGCTCCTGCACCCTGTCAGGATTGTACGGAATTTTTATGATAGATCGGTTGCTTTCGGCTATGGTAACATCTGAAGTCATGATACTTGAGAGCATCAATGGATTGGATAGGTCGCTTATTGCAAACACTCTCAGTTCATAGTTATCAGCCTGCAATGGCACCCACGACACTCCAACATCCATCTCGCCGTTTGCTTTTACTGTTCCACTCTGCCAGCTGAGATATTCTGTAACATCTTTTGAGTTTCTCGCTTCAATGAGCACAACGAGATTTAGATCACTTGAAAGACAGTTTGTAATGACTGTAGTGATGATGAATTGCTGGCCGGTTGTTGCTCCTGCAAGCGAAGGAGAATACGTCGTTTTTAAGGACGGTGCTGTAAGTTTTGCGCTGCAAGAGCTGGCAAAAGCGTACTGCAGGTTTGGAATAGAGAATATAGCCATTAACAAAAGACATGCAATGGTCGCAAACAATTGTTTGGTTTTCAGACCAACAAAAGATGCTGTTGCATATTTTTTAATATTGTGCACTACAAGTCCATTCCCCAGTGATCGTGTGTGCAGAGCGCAAATAGAACATCGATCTCTATCTTGAAGATTCGATTACTGCCCTTAGCTTTGACAGGTTCATTCTGCAGCTCAAAACCAATGGCTCAATGTTGCGTCGCAGGCTGAAAGTTGCACGGAGAGACTGAATGAACTGCATACCATCCATCCTGCCGATTACATCCGTCAGTTGTTTTACCAGAGCGCCTTTTTCCCCACGTGCAGCATGCTTTGCAACAACATTCCAGTCTATGCCTTCGCTCAGCATCACCATGTCCCGCATGTCCACGTCCCTGCCGGAGTGGATCTTCATCGCCATGAGCAGCTCCTTTGTCGGCACTGTGATGCCAGTTGAATTTCTTGCACCAGACACTATTGCATCAGTCGAGTTCTCCTTGAGGTATCCGTAGCTCCACGACGCCCGGGTCTTGCGCGAGGTCACGCCATTGACAAACAGGTCCACAGAAACGTTTGTGCTTCCGATGCTTTTTACGTAAATCTCGACCTCGCTTTGGTACATTTTGTCAAAGCCCTTTGCAGATTTTTGCTTCCTGTAACCTTCCTTTTGCAGGTGGTCTCTGAATTCGTCAACGTCCTTTTCAGATATGACTATATCGCAGTCTACCGAGAATCTGTGGATGGACAGCGCGCTGATCGCATAACCGCCTATGACAATGAAGCCCTTTGGAAGAAGAGACATGGTTCTGATTATTTCTGCTTCCCTGCTTTCGAGATCAAACATGTTATCACGCTACGTTGGTTCTGGTTTCTCTGTACTTTACGCCAAGTTTCAGGTTGTATTCCTCGTCTAGCATTTCAAGTGCCGGCTCAAAGCTATAGATGTTATCCTTGCAGAACTTTACCGTGGCGCTAAGTGGATCTGCCTTCAGAGATTCAATCTTTTCAGATCTTATCCTTTCTTCTGGATAGAGTATAAAGAACACTCCAAAGAGTGTCTCTCTGGGCTTTTCTCCAGACAGGATTGCCTTCCAGTCTCTTTCTGACAGCATCTTCTTCCACCTGGGCACATCGGCTTTCATCACCCTGACGTGCACAGGATAGAAACCAAAGAACCGGTCTGTGCTGTATCCTCCATGAGTCCAGGCATAGACGGCATCCACGTTTGTAAGCGCATACTGCAGTTCGGCCTTGCGGAGAAAATCATATGCCTTGCCCGCATCGTATTTCATAAAGACGTATTCGCTGGCACTCCTGACCCGGTACCTGCCGATGCCTGTGCGCTCTATCATCCCCTTCTTGGCCATATCATGCAAAACCTTGTTGGGGTCTGGGCTATAGAAGGTCCTGGCAAAATCTCCGCTGGAGAACTCTTTTCTCCAATTGCCCAGAACCGCCCATAGCTCGCTGTACATATAATTACCATAGTGGTAATTGTATAAATAGATTATGGATTACTATAATGGTAATATGACGATTGCGTGTTTTGGCGATGCTCTGGAAGTAATCGATGGCGCAGCATGGAAACCAAAAACATTATTTTGCAAAACCATCAATATATCACAACATCAAAACTTTCCTTGTCATTAATTGATATATTTCAAAAACCGCTTTCTGTCATGTCGTTTACCTGCCCAAAGTGCAGCGGTGTCTTGAACATGAAGTACTTTGACGGCGGATACTGGGTGGCAAGCAAGGAACTGGTGTGGACATGCAGCACCTGCAACATCTTTTACCGAACAAAGCAGCTAAAGAAGAACATGTGCTGCGCCTGATGGCGATAATACCTGGAATCAAGGCGACGGCCCGGCGTCAAGTCTAAATCTTTTTTAGCAAAACCGTGATAAAATAGCACAGGTAGGCAAAGTGCCTGAACCTCTTCCTGCAGAAAAATTATGCAACAAATCCGCACCTGTTAACTGCCCTTCTGTTCCTCAAGACCAGAGACATGGGCCGCTTGGCAATGAGTCTGATGGCAAGATGTACTATGATAATCAGGACGGCGATAAAGAAGATCTGGTCAAGACGCTTCAGCAGATGCTAAATGGACTGGGCTATACTGCTGATGATGACCAGTCTTTAGAGGTTGATGGAAAGTTTGACAAGCGTACGAAACAGGCATTAATCAAGTTTCAGAGGGACGAGAAGAACAAGGACTGGGAGGGAAAGCCCTTGAAGGGTGATGGCTTGGTTGGTCCAAGAACGTCTGACGCGCTAAACAGATCGATGGTTGGATCATGGTATGATACACACATAACGCCAAAGACCTTGACTGAGAGTTTCCTCTTGGTAACTGCTTCAAGAGAGGCGCTCCAAGAAGAGCTGGCCATTAATTTTGAGGATGCCAGCAAACTAAGCATAGTCGTGGTTTTGAATGAAGCGCTGTCTGCAACCCTGTTTGATGACGGCTATGGCAGCGTCCTGTCAAACGTGCCTTACGAGTTAGAGGGGCCTGACGGCGAACTACTGACCGGCGTAACTGACGATGACGGGCACCTTGAACATGCCGATGTAAAGCCCGGCATCTATAAAGTGAAGGTGGGCGACGGTTTTGCTTTAATCTCTTCTATTTCAGACGTGTCGGTCTGCCATCAAAGAATACCTGCTTTCATAAAGCCTGATGAGGATGAGACCGGCGAAGTGGTCACGGATAACGAGTCTACAGCGTTAGAAGATGAGAGCACGGAGGGGGTTGAGAGTTGAGTTTCCGGGCACACTGGCACGTGATAAACAAGAATGAGAAAAAAATCGAGATCCGGATCGACCGGTGGAACACCACTCCAGAGGACGTCGAAGTCAGGCTTTTTGAAACAGAACTGCGTCGGGGGCAGATAGGACCAGAAGATCCTCTTGCAATTTTCAACGGGACAATCAACAGAAACGCCAGCGCACCGCGTTTCACTTTCACGCCGGCCTCGCCTTCCACCATTCAGAGTGTCAGCAATGACGACAGCAGGGTCGGAGACCTCTTCAAGTTTAGATTTCAGGGGCAGAGTGATTTTGTGACGATACCCGTGTTAAAGGATCCCGATGAGCCTCACGAAATTGTTTATGATATTGGCTTTAGAATTTTTGCAGGAGGCGTCCAGCGTTTCCCTCCAAACCCTCCTGACAGAGTCGTTACGCAGCCTGTTGCAAAAACATCGCCCGTGCTCTTCTGCGTTGATTCAGGCTCAAGTGCAAGGCCATTAGATTCCGTGGTTTTCCACTTCGCGAATTTTACCATTCTGACCGGATCAACTCCAAGGACATTTGCCGCAGACATAGAAGGGCTTCTTTCAGATCAGGGAAAACTGGTATTTTATGATGGAAGGGGGAAAACTCTGGTTACTGAAAACAATTTTTCCATCTCTGCATATCCGTTCTGGGCCAACGGTACTGTTCCTGCCTCCCCTGGCGCACCAACCTTTGATAGCGACGATCCTCAAAACTTTCACCAGCTCGATAACGTTGTTTTGGGTTCCGGCAACACCGGATCCCTTGATGCTGCAAAAAGATTCAAGGTCGTGGTAAATGACAGCACTATTCTAAGTGAGCCGATGCAAACAGTTGCATCTGAAGTCGAATCCTCCGTAGACCCGGCTAACTTTCAGGACAGATGGCAAGCCAGTGAGAGTTTGACTAGCCCTTCTCTGCCAGATGGTACTCTGCCACTCTTGCGAATAGACGAGCCGGGGGACATGACTCCCATAACGCATAACGGACATGACCTGCGCTTCCGTCCCAAGTTCGGATATGGCACTTTTAACAAATGCAACATCTATGCCCTCGACATGTGCTGGAGATCTGGAATTAAAGTCCCCGTGTTCCGAATGCGCAACGTCCCGAACCATACTGGGGCATGCGGTAGCGCTGCCAATATAGCAAACCACCGCGTGTTAAGCTATCCACTGGCTAACATGTTAACGCGCATTGCGGAAGATGCAAGGGAACACGACAGAACCGATCTGCAAGACGTATCTGGCCAGAAATATGGCGAGCTTGTAAGCAACTTTGATCCTGTTCCAGAAAACAGGGCAAGAACCCCCGAGGATCAAATCAACAGTCGAATTCTGAACGGCGATGTTATGATACTCGTAGCCCATCATGTGAACAGCGGTTCTTCAGGGCACGTGGGAATCATACGGTCAGTCCACCGATTGTTAATAGACACCCCAAACAGCCCTGCCGGCAACAGCGGAATCTTGGCAATAGACTATACGGGATGGGAGGCTACCAGCTCGCGTGGGGCTGTGCGGGTGCACAAGGTCTGGAGAGCCACTCGTGATGGCAACAATGCTGTACCCAGTCCTTTGCGGCCTTATTGGACAAAAGATACCAGTGGAGGAAGGACTACGGGAGGATACGACCTCCATAACGGACCGTTCAAAGACATCCACATAATCAAACTCGATGCTGCAGACGAGGGAGTAGCCCAACAGGCGGTGCTGGTAAGTATCCCTTGATCGCCAATGCGTAGAATGTATTGATGTACCTGGCAGAAACTTTTGACATGTGCATCGGCAAGACTCTACTCTTTGAAAAGTAGCCTGATTTCTCTGTTCTTTGGTTTTGGCACTTTAAATATTCCGTCTGAACCTGTCTTTTTTGTTACAGTAGCGGTGTCTACCTTCACATCAAATTCTATGTCTGTGAATGGATTGAGTTCGCGGTCCAAAATCCGTACCTCAAATGTGGATGGCTTCAATGGACTGACCAGGTTTTCAAAGGCACAAGACCTCTGCTGACCCTTTGATGTTGTTCCAGGCTTTTGTCTTGATGTTTGAG
>JBBISN010000039.1:0-7369 GCA_037441265.1 Nitrososphaera sp. | reverse complement strand
CAAGACCTCTGCTGACCCTTTGATGTTGTTCCAGGCTTTTGTCTTGATGTTTGAGTGCTAGCCAAACCTCCATACACCTTGCTTTACATGTCGTAGCAATAATACTGATTCAGATACGTCAGAGCTTCTTAATAGCATTCCTTGTTTGCAGGATTTTTAGATGCTCCAAATGGCAAAGACTCGAATACAGTAAAAACCCGGAGTCACATGAATCTCTAACACTTATCCTGAAATAAAAAATACGAGATAATAATCCAGAAATTCTAATTTAACCTCAAGAATCCTCAAATAGTTCAGGACCAAACCACAGTCATGTGGGTATCAGACCGCTTCCCAGATACTTTGACGGAAAGGGTAGAATTCGCACGCGCTGTAATTAACATCAGAAATCTTTTCAACCCGAGGGTAGACGGAATAGAGGTCACCCAGGGCATTCAATACTACAAGGCAAGCCGCCACCTGACGGATCCAAGCGACCGGGGAAACGATAATTCGGCGGGGCTGGTAGCAGGCAAGCCGGCGTGGGCTCGCGTATACGTTAGAAATGGCGTTCTCGGTAGCGATCAGACCGTGACCGGGGAGCTGGTAATCGACAAGAATGTCTCGCCCATAGGCGCGATATGGGACAATGTTGCCACGCTGTCTCCGCAGCCGCCGGGAACGGTAACGACGCAAAGCAACCCGGACTATGCCACGGAACGCTCCACTCTTTCTTGGTCCCTTAACTTTATCATCCCTGCAGACGTCATGTGGGGAAAACTTCGAATCCGTGCACGGATATGGCAGCAGGGAGGTTCATCAGACAGCCCGCTTGATACCCACGAGATAATCTTGGACGTCACGCTTCTGCAGACGTTGCGGTTGCGCGGAATAATGATCAGCTACAACGGGCAGGATCCGACGGTCAACCCCAATAACCCGCCCACCATCAACCTGCCGGCTCCAACCCTGGCGGACCTGCAGGCCACGGCAGCATGGACCCTTACCACGAATCCAGTCCAGTCCCAGGGGATATTTTCCAGCGCCGGCTCGATGCAGTGGAGCACGCCTCTGACCGGGATGGCCACGAACCCCGGCGGCTGCTCAACGCAATGGCTTGATCTCAACGCGGCTGTGGCGCAAATAAAGGCCAATGACGGCAACCGCAGCGACGTGATTTATTACGGCCTGCTGCCGGCTGGAACGCCCATCCAGAATGTTGGCGGATGTGAGTCAAGCGGAGTAAGCACGGGCCCCAACGGCCGGCAGGTCACCATGGCCCACGAAGTCGGTCATGGCGCCGGTCTGGCCCATGGGCCGTGCGGGACGCCCGGCGATCCCAATTACCCAGCCTACGAACCCTACGACCCGGCAAACTCACCGACAGCCTCTCTTGGGGAATACGGGCTTGACATCAACAACGGGAACATTCATCCTCCCACAGAAAAAGACTACATGTCTTACTGTTCTCCAAGGTGGATCTCGCTTTATCACCATGCACGGCTTTTCAATAATGACAAGTTTGATCCGCAGAATGTCGGCCCCAAATGGAAGATACCTGAATGGGTTGATCCATTCTTATGGCCTTGGGAGTACATACCAGATCCCCCAGACTGGGAAATCGGCCCAGGAGACCTGCGAATGAAAGCTCGGAAAGTAATCTCCATCATAGGTGTGATGAATGCAGAACGCGAGGTACAGGTGCAAAGCGTCATGCGCGTCACTGCTATCCCCACGGTACGTGATTCTGTCGAGACGGAATTGACGGCGCAGCTGATCGGAAGGGAAGGAAAGGTGGTTGCCAGCGCGCCAATAATGCGACTAGAGTCCCATGGCTGCCATTGCTGCCACGACGAGGATTCACGCACCAGCCGCAAACCATACTCGTTTCAGGCCATGGTTCCGGATCTGGAGCCGGGAGCTGCTCTGCGCATAGTGCAAAGACAGGAAAAGGAATCAGACAAGATAGTCTGGACGCGCAGCGCCCCAGACAGAGAACCAAGGATCTCTGAATTCAGCGTAAAAGTCGCGCGGTCCTCTGGTTATGCGTCATGGTTGGCAGAATGCAGTACTGAAACTCCGGAATTCTCGTTGCAGTTTTCCAAAGACGAGGGAAGATCGTGGAACAGCCTGGCCGTGGGCATTCGTGATGATAAATACAAGTTCAGCCTCTCGGACCTGCCCTCCGGGCCGGTCATTTTCAGGCTGCTGGTGCATGACGGGTTCTTTACCGGCACCATGGATTCAAAGCCAGTCAAACTGCCCCGGCGCGCTGCCACAATCTCTATCCTTCACCCGGCAGACGGATCGGAGTTGATCTCCGGCTCCCCGCTGAGGCTGTGGGCCGCAGTCAGCACCACCACCGGCCAGTTGATCGAGCCCAAATCCTGCGTCTGGATTTTGGACGGCAAGGAAGTTGCACGCGGCCCTGATGCCTGGACAGTTGCACCCGGCAGAGGCAAACATGAATGCAAACTGGTCGTGGAGGACAGCGGTGGACGCAGCGAGGCCAGCGTTTCATTCTCTACTGTTACGCCGGACTTGACTGGCGGGTCTACGGGTAGAAAAAGCCGCAGGACGGGCTGAAAACCTTGGAGCGGCCAGCTCTTAGGCTTAGATGAGTAATTGAACGACTAGGACAATGGATGCCCTTGCGTCATTGTCTGCATCAGACTTGACCATCGTTGCTTCTGTCCTGACGACGTTATCGGCGGGCATTAAAACCAAAAGTTATGACACTTATTGTTACGCTACTGGCATTTGCAATGAACGTTGTCTAAAGATATCCGCGCTGCAACTTTGTTGAGATGTGCAGATAATGTCAGTCTAGGTAAGCCCTTTCTGAATGCTGCGAAAGGTCAAGACCCACATCTTCGTCTGATATGGAGACTCTTAACCCGATAGTTGCGTCTATTACCTTTAATATCAACAAAGTTCCCAGAAATCCCAGTGCGATTGCAACCGCGACGCCGATGCTCTGCGCAGCCAGCTGAGAAGCATTTCCATACAACCAGCCATCTGGACCTGAAGCGTTAAACATCTTGCTTGCTATGATGCCAACGCTAAGCGAGCCTATTATGCCCGTCACCCCATGGACTGAAGAAACATCCAGCGTATCATCGATCTTTAGCCGTTCCTTGAAAAATATGGCCGCAAGGTAGGAAGCAAATCCAACTATTATTCCCAGTATGAAAGAACTTTGAGCACTGATAAATCCAGATGCTGGCGTCACTCCAGCAAGGCCTGCAATTGAACCGCTGATCACTGCAACGGTAGAAATCTTTCCGGCTCTTTGCCATGACAGTAGACCCCACACCGCGGCAGACGTGGCCGATGCAATCTGGGTAACAAGAAAGGTGTTGGCAGCGATGGATCCTGATGCAAACGCGCTTCCTGCGTTAAACCCAAACCATCCAAGCCAAAGAAGCATTGCGCCGATCACTGCCAACGGTATGTTGTGTGGCAGCGTCACCGGAGGAAAGTCCTTCCTGCGCCCAAGTGCGATGGCCGCGGCAAGCGAGCTCATGCCTGCACTGGTATGAATCACTATGCCACCGGCAAAATCAAAGACATGAATCTGACCAAGCCATCCACCATTTCCCCAGACCCAGTGCGCAAGCGGATAGTAGACAAGTACGCTCCAGGCGATGATAAAAACGACAAAGGCACTCCACTTCATCCTCTCTGCAAAGGCCCCGGTAATCAGAAGGGGCGTAACAACGGCAAACATCATCTGGAATGAGGCAAAGGTGACTCCTGGGATGGTTGGCGCATAGCCCAGTCCGCTGCTGATTGGGACATTATTGAAGAATAGAAAATCCGGACCTCCGATGAAACCTGCCTGGGAAGGAGCAAAAACAAGTGTAAACCCGATAACAAACCACAGTATGGAAAGAATGGCCAGTCCGAAAAAAGTTTGGACCATCACCGAAAGGGCGTTTTTTCTTCTGATCAGGCCTGCTTCAAAAAGACCTAGCGCAGGAGTCATCATCATCACGAGACCCGATGAGATAAGCATCCAACTGGTATCCGTCGGGTCGATACCAGCCACCTGCATCGCTATCATGCTCTTATATAACAAAGACTAATTTTTATACGCGTATAGTTCCTGGCTGCTGGCCAAAACGAACGACATCTGAGATGAAATAGTAGGACCGGTCATCTGATAACCCGCATTGGGAGGCAGACATGAATGCAGTCTGATCGTCAAGGACAGTAGCGTTTCATTCTCTACTGTTACAACTGACAGGACCGAAAAAGCCCGAAACAGGCTGAAAACATGTATGCAATAACGAAACGACCATGGTACCTTGACGCGTGGTAAGTTACAACTTACCGAGTCTTGTCTAACTGACCTGCTAAGCAAGTAACTGCTACTGTGGTTAAATAACATGCTGTCCATTGTACTGCATGCAGAGTCGGTTTTCAAGAAGCGACATACATTTGCCAGGGGGAGATGAAAAGACGATCCAGTTCATCCGTAATTTACAAGCCTCCCCTTGGGGAGCAATGTCTTTTATATCATAGGTTGCTGATACGAGGGTGGCCAGTGTAGACGCGAATCGCTCGGGATGGAGAACGCTTGTCATCCTGAGTTGTCTTGGACTGATCGTCATGTTTGACGAGACGATGATACTGCCAGCCATCCCGGATTTCATTCGTGATTTTAACATCTCGTACAGCACCTCGTCGTGGCTACTTTCATCCTACATAATTGCAGCGGCTGTCATGACCCCCATTGGCGGCCGGCTGTCTGACATCTATGGCAAGAAAAAGGTGCTGCTCATAGTGATGGCAGTTTACATAATAGGCGTTCTATCCGGACGACTTGCCACCAACATCGAGTTCATGCTGGCGGCAAGGGCGGCCCAGGGCGTCGGGATGGCCATGTTCCCCATTGCCTTTGGAATCATCAGACAAGTTCTTCCGGAGAAAAGGCTTGCCGTGGGCCAGACCATATTCAGTTCCACATTTTCCGGCGGGGCAGTTGTCGGCCTGGTGGGAGGCGCAACCTTGATCCAAAACTATGGGTGGCCGTCGACCTTCATGGCGATACTTCCTGTCGCCGTAGCACTCTGGCTGACAATAGCAAGGTTTGTGCAAGTCCCGAGTCCTGCATCACAGGATAGTGACCGGTCCATCGACCTGAAGGGAACGCTGGTCCTGGCAACAACGATAGTTACGTTTCTGGCCGGCATCACCTTTCTTGAGAGCAGCGGTGCCGGCGCCCAGGTTGCCGGCCTCTTTGTCGCTTCAGGAGTATCGCTTGCAGCCTTTATCGTCATTGAGAAGAGGGTGCGCTTGCCTTTACTTGACTTTAAGTTGATGACCAGCAGGAGCTTCCTTCCTCCGACCATAATTCTCATGCTGGTCTTTCTGTCCATCTTCATGGTATACCTGACTATTCCTGTCATGGTAAGAAGCCCGGCACCCCTGGGATTTGGGGGCAATGCCGTGGCCGTTGCAAGCGTTCAGCTACCCTTCATGGCCGTGTTGCTGATAGGGACAATCCTGTCAGGTTTTATCCTAAATAAAGTCAGGAACACAAGGCTGACGCTGATTGGCACTGTGATCAGCGCGGTAGGGTTCTTTATCCTGCTTGCGTTCCATTCGACTGAGAGCATGGTTTCATTTGGACTCACGATACTTGCAGCCGGCCTTTCGCTTTCGATTACCGGCGCATTTAACGTGATACTCGTTTCGGTGCCGATGCAGGCGACCGGGATTGCGCTAGGAATGACGCTGCTTCTCAACCTGGTCGGCATGTCAGTGGGGCCTGCTCTGGCCGGAATATTGCAGGAGACATACCAAGCTGCGGTGCCGGGAGTTCCAGGCCTGTTCCCGACCGAGAACGCATACAACCTGATATTTATCACAGCGGCTCTAGTGTCCCTGGCGTCCGTCGCCCTGGCACTCTTTGTAGCATGGAGAAAGCCAATTCCAATAATTGCAGACAAGCAAGGGGCAGGCGGGGAGAGTGCCTAGTGCTTCCTGCGGTCATTACACGCAACCATTTGTTGTAATAATCTTACTTTTTTGAGTCCGTCAAGCGTCTCTTGAACATCTGTGAGACGTCCTGCCGCAAACGCATGTCGAAAATATCCGTCAGATTCGAACTTAGGTCCTAATTATTCCAAGCGCGACCAAATTTTCACGTCTTTAAACTTGGGCTCTATCTTCACTATTTCCCTGAAATCCCGGTCGTGTGTCTGAATCACCGGTATTTGGTGCCGGACTGACAAGACCATGCTTAGCCAATCGGCCAGAGACGCCGGAATGTCCGCATATTTTTCCACAAAATGTAGTGCTGTGGCCACTTCTGATTCAGAGGCATAAATTATGCGTACTTTTTGAGATTGTGTAAATTTAGCCAAGTTCTGCAAGTATTTCTTTCTTTGGTCCTTGCTACATTCTCTTGTCTTCTGCTTCCTTGTAATGTGCGCAATCAATTCACTAAGAATAAATTGAGAAATAAAGATGGATTTAGGCCTAGCATCGTTAATCCTTTTACGCAAGATATCGATGGCATCGTTATGATTGGGATCGTCCTCGTCGAAAGCAGATATCAATACATTTGAATCTATTATAAGCGATGGTTGCTGCAATAAACAGTCCTACTTTCAGGCGGTTATGCAAGCAGCTCTGTAACCGGATCTTTGTCTGATGGAACTTGCTTTATGGCATTACCCTTGAGTTTTGCAAATGCTTCCTTGCATTCTTTCATGTCTTTTGGCTCGTCGGATATCACGGCCTTTCTTTGACCCATTGGAGTTGGATGCTGACGGTTGGCCTCTTTGTATGAAATGATCACTTTTCTGTCATCCACGATCATGAAATGTTTCAATGGATCTTCCTTGCCCAGATACACGTTGATGTTAAAACTCAGTAGCCTGTTGACAATAGCGGGATCGGGGCCGGTGGCGTATATGTCAATCTTGACACCTTTGTCTGCAGCTTCCTCGGCAGCGTTACGAAGATCCAGATAATCGTAGGCGCTGATTTCGCCTGTCACTATCTTGATGCTCTTTTTTGCCTTCCGGATATGCGATGCCACCTTTGTCCGGAACTCGATATCAAAAGGATCCGACTCTATCTGGATCCGAGTCATTTAACCAACCTCCGTGGATGTGGTAATATAAAGTAAAACTTGTCCAAATTGACATGATGATCAATACTTGCCATGCAACCTTTGGGCGTATCTGGTTCCCTTACAAATGTGACCATCGGTAGCTTCGTACCACCCTTCATTTATTTAAGAATTGTTTCAGTCGCTAGGCGTCGCTAATGTTTTATTTCATGAACCTGTGAGCAAGCGATCTCGAGCCAAAAGAGTCACGGGCCCGGAGGGACTCGAACCCTCGACCAACTGCTCCGCAGGCAGCCATTCTAT
>JBBISN010000038.1:0-16063 GCA_037441265.1 Nitrososphaera sp. | reverse complement strand
TCTAGAAACAGTAGGCTTTTATACTGCAAAGGACTAGGTATTGATGGCTTATCGCCTGTTTATGTCGTGTAAGTTCATTGTTTATAATGCACGGCATCAAGGTGTGGCCGGATTGACGAAGAGTTGAACGATAGAGAAACGATGGAGCAATCTGTTGAACAGACGTCTGTTGTAAAAAGACCGAGAATGGACACCGGCGTTACGAAAGTGACTGCCGAAAGCGAGGATGCTGTTGCCAAGACCATCCTGCAGTCGATACCCTCAGACGCCAAGATCACCACAGTCAGGTTTGAGGGACCCAACATCGCGCTTTATTCAAAGAACCCCAAGTTTGCGCTTACCGAACTGACGTACTACCTTGGATCGCTTTCCAAGACCCTGAAAAAGAGGTTCATCATTCGCACGGACCCGTCGGTGCGGCTGCCGGAAGACGACACGCGGCAGACCGTGGCCAAGCTCTTGCCCAAAGACGTGAACGTTTCTGCAGTTTTCTGCGACGACGCCACCGGCGAAGTCGTTTTGGAGGTCAACAAGCAGGAGGCCGTGGACCCCAACATGATAGTGCAGATAGCCCAGTCCACGGGCTGGATAGCCCATACACGGCGGTCGCCGCACATACCGTCTACGAGCATCAACACCATCCACTCTACCCTCAAGGGCTCGGCAAAAGAGCGCACCGAATTCCTGCAGCAGCTGGGCCGGCGGATATTCCGCGACTCGCTGGTTGTCCGCGACGTTTCTGAGAACGGAAACGGCAGGGCCGATGCAGCAGAACCCACTGCAAGGCCGCAGCCCTGGTCCACCAGCAAGGAGGAAGTCATGCTCTTCTGCCTTGGCGGCGTAAAGCAGGTGGGCAGGTCATGCTTTGTTGTAGTTACACCCGAAAGCAAGGTGATGCTTGACTGCGGCATCAACCCCGGCGAGATGTCCGGCCTTGACGCTTATCCCCGACTGGACTGGTTCAACTTTGACCTTGATGAGCTGGACGCGGTTGTCCTCAGCCACGCCCACATCGACCACCAGGGATTCTTGCCTGCCCTCTTCAAGTACGGCTATCGTGGTCCTGTTTACTGCACCGAGCCCACGCTTCCTCTGACCACACTTCTGCAGATGGACTCTGTCAAGATAGCCAAGGCCAACGGCTCTTACCTGCCCTACGAGGTCCGTGACGTGCACGAGGTCATCAAGCACACCATCACCATTCCGTACGGAAAGCCGACAGACATTTCACCGGACATCACCATCACGCTTAACAACGCTGGCCACATCATGGGCAGCGCGACGGTGCACCTCAACATATCCGGCGCGCACAACATACTTTATTCCGGCGACTACAAGTACGCCAAGACGCAGCTGCTGGACAGCGCGGTCTCCACGTACCCCCGCGTCGAGACGCTGATCACCGAAAGCACGTACGGCAATTCCACGGATATCATGCCGGACCAATCCTTTGTTTACCAGTCATTCTGCAACTCGATAAACCAGACCCTGAAGGAGGGCGGCAAGGTTCTGATCCCAGTCCCCGCCGTCGGCAGGGCGCAGGAGATAATGCTGGTCATGGCCAAGGAGATGAGCGAGGGCCGGCTGATGGAATCGCCCATCTACATAGAGGGCATGATCTCCGAGGCAAGCGCCATCCACATGTCGTACGCTCACTATCTGGGCTCCGAGGTAAGGCGGTCGGTTCAGCAGGGCATAAACCCGTTCCAGTCAGAATACTTTACAGTCATAAGCGGCTACGGCAAGCGCGACGAGGTGCTAAACGACCCCAACCCGGCGATAGTGATGGCCACCTCCGGCATGCTTGAGGGCGGCCCGTCCGTCGAGTACTTTAAGGAGCTGGCGCCGGACCCAAGAAACAAGATAATCTTTGTCTCGTACCAGATAAACGGCACCCTTGGACGGCGCGTCCTTGACGGCAACGTGTCAGAGGTGAGCATGATGGACAAGTCCGGCAAGCTCAAGGTCGTGCCCATACGCTGCCAGACGCTCAAGATCGACGGGTTTTCCGGCCACAGCGACTTTAACCAGATAATGAACTTTGTAGCCAAGATAAAGCCCAAGCGGGTGCTGGTAAACCACGGCGAGCGCACCAAGTCCGAGAACGTCGCCAGCGCCATCTATTCAAGGCTCAAGATCCGGTCCGGCGTGCCAGACAACCGCGAGATAGTCCGCCTCAGATAGCCATAGAGTTTTTTACCCCGTTCATACAATACCTGTGTGGTAGAGGCCAATGGCGATTAGGTACAAATGCGTAAACTGTAACATCGTTCTTTCAGGAGAAGGGGCCTCAAGGCACTATCTTGCTTACCCTACCCATAAACTGGAAAAACTGCCGCCCCCACCAAAGCCTGCCAAGGGACCAGCAGCGAAATAAGCTTATTCTCTTATGCTTTCAAGGGTCGAGACGACCTGCCACAGCATGGTCCTGATGTGGGACTGCATCTGCGGGCTCTGGGTCGCATTGTCCAGAAGGCTTATGGCGTTTGCCGCCCGCACTGACGGGCTGCCGCCCTTTTCGTCCTTGAGGGCCATGAGAACCTCCTTTATCATGTTTCGGATGCTCTTCTGTATGTCACTGTTCTTTGTTATGGTGTCAAGCGTTTCAATGGCGCGTGTAAGACGTTCCTGGTTCTCCTTCTCCTTCTGCTCTTTTTTTGTCAAAGTCAATCCTGATACCTCCAGCGAACCAGCGTTGATCAACTGCCAGTTGCTTTTGAATGTTTTTATTTATTCCCTGTTTTTTGGTCGAAAAGGCTCCAGCGATTGCTGTGTTTGTGGGATTTTTGTCCAAACGCCAGTGGTCACAGAGATTCAGTCTGAAAACACAACTGGTTCTGGCTGTAAAGCGGCCTGCTGTTCTAGGTACTTTATGCCGTGCTCTGTCAGCGAGAAGACCTGCGCGTCGCCATCCTCGATCCCGTCTGGAAGAGACGAGGAGATGTATCCCTTCTCCAGCAGAAAGCGTACTGCCTGATGCAGCATGGCCTCAAAGTACTTTTCGTTGATGCTGTAGTCGTACTCGTTTTCTGCCTTTTGCGGCACGAACCACATCCGCATCTGGCCCATGGATGCCTGCATGCCGGAATTTGCACTCACCAGGCGCGAAAGTATCACCTGCGACGCAAGTTCCGTTTCCATGCAAAGGTTATTGATTTCATCCCTTAAATGGCTTGCTGTATGCCGAGAGACTTTGGCGTTTGCTGCTACCTGCAGTAGATCCCGTGAAGATCGCCAACATGTTGGCTTTGCCGTTTTCGTCGCCCTCCAGGTGCCTCATCAAAGTATATGACCCCAAAGTTTTATGTAATGTATGGTGGTACTGGCTGACATTGGCTGACCAAGAAATGCTGCGCTGCAACGTATGCAACCTTGAAGTTGAGATGAGCAAGGCCAAGGAGCATGCGTTGGCTGCAGACCACGTGTCTTTGAAATCAAGGCTTGAGCAGGACTTGGCGCAGGTTGAGCGCAAGGACTACAGCAACGGCGAGTCTGTCGTCTTGCAGTGGAAAAAATCCGTCGATCCTACTTGACTACAAGCACCGAGCAGTGGGCGTGGTGGATGACCTTTCTTGATACGCTTCCAAGCACCATCTCTTTTATCTTGCCGAGGCCGCGGCTTCCAATAACTATCATGTCAAAGCCCTCCTTGTTGGCATAGTTTACAATGTTTGAGGCAGGGTCCCCTTCCATGACAACGGCGTCTATCTTGATGCCCTGCTTTTCTGCCACATCTTCAAACTGGTCCAGGATCTTGGCTGATTCTTTGCGGTAGTTTGCCAAAAGCTCGTTTAGCAGTTTCTGTGATTCCACGTAAACGGTCGGCGGGTTCTCTATCACGTGCACCGCGGTGACGCTTCCCCCAGTGCTCTTGGCCAGCGACAGGGCCCGCTCAAACGCCCTCTTTGAGTTTTCAGAGCCGTCCACAGGTACCAGTATCTTTGATGTCACGCCCATTGTATCCGGCGTTGCGCTATTTGTTTCTATAGCGCTGAAACTGTGTTATACAGACAAATGCCAAGATAATGTGCATCTAGTGCATCAAGCGTATTATTTCTGAAGGGCCTTCTCGATTATTTCGTTTGTTGAGTTCCGCGTGGTATTTTTAATGAATTCTTTTGCCTCTTCAGTGGTGTTGCGTACCATGGGATTGCTGGCCACTTTCTTGGCACCGGTGAAAACTCCGGAGAAAAATGTCCCGATGCCCAGCCCTATTATGGCCAGTACCACTATGGCCACAATAATCCATGTTAGCAGACCCATGTGCAAAATAGTCGAGAATAATTATAAAGAATTACGATAAGACGAACCTACTGCTGCCATGACTGGGGCATTACGGATCTCTTGTAGGAGAATAACAGCCGACTAAACCTAGCTCTTTTAAATTTTTTTATGCATATATTTCATGTGTATTCGAGCGGTTTAGCAAGAACTACAGGCATGGCAGCTGCTGTACTGCTCATGCTGAATCTGTCTTTCTTTTTGATGCCGCATCATTCTTTCCAGACTGCGGCTGCTCAGTCAGAAAGTACCCAGACGGCATACAGTTCAACCTATCCGGAAGTGACAGCCGATGCGACCAAACCAGTTATTGTGTCAGTCGAGCATCACCTCTACAATCCCGGTGACGGTGTCATGGTAAAGGGTTCCGTATGGACAGAGATTGTAAAGCGGGTCGATGCCCTTGATGTTGTAAAGATCGAAGTCAAGGACGTCAACGGGAATGTTGTAGCCCGTGAAGATGCAAATGTTGACAGCGATGGCAGCTATTCAAAGACGTTGAGCCTGCTTGACAGCGCAGGAAGCGGCATATACACCATAGAGTCAAGAGTCGAGCTTGATGCCGATGCGCTTGGGATAGTAAAGACCATCACATCTGTGGCGCTGCAATCCTCCGTTCAGTTCGTGGTTGCAGAGCCTGAAGAACATACGGTAAACGCGGAGAACCATGATTTCGCTGTCCAGTTGGCAAGCAACTCTGGCATAAGCAACTTTGAATTCAACCAGCAGGACAAAAAGATATCATTTCTGGCTGAAGGAAACGGCGGAACCATTGGTGTTTCAGAGATCACCATCCCCAAGAACCTGCTCAGCGGCGAGATGACTGTCCTGATAGATCAGAACGTCGCAAGGGAAGAGGATGTCATAGTGAAGTCCAGTACCGACGACGCAGCGACTTTTGAAATCAACTACACCCACAGCATCCACAGGATAGAGGTAGCTGGCACGCAGGTGGTCCCGGAATTCCCGGTAGCATGGCTGGCAATGTCGGCAGCAATTGGCGCAGTGATCGCCTTTACTGTGTGGAAACGCCTGTACGGCAATAGATGGTCGCTTTGAGATTTTTTCAAAGCCCCATCTTGCATGCTGCCTTCAGACCTTGTTCTTTTTGGCGATGTAGTAATAGTTCAGTATGTCGCCGGCTACCTGCTTTACTTTGATGTCTGCAAACCCGGATTCAGCCAGCTTTTGCTCCGCCTTCTGCCTTCCCCACACCGTGCCAAGGCCCTCGCCGTTATACGCCAGCGACACGGTCATGCAGTGCATAGTGGAAAACGTGTACAGGGCCGGGCATAGCGGGTTATCGATATTTTCATGAAGCAGGCTTGAAGCAGCTATGTCCTGCATCAGAAAAGTCCCGTTGCTTCTAAGCGCGCCGTGGATCTCCTTTAGCACCTGCGTTGGCCGGGCCTGGTCGTGTATGGTGTCAAAGGCGGTAATCAGGTCATACTTCTCGTGCTCGTTTATGGACGAGACGTCCCTTACCTCAAAGCGGGCGTTTTTCAGCCCCATCCGCTCAGCCTCGCGTCTTGCAGCATCGACGGCCTGACTGGAGATGTCGTATCCTGCAAACCGGCTGTCTGGAAAAGCCCGTGCAAGGAGGTTGACTGCATGTCCCTGGCCGCATCCCACGTCAAGGGCGTCTGCACCGGCCTGCAGCCTGTCGGCCAGTCCGTCGGCAAGCGATACTATCTGGCCTGTCAGCCGGGCATCAAAAACCCGTGCCGTCTCTTCGGCCTGCAGCTCCTGAAAGCGGGGGAACGCAGAGTACGGGACGCCTCCGCCTTTTCTGAAGCATTCTATTATCTGCTGCTCAACGTTTCCCATGAGCGCGATGTACTGCGAAATCATGGCCAGATTGTCGATGCCGGCAGACCTGGCAAGAAACGCAGCATGCTCGGGCGGCAAAACATACCTTGCCGTGGCAGGGTCGTATTCCACTATCCGGCCTGTCACCATCGCGCCCAGCCACTCCCGCACGTAGCGCTCGTTGAGGTTGGCTGCGCTGGCTATCTCTTCGCTCGTGGAGGTCGGCAGCCTTGACATGACGTCAAAAAGCCGGGTCTGGTGTCCTATGCTTATCATCAGACACAGCGTGCCGCCGTTAAAGATGTCTAAAAACCTGCCCACAAACGCCTCTGCCTTTGCTTGATCTACCATAAAAAAATGTGATTGGGATTTCGTATTTAAGGGATTTTCCAGATGTCATCCACATCAGATGCAGCAACAGGACATTTGCAAGTAACGACCATCTCAGCGGCGATTACAAATGTAAAGTCTGTAGCCGGTTCAGATGAAATATTATTTGTGCCATTTTAAATGCAAATGTTCTGCTATAGAGGATCCAACAATGCGCTTGACTGTAGCTCCCTAAATCCAAAGGCGTGAATTAACGGTGTTACGATTGTTAATACGCACAGCACTGTCGGCAGAATTCAAAAGAGTCAGAAAAAATAAGAACAAGTGCTATTCAGTATCCGTATTTCTTGGGGTTCTTGTCAAATTGGGACTTGCAGTCTGCCGAACACAGATAGACATTCTTACCTCCCACCACCGATACAAACTGGGCCTTCTTTTCGTCTACCATCATGTTACAAACAGGATCCTTGAACATGCTTCATTTAACGTAGTTTTCATAGATAAAGACATACTTTACAAATGTAAAATGCTTTTATGTACGCAAACAATACACAAATGCGTATTGACCAGAGATGGCGCCAAACCCGCGCTACAAAAAGTAAGACTTGTTTACACATCTTAAAAATCTAGTTTGAATACCATGGAAAGTCTTTGTCAATAGAGGTTATTTTCTTATCACGGCCAGAAATATCATGGAAAGCATGCCGACTTCTGCTGCGACTGATGCCAGCTGCAGCTGCGATTCAAGTAAAGGATAAAGGCTATCCAGGTGGAGCAACCCTACTTTGGTGATGAAGAAGCCAAAAGCAGCAGAAAGCGGCAACAGCCTCCTAAGACTGTGTCTTTTGTATGCTATCAACGCTATGGCAAGTAGCGCCAGAGCAAGGCCCGCACTTGCAAGGCTGAATACCTCCCACCAAAACCCATGATGGCTTTGCTGGAAGATGTCAAATATGCTGAGTAACGCCATTATTCCACACCTTCCTCTTCAAAAGTCCTCAGCAGGTCGGCCATCCTATCTGCATACCTGTTCCATATGCTTGGCCGGTAGGTCTTGAGAAGTCTAGCCAATTCAGGCATGGACGTGTTGGCATAGTACTTTACCTCCACACCGTGCCGCTTACTCCAGATCAATCCTAGTGACTCTAGCCTAAGCAGATACCATCTGGCCGTTGGCGAAGAGCAGCGTATCTCCTTTGCAACATCTGTCTGACACGCACCAGGCCTCTTTGAAAGGAACAGAAGTATCTCTCTTGGAGATTCCTGTGATAACATGCTCAGTATCTTTTTCTTTCCTTCGTCCACGTCTGACGCGTAGAAATGCTTGTACGAGCCTACGCGAATGGCAGTTATCTTGCCCTCATGCTCTAGTGCGTCTATGACATACTGCAAGTTTCCCGTGCCTATAGCGAGAGAACGCAGTATCTCCCGGAAATACGATCCAGGGTGCTTGGAAATGAATACGTAGACTCGATCTTTCGTGCTCTCGTCTGGAAAGGTCGTGGACAAGATCCTTTGATATATTATGGTTCTATGGTTATATTGGTTAGCTATGTTTAGCGATCTGTACCAGTAAACTCACTAGGCTGGCGTATCGTAAAAACTAAGTCGTCTGTTACGCGCTGTTCAGTAATGCTTCTTTATCTAACAGCAAACAAATGACCAGTGGACAGAAAAAGACCGTCTTGTTCAAAGGCAGGGACAAGATCTAGAATACATCGTTTCGTTATGCCTGCTGAGCCTGTAAAACCGGAGCAGGTTGTAGAAATCGTCGGGTATCCCTACCTTTACTGGAAGGCCAATGGCAGATGCTTCTTTGGCAGTTATAGGCCTGTCATGCGTTATGTATCCTCCTGTCAGGAATTCTGCAACCTTCTCTGACTGCGCCACTCCCAGTTTTTCGTTTAAAAGATGCCGGATGAAGCCCTTCATCTGGCTTGCCGATTTGGAGGCAATATCTATGGCAACAAGTACTTCATCTCTAATGTAATCTGGCTTTTTGATCTCCTTGATCTTGAGCAGCGAAGCAGAGGGCAAGCCTTGCACCTGAGGGTCGAGAGGTCCTAAAATCGCGTACCTGTCCATCAATATCTCCTTTGCCGATATTGCTATGAGTGTAGCGCCGGACATCGCGTAATAAGGGACTATAACAGTGGTTGGACCTTTTCTCTCCTTTATTGCAAGCGCTATCTGCTCTGCAGGAAATACTAGACCGCCTGGGCAGTGCAGAAGGAGGTCTATGTGCTTGTCGTCAGGTGTGTTTCTAAGCTCGTACAGAACACTCTCGGCGTCCTCTTCCGTGATGTACTGTGGATGATTTTGGTCATGTTCTGCTGAATGTATCATTGTAATGACTTTTGAATTTCTCATCGATTCTATGCGCTGGATGATGCTGCTTCTCTGAGTTGGATTCTCTACACCGCGTCTTTTGGAATCAACATACTGTGCGATGCAGCCGTAGCAGCAGAAAACATGGCGTTCGCCGGAATGCTCAAGACATATTGGAGATGATGTGCCCGTGCCGCAATTTTCACATTCCACGTCACCCTGTGGCGACGGAGTAGGCGTGTTTGTCATCGTTTCACCGCCGCAGCAGGACAGAGTGTATTGCTTACAGTGTCCATGACATCCACCTGCATGGCAAGGACTTTCATGATCGACCTGCTGTATTTTATACGAAAGCCGTGGTGGTATAAGCAGTCAGAATGCACTGCATTGCACAACATTCTTGTCAGATAAATAAAACGAAAGCATCTTTTGTGGCATGACGGAGCAGGTTTCAGCCTATTGCGAAGTGTGCGGGATTGATGTCAAGCCCGATACAGAGTTGAAAAGGTTTGGCAAGCTCTTCTGCTCAAAGGAACACATGGAGCAATACGTCAGGGCAAGGCAGGAACAGGCGGGCCTTGGCGAACACAGAAGAAGGTACAGGTTCGGCGGCTGCTGAAAGTTTGAATATCAAGACCATACTGGTGCCGCACGACGGAGAGCAGATGTCCGACAGGGCGTTAATGTACGCAGCCGAGTTTGCAAAGGCTCTTGGAGCCGAGATAATTCTTTTGCACGTTATAGAAGAAATAGCAATACCGCCAAGCCTGGTGCTGGGAAACGACAGGGTCTTGATAGCAAGGGCAAGAAGAAACATTGCCAGCGATATCGAGCGTCAATGGAACAGGTTTGCCCAGGACAAGATAAGGCTGCTGTCCGATGAAAAGGTGAGGGTATCTTCTAAAGTCTGGACCGGCGACCCGGCAGAGCAGATCATAAAGTCTGCAAAAGACGCGGACCTGATAATAATGGGAAGCAGGAGGCTGCAAGGTTTGTCAAAGGTGGTTGTGGCCCTGGGCAGCGTCGCAAGGAAGGTCTCTGAGAGGGCCCATTGTCCGGTGATGCTGGTGCATTGAATTTTTTTATGATATATGCAGTTTTTCATAAAAGAGCCTAAATAGCCTTATAGTCAGCGCATACCTCTCAAGTGTATTTTGGGAAAAGAAGGCATGTTTTCCAAAATACTTGTGGCGATGGACGGCTCTGATCAGAGCATGGCCGCCGCTGAAAAGGCAATACAGATCGCCAAACGCGAAAGGCAGACATCTTAGCGCTGCACGTTCTGCAGCTTCCAACGGTGGGCCATTATACTCCAAGTCTGTTCAACGATGTCATAGAAAAGGGAGCGAAAGAGGCCGAGAAGTGGTTTGGCAGGATCAAGGGCAAAGCAGGGAACAATGGCGTCCAGGTCAAGACACAGATGGTTGAAAGCGTTGGCTCGCCGGCCTCCGCTATAGTCGACCGTGCCCAAAAGGAGAACATAGACCTCATAGTGAGGGGGACAAGGGGGAGAACCAAACTAAAGAAGGTGCTGCTTGGAAGCGTGGCTTCGGGTGTTGTGACGTACTCTCCATGCACCGTGATGGTGGTAAGATAGAAACACTCAGTGCAACTGCTCTACTTCTGCTGTAGTGACAACCGTCTCCGCCTCGGGCTTTGGAACCGCCTTATCGTGGTCAACGTTGTACCGCTTGAGTAGGGACGAGTTTGCGATGACGGATATGGAGCTTAGAGCCATGGCTGCTGCCGCTATTATGGGGCTCAGCAATCCTATCGCGGCTATGGGGATGCCGGCAGCATTGTAGATAAGCGCCCAGAACAGGTTCTGCCTTATCTTTTTCATCGTGGCCCTGCTCAGCTTTATCGAGCGCGCAACGTCCATCACGTCGTCTTTTATCAGTATGATCCCGCCGGTCTCCTTGGCGATGTCAGATCCGCTTCCAATTGCAATGCCTATATCGGACTGGGCCAGTGCCGGCGCGTCATTTATTCCGTCTCCGACCATGGCGACCACCTTCTTTTCTGACTGGAGCTGCTTTATCACGGCCGCCTTTTCTCCGGGCAGGACGTTGGCAATCACCCGGTCTATACCCACAAGGCGGGCCACCGCGTGGGCCGTCTTTTCGTTGTCGCCGGTCAGCATCACCGTCTCGACGCCAAGCTCCTTTAGAGCCTGCACGGCAGGTGCTGATGACGGTTTTATGGTGTCTGCAACGGCTATGACACCTAGCACGGTTTCATCCTCGGCCACAATCATGACCGTCTTGCCGTCGGATTCAAGTGCGGACATGGGCTGCTCCACACCTGCTGTGCTGATGCCAAACTTTTGCACAAGTTTTCTGTTTCCAAACAGTATCCGCCTTCCACTGACTTCTGCCCGCACGCCCATCCCGGATATGGCCTCAAACTGCTTTGGGTTTTCAAGCCTTATGCCGGTTTTCTTGACTTCCTTGAGTATGGCCTGGGCAAGGGGGTGCTCTGAGCCCATCTCTGCAGAACCGGCGGCCCTTAGCAGCCTTTCTTTTTCACCCACCAGGTCAGTCACGGAAGGCTCGCCCTTGGTTAGTGTTCCAGTCTTGTCAAAGACCACTGTTGTTATCTTTTGTGAGCGCTCCAGGTACTCGGCGCCCCGGATCAGGATCCCTGCTTCGGCACCCTTTCCCACACCCACCATCAGTGCGGCTGGAGTGGCGATGCCCAGGGCACAGGGGCATGCAATTATCAGTACCGCTATGAACGACAAAAGACCGGTGACAAAGCTTCCCAGCACAAAGTACCAGACTATGAAGGACCCAACGGCTACAGAGACGACGGCAGGAACAAACTTTGCGGATACTGAATCTACAAGCCTTTGTATCTTGCCTGTTGACGCCTGGGCTTCCTCGACGATGTGGACTATCTGTGACAGCGCTGTCTCTTTTCCAACCTTCGTTGCCCTTATTTTGAGCATTCCCTGCTTGTTGACCGTTGCACCTATCACCTGGTCGCCGGCCTTCTTGTCCACAGGTATGCTTTCGCCGGTGATCATCTTTTCGTCCACAGCTGAAGAGCCGTCCAGTACAACACCGTCGGTAGGTATCTTCTCGCCGGGCCGGACAACGAGGATGTCGTCGACCAGCACATCGCTGGCAGGAACTTCCTTTTCCTCGCCGTCCCTGATGACCCGGGCCATGGCAGGCCTGAGGTCCAGCAGTTTTTTGACAGAAGCAGAACTCCTCTTCTTGATTGCTTCTTCCATGTATTTTCCCAGCAGGACAAAGGCGATGATTACAGCAGAGACTTCAAAGTAGACGTCCCGTTCTTTGACAGGTAGCGCACCGGGGAAGAAAAGCACAACCGTGCTGTAGATGTAGGCGGCAAGGGTCCCTACCGTGATGAGCAGGTCCATGTTGGCCGTCCTTCTTTTGATAGCCTCGTATGCCCCCACGTAGAAGGTCCATCCGCCTATGAACTGGATGGGCGTGACAATGATGAACAGAAGCAACCCCCAAGTAAGATAGGGTATGTCTGGAATCGGCGCCCACGTCACGGTGATGGCTCCAAAGGCCAAGCCAAGGTACACGGCAGCACGGAGTATTGCAAGGACCAGGGCTCCGGACGCAGCCACGTACATCCGCTTCTTGAGCTTTGACAATTCCTTTTCCGGATTGGCAAAAGTATTCAGGCAGTTGGTGCTGCAAAAGTAGAACTTTCTGCCCCCAATGTCGGCTGAAAGGGCAGTATCTTCGTTTACCACCATGCCGCATACTGGGTCTTTTGCCATCGTATACTAACTACTTCCGTTTCAGATATATCTTTCAGGAGTATTCAATGCAATGCACTGCGCTGCTCCTTTAGAGAGTTGTACCGGAGTGATTTTATCGGTGGATCACGATTCAAGCAGCGTATGACAAGTCAGTACGTATGGGTAGGAATAGCCATCGGAGTTTTTGCCGCAGGCATAGCCATAGGTTATGGAGTTTTTTCAGCAACGTACTCGCCTACGTCAATGATGAATCAACAGATGATGCAACAAAACCCGCAGATGATGGACCAGTGGAACCAACAGATGATGAGCAGCCAGATAGGAAGGCAGCAGATGATGACGTCAATGATGCAGAACCAGGAATTTATGCAGGAAATGATGAACGATCCGGGATTCCGCGCGCAAATGATCGATAACATGAGGACAAATCAGCAGTTTTCACAGAACATGATGTCCGGTATGATGGCAGACCCTGCGGTTAGTCGCCAAATGATGACCATGATGATGCAGAACCAAGCATTCATGCAAAGCATGATGGATGACCCGCAGTTGCGCGAGCAGATGCTGCAGAACATGAGGGAAAACCATGACCTTTTACAAAGCATGCTGACGTCCATGATGAATGATCCTGCGATAAGGACGCAGATGATAGGACACATGCTTGAAAACGAGGAATTCATGCGCGAATTCCAGGAAGCGATGGGTCAGGGCTCTGGCATGGAAATGCAATAGAACGTAATGGCAGAAGTCAGACATTTGAAAGGCCGATCAAATTATGATCGGTACTTCAAAGCCCAAATACGCAGGTATTCCTGTCAAAAAAGGACTTGCAGTTTACTGAACAAAAGTAAGTCTTCTTGCCGGCCACTTCAGACACAAACTTTGCTTTCTCTTCATCAACTTCCATATTGCACACAGGGTCTCTGGACATGCGCTGTATTGCAAAACAACGATAGATAAGAAACACAGTTTACATTTGTAAAGGACAGTCTTTCGACTGGATAAAATTCAACGCACTTCAGATAATTTTCAGACGTCACATGTTGTTTGGCAGCTTGAACTAATGCATGCTTGGGTCGTGCGGAAGCAGGAACTGTATTACAAGGCTTACCGCGTACATTGCTGCAAGGGCAATGCCCACCTTCAGGCCGATCTCTTTTTTGAACATGGGCACCAGCGCTATTATCGTAATAACGGTGACAAGCACCATCTGGTACTCCAACAGGCTTGAAGCTTCGATGGCTGCAAAAAATCCGCCGTGGGCCATGGCGCCAAACACGGCGACGGCCAGAAGCAGCGTGTTGTTCAGTATCTTTGATCCAAGCACGTTTGCCACGGCTATGGAGGCGCCGGCCGCGCCCTTGCGGGCTAAAAGTATCATGGATATTTTCTCTGGCATCTCGCCGGCTATGGGGCTGATGATGACTGCCAGAATGATGGCAGAAACACCGATGTCTACTGACAGGCCCTGCAATGAATGTATGAATGGCTCGGCGCCGATGAAAATGCCGGCAGTTCCAGCTGCAAAGGCCAGCATGGCCTTGAGCATCTGCCTGCTGCTGACATGCTCAACTTCTTCGACTTCGACCAGCTTGTGGCCGTCGACGGTCTTGTTGTTTTTAGCCACGGCCTTTTTCTTTTCCTGGCGCATCTCCAGAAGCGCCATGACCAGGTACGCGACAAACAATCCTGCAAAGATAAAGCCGTCGATGTAGTTGTAGCCGTCCAGGAACAGGGCGGCGCTTACCACCGCGGTTATGACCAGAAAGATCTTGTCCAGCTTGAACGTGGAAACGTCTATGCCTTTAAGCGGCGCCTTGGACAGCCGGGTGGTTGCCACAAGAAGCATGATGGCAAGGCCCAGCGTCATCATCAGCAGGTTGCTTCCAAGCCCGGCACCGATGGCCGTGCCGTAATAGCCGCCGGCTGCCGCATAGACAACGATGGCGATCTCGGGCAGCGTCGTGGCCACACTCAGCAGTGTCCGGCCCACGAACTTGGCGCCGTATTTCTTGGAGAGATGTTCTGCACCGTAGGAAAGCACAAAACTGGCCCCGGTCAGCTCGCCAAGCCAGAGCAGCATCATCAACAGGTTTTCAGCCAATAAACGACCCTTTCAGGTATTTCCACGGCAAATATAAATCAAAAAGACCTCGTAAAGACGTACGGCGTGTCCGATTCCTGGTCCGAGGTCCAGTGCGTCGGAAGCGTTATGGTATCGATGACTTGAAGCCCGAACTTGTCTATCACTTGGCCCCACCCCCACTTGGTGTGGTCCCGGGAATACTTGCGCATCCGGTGGCTGCCCATGAACACAAAGCCGGCAGAATCGACGTCGGCCGAGGCGACATCGATGACGCTGTTGGCCAGCATCTCGCCCATCTCTGGAAGGCCGGAGATAAAGAACAGCGGTCTTGAGAGTTTCAGTGAAGCATAGTCAAAACTCGTGGCGTCGGCATTGATGGCCCTGTATCTTACGTCAGTCCTGTTGATGATGGACTGCTGCAGCAAAACAAGGTCCGAGTCGATCTCTATTCCAAAAGAACGCATGCCGGCCAGCTTCCCGCAGTAGGCTATGCGGCCGTCTCCGGAACCAATGTCCACAATCTCCTCAAAGCCCATGTCCCTTGACGCGACGGCAAGCGCATACGCAGACAGCATCCAAGTCGGGTAAAAGGGCTGGTAGCTGGTGTCATGCTTGATGCTTCCAAGCCAGTACGAGTTGATGTCGCCTTCATAAACGCGGCATGAAATGCCAGATATCGTGATATCCTTTGACCTGAAGTAGATGGGGTTGGCCTGCGCAAACCGGTCGATGGACTGCAGAACTCTGTCTTCAATGGGCAATAGTTCGGAGCAGGATACAGGCAGCGCTTCATGCAGGTGGCTGCTGCCCATGAAGGCCTTTCTGAATTCAGACTTTAACCTGACTGCCCCTTCGGCAAGGCTGGTGGTCATGTCAGTAAACCGACTCTGAGCTTGGCCGCAGACCGCGCTTGTAACTTGTGTGCCCGCATTCCCGGCATTTGTACTGCCGTCTTCGCTTGTATGTGTATATCGCTTCCGGATCCTCCATGACATCGTGATCCGTGCGGGTCATGCACCGGTCGCAAAAGCGCTTCTCTGTCGGCAACGCATATCCTTGGCGGTTGTAATTTTAATATGTATTGGAGTTTTAAGATGACAGCAAAATGGCCGTGGTGTTTTCAGATCAGCTCCAGAAAGAGTGCGAAGGCAGGCTTGGCGTGACCAAAGAGGCAGTCATGCAGGCCGTCTCGCAGCCAGACAGAGAGCAGCGCCTGCAGTCGCAGGGCCTGACCATAGTCATGTACAGCAAAAGAGCAGACCGGTTCATGATAGTAGTCACACACCTGTCCGGCCAGGATCAGGTTGTCGACCTTGCCTTTCCGATAAAGAACGATCTGATAGAGACGACCAAGACCACAAACCCGCTTCCGCTGCTAAGAGCGCTTGCTCAAAAGACCGGCCTTGAGATCAAGATAGGCGACCGGCAGGGACGGTTCATCTACAACGAACTGATACCTATTGCAGACAGGGACCTGAAAAAGG
>JBBISN010000037.1:13887-16074 GCA_037441265.1 Nitrososphaera sp. | reverse complement strand
GTAATACAATTGCATAATACCCTAGGCAGGTAATGGCCCTGTCCCGGCACTTGGAACACATTCTCGGGCGGGGCCTTTTTCATAACTCTTTTAATTCGTAAATACCTAATACCTTCACGTTAGGACCAGAAAACTGGAGGTACAAACATCCTGTACTGAAGGACAAGGAAGTAGACGGCTTGATGCGTTACTTTAATCTCAACAGTTACCTAGAACTGCTGTTCTTTTTGAAGACAATACACCATGAGGGTTGACAATCATTCACGTCGATGGGCAGGCCCGTAACAAAGTTACTTCATGCTTTAATAACTATAATGCTGTTCTATATTTGGAAGCCAACCATATCCCAAAGACTGGTCCTGTTCTCTGGTCTCCCCACCATCACCAAGGACAGGACCTTTTACAATTCAATACTGGTACGTCGTGCCTAGATCAGTACAAGTTATTGGAATGTCTGTATCTTTTTTCCAAACACTGCTTTTACTTGACTATCACGTCGAACTTTTTCATGGCCTGCGGCAGATCCTCTACAAGGTCCTCTGCAGTCATGTGCAGGCCCACGTGCTTGAATGTCAGGTTCCCTGCCAGACCGTTAAAGTATACTGCAAGCAGCGACGCCTCAAACGGATCCATCTTGGGCAAAAGTCCTGCAGTGAGGCCTGACAGCACATCGCCGGTGCCGCCAACCGTCATTGCACAGTTATGGGTCCTGTTTATCCCCACCTGCTTTCCGTCTGAAACTACGTCGGTTGGCCCTTTCAGGAGGATGGTTATCCCGTATTCTCCGGCCATGGCCTGCACGTTTGATATCCTGTCTTTCTCAGTTGCTCCCGGATCCTGGCCGAAAAGCCGGCGGTACTCTCCGGCATGCGGCGTTACCACGGTGTTTGTGTTTTTTATCTCGCCCAGCACTTCCGGTATCAGGGCCGATGCATCCAGCAAAATTCTGGTTTTCAAGTCCTTTAGTTTTCTGATAAGCGCGATCATGGCTTCCGGGTTTGCAAGGCTCATGCCCATCCCGATGGCTGCGGCGTCCGGCCTTTTGGGGAGCATGGCGGCAAGCCTGTTGGCCGCGCCGACGGTGAACCTGTCGTCAGGAAGCGGGAGGGCTATGACGGCCGGCGAAAAAGACCTGACCTCGACAATTATGGAGCGCGGCACAGCCGTGTAAACAAGGTCGGTTCCGGACCTGAGCGCGGCCATGGATGCCAGTATCGGCGCGCCGTGGTAGAACCGACTTCCTCCCGCCACCAGGATCGTGCCGTTGTCGCCCTTTTTCGAAGTTGATCTGCGCGGCGGCGTCAATTTCCTGGCCAGCGGCAGGTTGATGGTAAGAACGTGCACGGCAGTAGGACAGTAAAAGCCAAAATATAAAGAGCTTCAGCCCGGCTCGGCATGTATGGTGACGATCGAGCCCGGATACTTGGCGCGGATCTGCTTTTCTATCTCGGTGACCAATTCGTGAACCCGCTCGATGGTCTTGGGGCGATCCGATGAAAATACGCAGTCTATGTCTATCTTTAGCATGTCGTCGTCCGTTCTAAAAGTGGCGATCCTGCCCACGCGCTGGATCTCGTTCTGCTCAAGCACTATGCTCTTTATGGAATTCTGGATCTCTGTATCGGATACGGACTCGACTCCCGCAACATGCGGCATCAACGGCTCCAGGTGCACGGTGATGTTGTCCACGTCCTTTATCTGGGTCTTGATCGAGTCTTCCACGGCGTTGGCGATCAGGTGCGCCTCGCTGAGGGTCGCGGACCTGTTGACCTGGATGTGAAGTGAGATCTCTAGCTTGCCGTTGTTCTCGATCCTAGACACGATGATGTTGTGCACGCCCTTTACGCCGCTGACCCGCGCGGCTGCCCTTTCTATGATGGATTCAAGGGGTATGTCCGGGCTGTAGGAAGGCTCAAAGTGCACCGTTATGTTGTGCAGTGTCTCAGAACCGTCAGTGCCGGCAGAAGAAAGGCTTGCGGCTATGTTTTGCTCCACCTGCGCGCTGATCTCGTGCGCCTTCTCAAAGCTGATGTCTGCCTTCATGCTTATGGTGACCTCGACAAAGGTCTCCCGCCCAACCTTACGCATCTTGACGTCACTGCAGTCAAGGACGCCTTCTGTGCCGGCAGCGGCCTGCCGCACCCTTGCAACAAGGCGCGGGGAGATCCTGTCTGTCAGGTCCACCGC
>JBBISN010000037.1:3283-13787 GCA_037441265.1 Nitrososphaera sp. | reverse complement strand
ACAAAAAACAATGCGACACCACCGATAAATCCGCCCACTGTCTCTATCTTTCCATGGCCGTAGGTGTGATCAACGTCCCTTGGCTTTGAGGCAAGGTTGGACGCAATTATCAAGACCGCGGTTACCACTGCATCAAGCAGGGCGTGGTTGCTGTCGGTAAGCAGCGCAAGGCTGTTGGTGGCTATGCCAGAGGCAAACTCGAAGACAAAAACCGACGCTATGGCCAGTAACGATAGGTACAGCGTATTCTTACGGAGCCTGATGTTGGCTGCAGCTGACCCTGCCACGGCTTAAAACTCGATATGCAGACTGCTATATGGGTATTGCCGCTGAAAAATGGTGGATTGGAACCTAGTTCATCAGCAGATCCTGACGACTCTTTAGGTTCTTGTATCTGTTCCTGACGGTCACTTCGGTCACGCCTGCTGCTTCTGCAATGTCCGTCTGAGTCTTGTTTTCTCCGGTCTCAAGGCAGGCCAAGTAAAGCACGGATGCTGCAAGTCCCATGGGGTCCTTGCCTGCCGACATGCCGTTCTTTACTACTTCCTGCATTATGTTCACGGCAAGTCTCTTGGTCTTTTCGCTCAGGTTGGCCTTGCTTGCCACCTTGGCGATGCATTTCATCGGATCGATCTGCGGTATCTTGAGGTCGAGCTCAAGCACGACCAGCCTGTACATTCTTGCCAAATCCTTGCGTTTGACGTTGCTGATTTCAGCGATGTCCTTGAGCGTTCTTGACGCACCTGTTTCTCTGCATGCAATGTACACGGCCGCGCCCAGGGTGGCAGAGATTGTCCTTCCCCTTACCAGGCCGCGTTCCTGCGCCTTTCTGTAAATGTACGCTGTCTTTTCTACGGCTGCTTCGGAAAGCACGAGCTTGTCTTTTAACCTGTCCAGCTCGCTGAAAGCCTGTCTCAGGTTCCTGTCCGTCGGTGTATGGGCCTGGGTTCTAAAGTCCCATGTCCTCAGTCTGTCCATGGTCGTCCTCATGGTGCTTTCAATCAGCCGACCACTGGCGTCCTTGTCTGTCTTGCCGATTATGGTTGACAGACCCATGTCATGGCGTGCAAGGGAGCTTGGAATTCCGGTCCTTGCCCTGTCGTCCACTTCCTGGAACGTAAACGCGCGCCATTCCGGCCGCGTCTCCTGGATCTTGTCTGAAATCACAAGACCGCAGTTCTGGCAAATAATCTCCCCAGACTCCGGGTCTGTGACCGTCAGATCATGCCTACATGAGGTAATTAACGACGTCTTCATACTTTCTAAAATTCAATGTTATTATCGCGTTCCAACCTAATAAAGAATATGATAATTAACTATATAGAACAAATCGACTATAGATTATTTGAATAATATCGAATTCAGGAAATATTCAAAATAATTATAACAAATTCGTTTTTCTATCAATAATCACTATTGTACAAAATTACCTGCCGCACCTGTCTAACTACTACTATACAGCAAGACCGGGGTTCTGCTATTGACGTGGGAGTCTTCAACCGCCCGTAAAAATTCTGAAACGCTGGACGGCCTTGATTTTAGCCTGCCCACAACGTTGACCGGAGAATAAGGCAGTATCCTGTCATCTTTGCTTATGGGAGTCTTGCCATAAAAAAAGCAGAGCGCGCTGCCTTCAGGCCAAAAGGCCACGTCAAACAGGTCGACTACCTGGACTGCGTTTTCCTCGTCCATCTTTATCTCTGTTGGTTCGGAGTAAAGTTCGTCACCCCACCTGTTTATTATGATCTTGAGCGGCAGGCTCTTGATTATCGCATCAACAGTACGCGGGGATCGTGAGTCGTCCAGTTCTATGATGGCTTTTTCCTTCATCCTGGGGAATTCCAAAACAACGGACCGTCTCAATCCTCCGATCCTCCGTTCTGAAACGGCATGGGGATGTCCGGCAAGTTGATCTCTACAGCCTTGCTGCCGTTCATGGCAAAAGTCCTTCCTTCATAGGTGCACTTGATCACCGGAAGCGGCTTCATGCCTGCTAGCATGTCTGCGTTTTTGTAATATTCGACCAGCCGACGCTGCTCGTAAACAGTCTTGTTCTTGCGCCTGAATCTCTTTTTGCTCATGAACTTGAATGCAAAGACAACATGGCGGTTGGGGTAAACGCCAAACATGTTCCGAATGACTAGGCATCGCTCTATCTGATCCTCAGGGACGTACAGGATGTCTCCTGTGCCTGACTTGGCTTCTATGGTAAGAAGTATGCCCTTCTCATTGTTGACGGCCACGATGTCTGGCAGTCCGGTGCTTGAACCGCCAAGCCTCCTTGCATGCCACTTGCTCTCGTTGAACCGCTGGACCAGGGTATACTCGTAGTTGTAGCCTCTGCTGCGACGGATGTTGCCCAATTATCAGGCATTTATCCATCCAAGCTATAAAGTTTGTCGGAAGTCTTTTATTGAAACTTGCAGACCGTAATCCCATGCCAGCACTTGACATACAGAGTTCTCTCGCAGCCATAGATGTGGGTCTGAAGGACACGCAGGAAAGACGGGAAAAACTGATCAAACGGGGCCGTGACGCGGTGATGCTGTGCAGCAAGTCCATCATAGCCCTGCATCAGGGCCGGATGGATGAGGCGGCCGGCAACATGGAACAGGCACGCGTCATTATCGAAGAGCTGCGGGCTTTTGCAAAAGAGGACCTATACAAGTACGTGGCAGTGGCAGAGCAGGAGATGGTCGAAGCCTACGCGCTCAGGGCTGTGATTAACGACCTGCCCATACCTGCGATGTCTGAGTTGAACGTCTCAGGGCCGTCCTACCTCACCGGGCTGCTTGACTGCATCGGTGAAATAAAGCGCCTTGTGTATGACAGGATGCGTTCTGGCAACGAGAAAGACGCTGAAGACCTGTTTGCCCTCATGCAAGAGGTCTATGGCGCACTCTACCCGTTTGCCGTCTACGACAACATAGTCAGCGGCCTCAGAAAGAAGCTGGATGTTGCCAGAATCATGATAGAAGACATTCGGGCCGTTGTCACCGAGGAGAAGCGGCGCCGGAACATGATAGAAGCATTTGACGAATTTGGAAGGAAATTTGCAAAATCCTGAAAGGCACGTCAAGTTTTAAATTCGGGTTGTAGGCTAGAGAACACGATCCCCTGGATGCTTACGTTTGACGTGATGATGAACAACATCGCCGGCTCGGAATGGATCATCATCGTGCTCCTTGCCCTGGTCTTGATATTTGGGACCAAGAAGCTTCCGCAACTCTCAAGAACTGTTGGCCGGGCTGTTGGCGAATATGAAAAGGCAAAGGAGACCTTTAGAAACGAGATGCAGGAAGCTTCAGAACGGGCAAGGAGAGAAGCAGGGATCAGCAAGACTGTGCGTGTCACGTCCCCCGTTGCAACGGAAAGGGAAAAGCTTGAGGTGATAGCCGCTTCGCTTGGAATAGATCACCTTGGCAAGACAGACGAGGAATTGCGTTCCATGATCTCGCAAAGGATGAACACCTGAACTTTTCTAACACTTAAATACGCTGTTTCTGTAGCAGATAGCCATGTCCGCGTCAAAAAACTCGGCCATCAACCCGTTTGAAACGGCGCTCAAACAGCTTGATGAAGCCGCGAGGTTGATAAATCTTGACAAAGGTCTGCACGAGGTTCTGGCACACCCAAAGAGGGTACTTACCGTTTCATTGCCTGTCAAAATGGATAATGGCGAGATCAAGGTCTTTACCGGGTATAGATCCCAGCACAACGACGCCCGGGGCCCGTACAAGGGCGGCATCCGTTACCATCCACAGGTCTCCATTGACGAGGTTAAAGCATTGTCGATGTGGATGACCTGGAAGTGTGCTATTGCTGATATTCCCTACGGCGGAGGCAAGGGCGGCATCATCTGCAATCCTAAAGAGATGTCTGTCGGAGAACTGGAAAGACTGACAAGAAGATACGCCTATGCCATTGCCGACATCATTGGTCCACGTACCGATATCCCGGCCCCAGACGTTTACACTGGCGGCAAGGAGATGGCCTGGATAATGGATACTTATTCTGCATTGAAGGGCAACTTTGTCCAGCCTGAAATCATTACCGGCAAGCCGATACCCATCGGAGGCTCGCTGGGAAGAAACGAGGCCACAGGAAGGGGCCTTTCCTTTACCGTCAGAGAGGCTGCAAAGAAGCTAAAGGTCAACATGAAAAACACGACGGTTGCAGTTCAGGGATTTGGAAACGCTGGCCAGTTTGCCTCGCAACTGGTCGAAGAAATGGGTGCGACTGTTATCGCGGCCACTGACTCGCAGGGCGGCGTCTACAACAAGAACGGGATTGATATCGCGTCTTTGAGAAAGCACAAGGAAAAGACCCGCGCCGTCGGCGGATTCTCCGGTGCCAAGTCTATAACCAACGAGGAGCTGCTCGAACTGGACTGCACCATCCTGATTCCTGCTGCACTTGAGAACCAGATAACTGCCAAGAACGCCGGCAATATCAAGGCCAAGATCGTTGCCGAAGCGGCCAACGGTCCGACGACGCCTGAAGCAGACGACGTGCTTTACAAGAACAAGATACTGGTAATCCCGGATGTCCTGGCCAACGGCGGCGGAGTAACAGTTTCGTACTTTGAATGGCTGCAGAACCTGAGAAGGGACTACTGGACCGAAGACGAGGTCAACCAGCGGCTGGACAAGAACGTCACCAAGGCCTTCCTGGATGTCTACGAGACGCACGAGAAATACGGCGTGAACATGCGCAAGGCCAGCACTGTTCTGGCTGTCAACCGTGTGGTCGAGGCCATAAACATAAGGGGCCTGTGGCCTTAAAACCCCTCTTTTTGGTTTTAAAATCAATTGAGGTTTGCCAGATTTAATGATAGTTTTAGTTCTGGCTTTTTCATTACCCGCGACAGCTGACAACAAGAATTCTTGATGACAGCCAATGCCAAGTTAATAGAACCTTTGGCAATAATGCTAAGTATAACTACAATTCCTCGTCTGTCTTGCCAAGGTGATCTATTCCAAGCGAGGCTCAATAAAGAAGTTTTTTTAGTATGTATCTGATTTCTACCTGTAATGAAACTACTCCCACAGAAAAGAACCAACAAAAATAAGGGGAGACTCTCAATTTCAAACGAACGTAGATTAGCACGTGTTGTAGCTCGTCAAAGAAGAGAAATCGAATTGTTGAAAAAACAGATAGAATTGTACAAAGCCTTAAAAGACACACAAGTAAATAATAAACCAGAAGATTTGATCACACTGAAGGATATTCCAAAAGAGGAGGGAAGGAGGAATATCATTGAATATATTAAGAAAAATCCTGGTTGCATGACGAGTGAAATAATTGAAGACCTGAAAATAAATCCCTCCATAGTGCTAGATGTTCTTAATGATTTAGAAAAAGAAAATTTGGTGTCTAACACACAATGAGCTCTATGGACAATCAATATTTTAGCGCCGCCACCGTTTATGCTAGAAAAATAGATCACAAAGGTGATAGGATTATGAATTTCATGGGGGCCCATAGATGTCAATGGGCTAAGCTAGACACTGGTTATCTAATTATCGACAAACCTTGGTATTTTAAAGGAAGCTCTAACTCTCCTAATAGATAGCTAAAGTGTGAGTCGTTTTTTTGGGAAGTCCGTATCTTGTCACGTAGGTATCCATCGAGCACCATGACTAGATTTCGCCGTCTAGTGGGCCAGAGTCCTAGCATCAACGTTGCGAGATAAGGTTAAAAAGACAAGTACCATAGAGGAAGGCGGAAACTTTATTCAGCCATATGTAATTATCTGATTTTAGACGGCTCTCCTGCGAATGTTAAATACTAGGTAACTAATTCTGTGGATACTTAAAAGTAAAAAAGTTCTGTGGCCTACTCTGTGCTGAACGAGTGTCCGCAAGAGCAGCTCTTCGTCACGTTGGGGTTGTTGATCTTAAAGCCGGAACCCATCAGACTCTCGATGTAGTCGATGTTGGCGCCCTTCAGGTACCTCTGGCTGTAACTGTCGATCAAAAGCTTGACACCGTTCTGCTCAAGGATGCTGTCGTCCTCGTCGGGCTTTTCCTCAAATCCCATGCCGTATGACAGGCCAGAGCAGCCACCACCTGTGACGTATACTCGAAGATACAGGCTGTTATTCCCTTCCTGCTTCATGAATTCGGCAACCTTCTCAGCTGCCTTTGGGGTTATTGTTACTGATTGTGCTTGTTGAGCGCTTTCCATTCTGATTGAAATTCACTTTTTAAATATAATAAGTTTTTCCCACGTCAACAACTGAAAAAAGTGAAAAAGTGTTGTAAAATATTGGGGCCCGGATTAGGCTTCCTTCTTTACTTCGGCCGGTTTTTCCTCTTTCTTTTCTGGCTGCGGAGCAGCATAGTTCTCTGTGAACTTGAGGTTCTTGACGGCCGGCACGAACTTGAAGATGTCGTTGGCCACAGCTCGTTTGATTATCTGAAGGCCTTCTGCAAGGTATGCTTCTTCTGGAAGCGTAATCTCTAGGTCCGAGCCTGACAGGTTGAACTTGAGCTTGTTGTCCTCGATGCCCATCCTTCTCTTGATAAGGGCGGTTACCTTGTCGTTGTCGGTCTCTAGTTTCTTGATCACGTTTACGTCGTAAAGCAGCATCCTGCCGGCCAGCCTGTGGTTAAAGTCAATCTGGACCCTTCCTGAACCGACGTACCTGACAATGCCTGTCCTGTCTTCAAGCTCGACAATGTCTCCAACGCTTACCTCGTCGGCCTTTTCGCCCAGCTTGCGCTGCGGGATCATCCTCACCTTGTTGGGGTCTCTTTCGCCAAACCCCTTGTCTGGGGTGACCTCGACGTTGAGTTTGTCGCCCACGTTGGCGTTGGCCAGGGCCTCGTCAAGGCCCTTCAGGACCCAGGCTTCGCCGACGGAAACAAGCCTCGGTTCGTATTTGCGGGTTGAATCGTAATGATCGGTCTTCTTCGCATCTTCTTCGCGCGTGGTTTCAAAGACCTCGTTAGTGTCTTTAACTCTAGCAGTATAATCTACCAGTATGAGAGAACCCTTTTCCAAAGTCATGAAAACCGACACGGTTTTTACCTTATATTAAGCTTAACAGGATTGAAAAAAGTGGTAAAAAGGCACTCTAGTTGAGTGCTTTGAGTCTGTCCAGCGCCACAGACGTGGCTTCCGGGTTGGCCTTTATGCCCGTCATGTTCATGGCAGCCGCTATGGATGACAGCGTCCTCATGACATGGTATCTGCTGACCTCGCCCATGCTGCCTACCCTGAAGACTTTGCCCTTCAGATCGCCAAAGCCGCCGGCTATCAGGACCTTGAACTCTGAAGACAGCAATCCGCGGAACTTTTTATCATCCATTCCAGGCAAATAGTTTACAGCGATGACCACGTTGCTTCTTGCATCGGGGCTGGCAAAGGGCGTCAAACCCATGGCATCAAGGCCGGCATAGAACGCGTCGGCGCAGACCCTGTGACGTCTTATCCTGGCGTCCATGCCTTCTTCCAGTATGATGTTGAGCGCCTCCCTGAAGGCGTAGTACAGCGGCAAGGCAGGTGTGAACGGCGTTTCGTTGTGTTCCTCATAGTACTTGAAGTAGCGCTTGAGATTGAGGTACTGGGTTGGCGGCGGGTTTTCCTGCATGTATTTTTTGGCTCGCGGGCCGATGGATATGGGCGAGACTCCAGGCGGCGCGGCAAGTGCCTTCTGCGACGCAGTCACGCAGATGTCAATGTTCCACTTGTCTACTGGAAGCTCGTCTCCGCCAAGTACAGATACTGCATCAGCGATAAAGAATGCTCCCTTGCTGCTGGCCAGCTGGCCAAGTTTATCCATGTACCTGATGGTCGTGCCAGTCGAAGTTTCGTTGTAAACGGCATACAGGGCCTTGATGTCCTTGTGCTGGTCGAAGGCCTTTTCATACTCCTCAAACGGCGGGTTCTGTCCAAACGGGGCTTTGATCCTTATTGCCTGGCCGCCCCAGCTGTCGATGAGGTCTGCCAGCCTGGTGCTGAACTCTCCGTTGACGGGGATCAAGGCCTTGTCTCCCTTCTTGATCAAGTTGACGACAGAGGCTTCAACCGCGCCGGTGCCTGACGTGGTCAGCAGAACTATGTCGTTTTCAGTCTGGAAGACCTTCTGCGTCTTTTCATAAATCTCCTTGTACAATACACGAAAATCCTCACTCCTGTGGTTTATCACAGGCGCAAGCATCGCGTTCATTACCCTGTTGGGCACGTTGGTCGGACCCGGAAGCATAACGAGGTATTCCATAATCGGGGAAACGAGTCCCTGATCCGATATTTAAATCAACAAGAAAAATAGTGGCAACATTTTATAGAACTGAAATGTCGTATCCACGTCATGAAAGAGCGGCGGTCCAGAATTCTTCGTCATGCAGCCGAACTTGGATGCAATGCAGTGGCAGCGTTTGAACCAGAAAACGTGTTCTACCTCACCGGCTTTTGGGGGGAGGCCATCGCCGTCTGCACCGAGACCGGCACAAAACTGATCGCGCCAAAACTGGAATATTCCAGGGCCAAACAATCATCCATTGATTGCGATGTAATACCCACTGAAAGGGGAAGCGAGCTCATATCGTCTTTTGCTGAACAGACAAAGGCAAGCAAGGTCTGCACCGACTGCAGCGACTATTCTACAGTGGAGCAGATAAGAAAGCAGAACGGCAGCATGGTGACAGACACCGAGCCGTTCTTCCAAGCGCGCAGGATAAAAGACGAAGACGAGATCCGCGTTATAACCCGTGCATCGCACATACTTGACCGACTTTACGAGATCTGCACCGAGGAGATCAAACCCGGCGTCTCTGAGCGAGACCTGCAGGCCAAGCTGATATACGAGGCAATGAAGATGGGCGCCAACCCGCCGTCGTACAAGTCCACCCTCAACCCGCTTATAATAGCCGGCGGACCAAACGGGGCGCTTCCCCACGCCGAGGTCACAGACAGAAAATTCCGAAAGAAGGACATGGTAGTTGTCGACCTGACCCTCAGGCACGCCGGCTACATAGCCGATGCCACGAGAACCTTTGCACTGGGGACGCCAAGCCAGGAGGCAATGCACGTCTATGAAATCGTCAAAGAATCGCAGAAAGCGGGCCTTCAGGCCGCAAGACCTGGGGCTACCTGCGGGGACGTAGATGCCGCCTGCAGGAATCTGATCGACGAGCGCGGCTTTGGCAAGTACTTCATCCATTCAACAGGCCATGGAATCGGGCTTGACGTCCATGAGCCGCCCTGGCTTCGCACAAAAAACGCGGAAGTGTTGCAGACGGGGATGGCCGTCACCGTTGAACCCGGCATATACCTAGAAAACAAGTTTGGCGTGAGAATCGAGGACAGCATCATCATAACCGACGGCAAGCCGAAGGTCTTGAACCGGTTTACAAAAGACCTAGTCGTACTCAACGCATAAGAACTGGCAAGACCAATAACTGTCAGCGATGAAAGCAGCCGTCGCTGTAGCAATAGTCCTGCTGGCAGGTCTCACGCCTGCGTTTGGGCAGACCTTCCAGGATGAACTTTACTTTTACCCGGAGGTTCCAACGCAGGCCAGCAACGTTGTTGCGCACATTTTGCTGACGGCTCCCACGCCATGCCATGAAGTAACGCTGCAAGACTTCAAACTCTCGGATGGCGAAATTTCCATAAACGTTGAAGCAAATCCGCCTCCGCCAGGAACGGCATGCATAATGGTATTGAAACAGCATTCGCTGACACAGGAGATTGGCCGGCTTGATGCCGGCGCGTACACCGCGCGGCTGTACGTCAACGGGCAGGAAAAGGCCTCTACCAAGCTGTATGTGACAGAGTACGACGTGGCAGTGCTGGCAACCGGCAAGTTTGCCGACGAGCAGGGCGGCCTGAACCTGGTCGGCGAAGTGCAAAACACCGGAAACAAGCCTATCCGTCTTACAAGAATTGACGTCTCTTTCTTTGACGGAAATCAGCTGCAAAGAGAAGAGCAGGCGTACACCACCATGGCCACCATAATCCCCAACATGACTTCGGGGTTTAGCATCCCGCTGAATCCGGAATTGCAGGACAAGGAATACTCGGTTCGGGTTACGTCCTACAACGTTGCAGAGGAACCAGAAAGGGCGCTGCGGCTCGTAGTCGAGCCGGCAGCCAAAGATGGCTACGGCACGGTATCCGGACACGTGCTTAACGGATCAGAGCGGGACGCAAAACAGGTCAAGATCGTCTGTGCTGCTTACAAAGAAGGGCGGGTGGTAGACTCGATTTTTGGGTACACAAATCCGCCGGATATACCTGCCGGCCAGAGCGCGGGTTTTGAGATATTAACGCACTACAAGACCGGCGAATTTTTGCCAAGCTGCAACGCGGAGGCACAGGGGCTGGCTGTACTGGACGTGCAGGTGGTGCCGGAATTCCCTACCGCCGTGCTGATGCTGACAGCGTCACTTGGCGTCTTTGTCTATTTGTTTCGAAACAGGCATTGACTCTACAGTACGCCGCCCCTTTCTGCTCCCTGCGGCAGTCTGGGCTTTCCAAAGGACTCGGCAACCCG
>JBBISN010000037.1:0-3183 GCA_037441265.1 Nitrososphaera sp. | reverse complement strand
GCTTCGCTTTCATTTGCAACTGCCTTGGCCATCAACGTCTTGCCGGTTCCCGGAGGGCCATACAGAAAGATCCCCTTTGGAGGCTTTGCGCTGGCACGTGCAAACAGCCCGCGGTATTTTAGCGGCCATTCGACTGCTTCCATCAATTCCTGCTTGACGTCTGCCAGTCCGCCGACGTCTTCCCATTTGACGTTTGGAACCTCGACAAATACTTCCCTCATGGCAGACGGTTCCATCTCTTTTAGGACATCGGTAAAGTCGGACATGGTTACCTCTATCTTGTTCAGGATCTTGCTGGGAATGCTCTCTGCATTGAGGTCTATTTCCGGAAGCACGCGGCGCAGGGCCCGCATGGCCGCCTCTTTGGCCAAAGCCTGTATGTCTGAGCCCACAAAGCCATGGGTGACATCGGCCAGCCTCTCAAGGTCGACATCCTTGACCAGCGGCATGCCGCGGGTATGGATCTGCAGGATTTCCAACCTGCCGTCCCTGTCGGGAACGCCAAGCTCTATCTCCCTGTCAAACCTTCCTGTTCTTCTCAGGGCCGGGTCTATCGCGTTGACCCTGTTTGTGGCGCCGATAACCACCACCTTGCCCCTGGATGAAATGCCGTCCATCAACGACAACAGCTGCGCCACCACCCTTCTTTCCACTTCCCCTGTGACTTCCTCTCTTTTGGGGGCGATGGAATCCAGCTCGTCGAGAAATATTATCGAAGGGGCATTCTGCTCGGCCTGCTGGAATATCTCCCTCAGGCGCGCCTCCGACTCTCCGTAGAACTTGCTCATTATCTCCGGGCCGCTTATAGAGTAAAAGTTGGCGTTGGTCTCGTTGGCAATGGCCTTGGCCAGCAGCGTCTTTCCTGTCCCCGGCGGGCCGTGAAGCAGCACCCCCTTTGGGGCTTCTACGCCAAGCCTTTTGAATAACTCTGGATGCCTGAGTGGAAGGTCTATCATCTCTCTGACCTTGGAGACCTCGTCGCCAAGCCCGCCGACATCTTCGTAGGTTACCGCCGGTATGCCAGTTTTCGCGGCGGACACCTGTTCGGAGACTGTTATGGCGGTGGATGGCGTGACCACCACTGCGCCGGCAGGGGCAGTCGACACGACTTCAAGGTCGATTCTCTGCCCCATTATGACTATGGGAATCACATCTCCTTTGGTTACCAGCTGGCCCTCAAGCACGGTGACTAGGTATTCTTCGGCACCGGATATCATCAAAGGCTCGGTGGGGGCAAGGTTGATCTTTTGGGCTTCTTTTACCTCTACTTTTTTGATCGCGACTCTGTCATTGATGCCGACTTCGAGCCTGTTTCTTGTGTAGCCGTCTATTCTGATGAGCCCCTTGCCGTAATCATGGGTGTGGGCCGGCCAGTTCAGGACGGTGGTTTTCAGGCTGCCGGAAGACACTTCTATGGCATCCCCGGTCTCAAGGCCAATCTCCTCGGCGACTTTGGGATCTATTCTTGCTATCTTTCTTCCAACATCTTTGGCGTTTACTTCTGCAACCATGAGGGTTACTTTCTCGTCTCCGGCCTGGGAGCGTTTCTCTCCTTTCAACTCATCGAATTTCAACTAAAACATAATAAAAAAACTTTGTACGCAGTGCAATGCAAAGAAATCCTTGCCGGTTGAGCAGTGTGGCCAGTAGTTCCAGAAGTTTATGGCAAGACCCTGATTCCTGGACTTGTTTGTCGCCGCTGATTTTCATGATTTTATTTTACAACATGCAGCAGGTCTTTGGGGCCGCGCGTTATCTTGTCTGAGGGTTTTTCATTGGGGTACCCTATGGGAAGCATGGCTACAGGCCTGTGCTCCTTTGGCAGGCCCAGTATCTCTGAAACCCTTTTTTCATCAAAGGCGCCTATCCAGACGGCAGTCAGGCCCAGCGCGTAAACCGCCAGCTGGGCGTACGCCGCGGCTATGGTGGCGTCCTGCACAGAAAATAGATCGGATCTCTTGCCGTACTTGAATGATGAGCGGGAAGCATTGGCACAGAATACCAGCAGGAGCGGCGCCTCTGCAATGTACTCCTGGTCATGGGCTGCGGCAACCAGTTCCTTTTTCATCTTTTCGTTGACTATTTGGTAGATCTCAAACGTCTGCAGGCCACCGGAGGAAGGGGCCATGTCGCATACATCAAGGATCCTGTCAAGGACGCCGCTGTCAACCTTGTCGCTTTTGAATGAACGGATGGACCTTCGCCTGCTTGCCAGCTGCAGAAATGATTCTGACACAGGCTTTCCGTAACGGCATTTTACTTAAACCCCAAGAGTGCATTGCAATGCAAAGCAATCCGCCGGGATTAATTAATGACCGCAGTCATTGTTTATTGCATGATGATTTCAGTCTGCCTGCTTGGAAGGGGTGGGCAGGGAATCAAGTCGGCAGCCCACATTGTGGGGACTGCCGCTTTTCTTGGCGGCCGCTACGTCCAGGATCAGCCGCTGTACGGCGCCGAAAGGAGGGGCGGTCCTGTGACCGCATTCATACGGCTTTCCGACGAGCCGATACTGGACCGGGGGCCAGTTACAGACCCGCTGCTGATGGTTGTGGCCGATGACTCGCTTCTTGAAGATCCGCTCTTCTCGGACTTTCATGTATCAGAAGACACGGTTTTGTTTGTCAACACCTCAAAAAATGCCGAGCATATCCGCTCAAAGCATGGCATTGCAAACCGGCTGGTGCTCTCAGACCTCTCACTGATGGCCGAAGTCTTGGAAAGCCCGGTGGTCAGTGCCGCCGTGGCCGGGGCGACATCCCGGCTCTTGAACCAGGATTTCGGGGATCTTGAGCAAGCCATGATGCTGGAGCTGAGAAACATCGGACTGGACCAGAAAGAAGCGGAAAAGAACCTGGCTCTTGCAAAGAAAGCGTACGATTCTGTCGTGCCCGTTAAACTGCCAGAGGCCAGAAAGGCTGCCCGGGAGCCTGCCTTTGTCGAGCTGGTGTACCACGGGCCTGAAGCGTCGACCTGCAGCATCGCCGCGCCGGGAAATTCGCAGACTCGGCGCGTCGGCGACTGGGCGCGTCTAAAGCCAGTGATAGATTATGACGAATGCACAAAGTGCAGGATCTGCTTCGTCTACTGCCCTGACAGCGCCATAACGATAGGCGCCGACGACTATCCGCATGTGAACTATGACGCGTGCAAGGGCTGCGACATCTGCTATACCGAGTGCCC
>JBBISN010000036.1:0-18436 GCA_037441265.1 Nitrososphaera sp. | reverse complement strand
GCGTTCAAAAGGGCTATTCTCTCTGCCTTAGCAGACAAGGAGGTAATGGCCATACTGGAATCTGCGATGCTTCATGCAAAGTCGGCCAACGACATTATAAAAGTGACCGGAATCCCGTATACCACGACATACCGCAAGATCAAATGGATGCTGGACGGCGGCTTGTTGATGGTTGAGCGAATCCAGCTTACAGAAGACGGCAAGAAATCCAGCCTGTTTAGAAGCACGCTTAGATCGATGACTGCAAAATACGAGTATGGACATACCGTCGTCGAGACAGAGCAGAACGTCGACATGACGACCAAAACGGCCGAACGTTTCTTTTCCCTTGACCTGTCTGAGGAAAAATGAGTCACGACGCGGCGTCTTTCTCGCTGTCCAGCATCTCTCTCAAACCAGTTCTTGAACGCTGGAATCGAACCAATAACATCACGGCAATAAAGACCATCGATCCTATGTGGATAAGGTAGCCATAATCTTCAATCCAGCCTACCTCGAAGAAGAAGAGTTCGCGCAAGGTTTCCACCAGTTCGCTGACAATCCAGATCATGATGAATACAGAAATCTGGAATTGGAAGCTCCTGATGCTTCTGGACCTGGCGGCAAGAATCCCAAAGATCGAGACGGCCACCAACAACAGGATCAGCGTTATAACCGTCATGGCGAAGTCAAGCTGCATTTGCCGTCTGCCTCCTAGTGATTTTCAGGAAAAACAACCCAAACAGGACCAATGCAACAACAGATGCAGGCTCAAACACATTCTCGCCCAACGACACATAGCCGGCGGTTCCAAGTATGTGGTATACGCCATGTACTCCCATAAAGACGGAGAACATTGCAGCCAGGATCCGGATCTTTCCTTTTAGTTTGAAGGTTAGGTAGACCGGTATAGCCGCTGCTACAATGATAAGAACCATGCTTGTCGCATGGAACCATGCTTCGGACACTTGTCTCCCTTAACCTATGGATGTAGGGATAAATCTATCGGACACTATAGACGGTTAATCCGGCATCCAGATCGTAAAAACGTTGGATGATTCAGAAAAATTAGAGGAAGAAGACGTGCGCGTCAGAGTACTCTGGCGTCAGGGACCTTGGCAGCACTTCTATTACAGAATTCCTGCTTCCTTCCTCCACCGGTTCTATGAGGTCCTTGACTACGATGTCTTCTTTCTGTCCGCAATAGAACCCCAGCACCACTATAAACGCCCTTCCGCCATCGCTGTGCGAACACAGGTACAGCAGGCGCTTGCCTTCCAAGTCCACAAAGTCGCATCCCGACAGGTCGTTTGGGTATTCTATCAGACGGGGTTGCGGTACCACCAGCGCGGATTCCATGCAAAGCTCATTAGCAAAAAGTATAACAAAGTCCTAGCTTGTGCTTGTTAACAAAACGATCGACCTGCGTTAGCTAATGGTGCATCGGCACGCTTCTCAAAAGCCGCGATATTGGCGGCATGATTGTTGAATATTAAAATAAAACACAGGTCTTGCCAATTACGTGTACCGCTCTAGGCCCAAAGGCAAGCTGGACGACGACGTGCTCAACTTCCTGTCTTCTATGAGCCACGACCAGTCAATACTTTACTACGACATTGTCGGAAGCCAGGCCCATTCCATAATGCTCCATGAAATGGGTCACATCAGCCAGCCAGAGCTGAAAAAGATCCTGGCTGCCCTTGAACAGGCAAAAAAAGACAAGATAGAGACCGGCGATGCCGAGGACATACACGAGGCCCTTGAGGCGTTTGTGATAAAGCACGCCGGCATGGACGCAGGAGGCAAGATGCACACTGCCCGGTCACGCAACGACCAGGTGGTCCTTGACATCCGGATGAAGGTGCGCGACGACATCAATGCAGTGTGCGCGGCCATAATAGACCTGATAGACGGGCTTTTGAAGAGGGCATCTGAAAACAAGGATGCCTTTATGCCGCTTTACACGCACCTGCAGCAGGGCCAGATCGGCAGTTTCTCGCACATCCTTCTGTCTTATGCCGATGCCCTCTTTAGGGATCTTGAGCGCATCTACCAGTCCTTTGCAAGGATAAACCAGTCGCCTCTTGGCGCCTGCGCGATAGGCGGGACCAGCATCAAGATAGACAGAAAGCGCACCGCAGTCCTTCTGGGCTTTGACGGCCTTGTGCGCAATTCCGTCGACGCGACAACCTCCCGCGACGCGTTCATAGAATACGTCTCAGACCTGTCGATACTGACGGTCACCATGGCAAGGATGGCAGAAGACCTGATAATCTGGTCTACCAGCGAGTTTGGGTTCATCGAGCTTGCCGACAGGTACAGCTCCACGTCCAGCGCGATGCCGCAGAAAAAGAACCCCGACCCGCTGGAACTGACAAGGTCCAAAGCCCCCATGGTTGCCGGCAAATTGATGTCCATGCTTGGAATTGTCAAGTCCCTTCCTTCCGGGTACAGCCGCGACCTGCAGGACCTCAAGCCGCTGATCATAGACGCGTCAGCAATAACCCTTGGCACTGTCAAGATTATGGACGGCGTGATAAGGACGCTGCAGGTGCGCAAGGAAAGGATGCATGAGGTGTCAAAGAACAGCTACGCAGTATCACTGGACGTTGCAGAGCAGCTTGTAACCAAAAAGCACCTGCCGTTTCGCATGGCCCACAAGATAGTGGGCGCCCTGGTGGCAGAGGCTGCCAAGAGCAACAGGCCGCTGGCTGATCTGACGCAAAAAGACATGGAAGCCGTGATAAAGGCTGCCAAAATCGAGCTGGACGCCGGCGAGCTGGCAGGGATTGTCAAAGACATGACGCCGGACAAGTCGCTGGAATACCGCACGTCAGAAGGCTCGCCCAACCCACGGGAGCAGGATGCCATGATCAAGGCAGACACCACAAAACTGGACGGCTACCGGGAAGGCGTGCACAAGCGTTCCAAGTTCGTGCAAGGGTCGTTTGAAAACCTTGCAAGGGAAGTCGAAAAGTACCTGGGTCCGTGAAATCGCGACTGGTACCGCAGGCAATGCCCGTGGCAGAGTCGAATTCCGCTTTTTTCCTGGTTTCCTGAAACGTTTTTGGTCGCAAACGGCTCTGGAATTCGCTATAACAGTTGCGAGAAAGTTTATATCATGTCCGAAACCAGTTAATCGTTGCAAGAAATGTCACTAAAATCAGACGACCCGAACTATTATGCGCACATGTACAATCGGCTGAGCGGCACGGACGCCGCGACATCCGGCAAAAAGATAAGGATCCTGGACAGCACCCTGCGGGAGGGCGAGCAGCACCCCGGAGTGTCGTTTACCATAAAGCAGAGGATCCAGATAGCCTGGATGCTGGACTCATTTGGAGTCGACCAGATAGAGATAAGCCCCATCGTCTCGCACGATCATGTCGAGGCCACCAAGACCATAATCAAGCAGGGCCTGCGGGCCGATATCATGGCCCATGTGCGAGCCATCAAGTCCGACGTGGACGTTGCCATAGACTGCGGGGCAACTTGGGTCGCCACGTACATGGGCATATCCGACATACATCTTGCTGCCAAGCTAAAGATCAGCCGGGAGGAAGCCAAGGTAAGGGCCCTTGAAGTGGCCGACTACATCAAGGCCCACGGACTCAAGGCCCGGTTCACCATGGAAGATGCCAGCCGGACCGAGCCGGAATTCCTGATAGACATGTGCAAGGAGATGAACCGGCGCGGCATAGAAAGGATAAGCATCCCAGATACCGTGGGCATCATGCGGCCAAGGGGCATGTACAGCCTTGTAAAGATGGTTTACGATAAAATCGATACTTCCAGAACATCGCTGGATGTCCACTGCCACAACGACGTGGGCCTGGCCCTGGCCAATGCGCTGGCCGGATGCGAGGCTGGAGCTGACCAGATCCACACCACCATTGACGGGTACGGCGAGCGCACCGGCATCCCGTCGCTGTCAGAGACAGCCGTTGCCCTGTCGCTGGTCTACAAGAACAACAACGACCTGCGCCTGCACATGCTCAAGGACCTCTCAAGGACGATATCCGAATACATAGACCTGCCGATACCGGAATCCAAGCCAATTGTCGGCGACAGCGCGTACAAGCACAAGGCCGGAACGCACCTTGCGGCCATACTGCGCAACCCGGCAGCCTACGAGATACTGGAGCCCAAGCTGGTGGGCAACCGCCGCAAGATAGTCTTTGGCGAACTTGCCGGCAAGAACGGGGCTGCATACCTGCTGTCGCTGCTTGGGCTTGAAACCACCAAGCATGAGGCAGAGCAGCTTGCACGGGGCCTGAAGGAGCTGAGGATGGGCGACATCCTGGAGCTGTACCTGGACGAAAGACTTGAGAGAAAGATACTTAATGACGCGCCACTGAAGGTTAGCCAGAAGGAGTAATAGTAAATGGTCAATTGTCCAGAATGCGATGCAGAGATCAAGATACCCTCCGACTCGATTGAGGGCGAGATCGTTTCGTGCCCGGACTGCGGCGCCAGCTACGAGCTGGTCAAGTCCGCCAGCGGATTTGATATCAAACCGGCTCAGGTTGTCGGAGAGGACTGGGGCCAGTGAATGCAAGTCAGGCAAACAATACCTCAAACAAGCCTCTGACCATCCTTTATGACACCATAAGGTGGGAAGAGAAGGCCCTGTACGAGGCCGCCCGGAAAAAGGGCGTTGAAGTTGAAAACATTGACATCAAGAATCTCACCATACGCCTAAACGACGGGGATCGCTACGCTGACAAGGTAATCCTGCAGCGCAGCGTCAGCTATTTCAAGAGCGTGCACGCCACCGCCGCGCTGGAGGGTCTTGGCGCCCACGTCATAAACCCGTTGAGGGTGGCCACCATAACCGGCAACAAGCTGTTTGCCCACATGGAGCTTGAAAAGGCCGGTGTTAAAACGCCCAAGGCGATTTCCGCGTTTTCCGAAGATGCTGCCGTGGCAGCCCTTGAGGAGTTTGGCTATCCGGCCGTCATAAAGCCTACCGTTGGGAGCTGGGGCAGGATGATAGGCCTCTTGCGCGACAAGGATGCCGCGCGCGCCGTCATCGAAGACAGGGAACACATGTTTCCCATCTATCACATTTACTACTTTGAAGAGTTTGTCGAGCGCCCGCCGCGGGACATACGTGCCATAGTTGTAGGCGACAGGGTTGTTGCGGCCATCTACCGGTATTCCGGCGACGGCGAGTGGAAGACGAACATGGCCCTTGGAGGGCGCGCCGAGACCTGCCCGGTGACCGGCGAGCTTGAGGAGATATGCATGAAGGCAACAAAGGCTCTGGGCGGGCAGATAGTTGGGGTGGACCTGATGGAGAGCAAGAAGGACGGCCTGATGGTGCATGAAGTGAACAACACCACGGAATTCAAAAACACCGTGCGGGTTACCGGCGTTGACATACCCGGGATGATGATTGATTACGCCCTTGACCTGAAAAGAAGGTAAGACAGCATGGTATCGCCAAGTTATGCTGTAGAGCTGTTACAGAAGGCCCTTGAAATCTATACGCCTTCCCGGTCTGAAGCAGCCCTTGCCAGCTTTATCAAGGAGAAATGCACCAACGAGCTGGGCTTTGAGCAGGTCAACATAGACAGCGCCGGCAACGTCATTGCGTCCAAGGGGACCGGCGAGCCACGCATACTGCTCTGCGGCCACATGGACACGGTTCCCGGGCAGGTGCCCGTAAGAATCGAGGACGGCCACCTCTACGGCCGGGGCGCGTCCGATGCCAAGGCCCCGCTGATTGCCATGCTCCTGGCAGCATCGGAATTCCCAAAGCAGAGCGGAACCGTCATCTTTGCCGGCGTAGTCGACGAGGAGGGCAACGCCACCGGAGTCAAGCATCTGGTAAAAAGCAAGATGGCCATAGACTACGCCATGTTTGGCGAGCCCAGCGGAATTGAAAACATCACCATCGCCTACAAGGGCCGGCTTGCCATCAGGCTGACCTGCGACGTTGGCGACAGCGCGCATGCCAGCGCGCCATGGCTGGCAAAGAATTCTGTTGAAGAGATGTATGATTTCTGGCAGGCCATCAAGGCCGAGATTGAGCGAGTGGGCACCGCCGAGACAAAGGCCCATTCCATAACCTGCAGCCTTACCGAGATAAGCGGCGGGTCAAGCCACAACGTAACGCCGCAAAAGTGCAAGGTAACCATAGACATGCGGGTGCCTACCACCACCACGTGCCAGAACGTACTTAACATCGTAGACGACGTTATAGCCAAGGTGGCCGCCCAGAAGGGAGTCAAGGCCACCTACAGGATTGAGGACAAGACGGAGCCTTTTGAGGCCGACCATTCGTCTGCGCTGGTCCGGGCCCTGTCCCTTGGCGTTCTTGACGTGTGCAAAAAAAGACCGGTGCTTCTCCGCAAGACTGGTACCGGCGACATGAACGTGCTGGGCAACAGCTTCAAGGTTCCGGTAGTCACCTATGGACCAGGGGACCCGCACGCGTCGCACACTGCCGATGAGCGCGTCAACATCGACGAATTCGTGTCCAGCATCGAGGTGTTCAGCCGGGCGCTGTTCCACCTCTCGCGCATACACCACATCAAAAGGCAGGGCAAAAAGTAACATCATATAGCTGGCCCGGCCTCCTGACTGCATGCTCTGGTTTGTAGGCACCGGCATCAACGGCTACAAGGGGCTCAGCCTTGCCGCCGTCGAGGTGCTCAAAGACTGCGATCTTGTCTATGTTGAAAGGTTCACCAGCCTGCTTTCTGACAGCGATATGGCCAGCCTTGGCTCGCTGCTTGGAAAGCAGATCCGGCCCGTGCAGCGATGGTTCGTCGAAGACGGAAGGGAGATCCTTGATGCTGCAGTGTCCGGAAAAGTGGCCCTGGTCACGTACGGAGACCCCCTGATCGCCACAACGCACAGCGAGCTTCGCATCAGGGCGGCAAAAAGATCCATCAAGACTGGAGTTCTGCACGCCGCTTCCGGCATCGCGTCCATAATGGGCGAGACCGGTCTGCACATGTACAAGTTCGGCCGGACGGTCACCATGATGTCTGAGCCGAAATCCGCGATAAGTGTTTACAACACCGTTTTTGACAACCTTCTTGCAGGAAACCACACGCTCATACTTGCAGAATACAGCTTTGACGAAAAGGCCGTGCCCTTCTTCCTTGGGCCGGCGACGATCTTCCAGATGCTGCTGGACGTGGAAAACGATCAGCGCCAAGGCGTGTTTTCTGAAAACACGTTTGCCGTGGTTGCGTCGCGGGTTGGCGCAGACGACCAGCGGCTTGCCTCTGGCAAATTCAAGTCCCTTGCAGGCATCGATTTTGGGTCCGGCCCGCATTCAGTGATAATTCCCGGCGCGCTTCACTTTACCGAAGAAGATGCCGTAGCCTTGCTGACTGAAAATATCGACAACCCGGCGGACAACACGCAGGCCATCCGGAGGATATCGGCCCAGATGGTTGACAGGTACGCCCCAAAGGCCAAGGAAGCAGCGCAGCAGATGAGAAACATCCTCCGGTCAGAAACCGACAACAAGGGGATGTTCGAGGTTCTAGACAACGCCGAGTACTATATCTCTGACGCAGAAAGGTTCCTGCGGCAGGGCAAGCATGAACTTGCAGTCCTCAGCATAGGTTACGCAGAGGGCCTGATAGACTCACTCCGGTTCCAGAAGGGCATAAACCCCTGGCTGCAATAAGATTGAATATATAGCGTCAAGCACGATGAAAAGAGGTGCTAAGCATGAGCTATGAAGAAGGTCTAAAGTTGCTGCAGGAAGGAAAGGTGCAGGAATTCAACACGTGGAGGATGAACAACCTTACTCTCAAGCTTGACTTTACCGGCAAGGATTTTTCCGGCAAGAACCTCTCCGGAGCTTACCTGAACGGTGCCATCGTTTCTGGGGCCAACTTTTCTCGCGCTGACCTGACGGGGGCCAACTTTGTCCAGGCGGACCTAAACGGCGTGAACCTTGAAGGTGCGAACCTGACTGAGACACTTTTCATGTACACCGAGATGAAATCTACCAAGCTGGCCGGCGCCAACCTGACAAGGACGAACTTTATGTGGGCAAACCTGCAGGACGCTGACCTGACCAGCAGCAGGATGTTCCAGACAGTGTTCGTTGAGGCAAACATGCAGAACGTCAATGTTTCTGGCGCGGACAGATCCGGAGCTTACCTGAAATACGCCAAGCTGGATGGCACCTCGTGGGCTGAGAAGCAGAAGGCCCGCTGAACTTGGACAAACGTTTATTAAGTAATTCTCGGAGTGTTTTCCTAGTATGGCTCAGAATCCTCCAGTTACGGGAGGAAAGGTATCCCGGCGAGACTTTCTCAAGCTGATGGCAGCCGCCGGTACCGTCATGACGTTTACACCCTTTGTTGAATGGGGCAAATTCCTCCCCAATCCGGCTGGAACTGCCGCCGAAAGACAGCCCGTCGAGCTGAAAGGCGGAATCCGGGCCAACGTTAAGGATTTTCCGGTTAACCATTCGGAGGCCATTGTGTATCCAAAGAGCGCGGATCCCTCGCTCAATACCGAGGCCTTCCGCACATGGCAGATCATCCGTCTCCCAGAAGAGCTGGGGGGAAACAATAACGACGCTTCTGCTTTTAGAGTTTACAGCATGGTATGTCTGCACCTCTGGTGTCTGTGGAAGTACTGGCCTGCAGAAGGAAGGAAAAGAGGCGAGTGCCCCTGTCACGGCAGCATGTACGATCCTCTTACAGGCAAGGCTTTTGCAGGTCCTGCATCGCTTCAAGGTCCGCCGTCAAACGTGCTTCCAAAGCTGGACGTCGAGGTCGACAAAGATGGAAATATATGGATACTTCCTCCGGTATGGAGTCCTGATAAAAACGGTATAGTTGGATATGGGCGCTTCCTTAACGTATGAAAACAGTCTGGTAAGATTCTTCCGGTGGACGTACGCCGGGGTAGAGAGAACTATATTCATGGGGATGAAGTTTACCTTCCCTGGAAGGTTTGTCAGCCCCCTTGGATTTCTTGGCATGCTCACATTCGTCGTATTCATCATACTGGGCATCACCGGAGCCCTGCTCATGCTCTGGTACGAGCCGCTTCTGGACAGGGCATGGAACAGCGTCAAGAACATCAACGACACCATCCCGTACGGTTTCCACATGAGGAACATACACTACCATGCTTCCAATGCCATGGTCATGCTGGCCATACTGCACATGTACTACCAGTACTTTAGCGGCAGGTACAAAATCAGAAACGAGATACTGTGGGTAACCGGCATCATACTTGGCGTTCTTACGATCCTAGAAGCCTTCACCGGATACGACATCATATTCAGCGAACGTGCCGAGCTGGCAATCTCTATTGCGGCGTCGCTGACCAACTCTATACCCATCATGGGGCCGCAGATGAGGGACGCGTTCTTTGGAGCAGGATTCCACGACTTTATCCTGAGATTCTACGTGTTCCACGTGTTCATGCTGCCCATAGCCCTGCTGGGTCTGATGGTGGTCCACTTCCCAAGGTTCCTGGTCTTTGATGTTCCAATGGTCATGGCCATATCCGGCGCCATCATGCTCGCCGGAGGTGTATTCCCGGTAAGCATGGGTCTCAAGTTCGACCCCAACGTGCCTCCTGGTATCACGGTTCCGGAATGGTATCTTACAGGACTGTATTCCTTCCTGCGCACAATGTACGACAAGTTCGTAACAGGTGTGGCCTGGCCTGGACTGTTCATCGGGGCATTGCTGCTCATACCGTTTGTGGACAGGTACAAGAAATTCTCTTGGAAAGACCGGCCTATTATCACAGCGTTTGGCATCACCAGCCTTGCACAGATCATTGTCACCACATACTGGGGCTTTTACATCGACCCAAGCAGGAACAAGGCTCTGCTTGAGCGGCTTGTCATAGACCCGATATTCTTCTATCTGGTCATGATCCTGCTGGTGCCGCTCTCCTTTGGATTCACGTACATGATGATAAAACTGGCCAAACACGCCGAGGCCAACGCAAAGGCCCAGCCAAAGAAAGCTGGCAAGTCGTCCATAGACTTTTCGCAGAAGTGGATCTATGCACTGTTTGTCGTGCTCCTCGGATTCCAGGTATACCTCAACATAGCCGCATACTATGCACTGCTGGGCGGCATGAAGAACTACTCGCTGTTCCTGTTAGGCATAATGATGCTGGTCTTTGCAGGCATGTTCCACATCTACAGGTATGGCAGGGCACAGGCAAAGGCGCCTCCACCAAAGCCCACACCACCGGCTGCAAAGCCCGCACCGGCTGCACCAAAGCCAACGGCGATTCCACCACAGGAAAAGCCGCTTGCGGCTCCGCCAACCGCCACTCCGGCAAAGGCAGTTGCAGAACAGCCAGCACAGCTACCACCACAAAAACAAGCAGGATCCAGCCCGCCGGCCAAGACAGCAGAGGCAGGTCCAGACGCTGCAGGCCTGCATGACAAGCCGGATGTCAGAAAGGCATGACATTTATATTTGAAAATGGAGGCATGATGATCGAATGGTAAACCACGCCGGCGGAATCAGTCTTGTAACCTTTGTCGTTGCAGTTGCTGTTAGCATCGGTTACTATCAGTTTGTCTACGTTCCGCAGGCCAATGCAAAACCACACCTCAAAGAAGAGATCCTAAACCCGCCAGAAGTCACGCACGTTGAAATCGCGGAGGGTTCTGCCAATCCGTCGCAGGTGAAAAACTTTACGCCCATTGAAGCCCGCGGTACCATCGAAATATCCAACAAGGTGATATGGACCAACAAGGACGTTGTCCCGCACACCGTTACAACAGACGATGGCTACGTGGACATCATCAACGGCAAGTTTGACTCCCTTGCTAACGAAGAGGGCGGTGGCTTTGTCATGCCTGGAAAGGAATTCTCATTCACCTTCACAAAGGTGGGAGATTACGCGTACCACTGCGAGCCGCACCCCTGGATGAAGGGCAAGATAGTGATAGTGGAGAACTTTGTCTAGTTCTTCACTACTTTTATGAAAATCACGTCGCTAAAAATTTCCTTGTGCTCCTGAATGAGGGCAGCCCTGAACTTGACGTTTGAAAAATCACCCACCGGAGCGTGCTTTGTACTGGCAACAAATTCAACGGTGGTCCTGCCGCCCAGCTCTGATTTGAAGATGGAAAGCCTGGCGTAGGGGTGGTTTATCTTCTTGCCGTTAAGCAAGCTGTAGGTAAAAACGTCGTTTGATTTTTCGATCTGCGAGTTTATCACGACGCTGTCAAACCGCCCGGCATAGTTTATCTCCACCCGGCCGTGCAGCTCCTGGCCGGGGGTGATCTCTTTTTCGGAAAATGAAATTGCTATCTCTTTTTGTTTGCTCAAATTGTCGCAGATACCCTCGGCACAGATTTAAACTAATTCTATGGCCATTTTCACTGCAACTTATTGAAGAACAAGCAGGCTCTCGGTTTTCTGCAACCTGAGTCTCCTTCTGTCGCTTGCACTTCTTGGGCGTTCCCTGAGCCTCATGCCGCAGCAGGGGCACCAAATTCCATCCCAGATGATGAACTGGCAGCACATCTGGCATCTTTTTTGGCCTATCAGATACCTGCTCACGTTTGGCAGGGGTTTTACCGCCTTGTGTCTCTCACAGATCCCTTTACACACCAAAGCCCTTCATCCTTTTTCAGGTTGCATGTTAATAATAATACGCGTCAGGTTACACGTTAAAAATAACGATCGACGTTTACTGATCTTGAACAAGAGTGTTTTAAACACGTGATATCATGCTTATATCGGCGGTTGACGTAATTAACACTACATGTCGACGGTAGTTCCAGAAAACAAAGGCGTTGCACCCTCAAAAATCATCAGGTGCCCTTCATGCCTTGGAACCGGTGCCGTCCGGTGTTCACCGGATAGCTCCAACCCTTCTTGCATTTCAATACCACGGCGTGTGGAGGAAAAGTGTCTCTGCTGCTATGGTAGGGGCTGGATAATTGCGGAGCATGCCAACGATCCGTTCTGTAAGTAGCGGGCCAGGGTTGCAACACTCCCTTTTTGATTTATGCACATTGTTTGACTGCGTAGCAGACGAACCGGATTCGAAATCAATCCGGATTTTTGTTATTCCATACGGCGTAAAAGGTTGGGCAAAAGCTTACAAGAATCCTGTGTGTAACATATGGTGCATCTATGCTATATGGATGACAATTCCACACGACCTCTGAATTCTATAATTATAGCTGTTATCTTGCTGTTGATGTATTATCCTAGTAACATCGCAGCTGACCAAAGTTTTGCCACATCAGACGATTTTTCGTATCCTTTCTCTACTGGATCATTAGAACTAAAATCAGAGTCTGGCATGCTTTCAGAGTCCGGTGTGTTGTTGCAATCTATCAAGGCTGGTCAAGAAGTAATAATCTCATCAGAGCTAAATGGCGTTCCACTTGATGAAGAAATCGATATTCTTTACATATCTCAAATCAAAGACGAAGACGGAGTTGCTCATCAAGTTCAAGTGTCCAAGAAAACCATTCCTGCCGATCTAGGTCTAGTAGAACTCAATAACAGATGGACTCCAGAGAAAAGTGGCGTTTATTCTGTAGATGTTTTTGTGTGGAGAGTAATCGATTCAAATGAATCAGGGAGTATCGTTCCATTTGCTGAAAAAGAAAGAATGGTCAATATCATAGTAAATCCCGTTTATGCAATACAATCCTCTGATATCCCTGCAGGCATCTCTCTGAATATTGAGAAGATGGGCCCAAGACAGTTCTATCGAGATAGGGATGTCTTTATGCCAACAAATCTGACCATAGTCAAAGAGGAAAATCAAGATTGGGAGATAGTAGCCTGGCCATCGATAGGTCCCAATTACATCATAACTTCAAACGATAAGATAGTGTTTGATTACTACCAGAGTTTGGGAATCAAGGATTTCTCAGATTTAAGCTACATCGAGTTTGCGAGAAGTAAAGAACTGTCCCCTGCACCTGCTTACTCTGGAAGGTATTTTGGTCTTGCTTGGGATAGACTTTCTCTTGACGGCACAACGGCTGGTCCCGGTGATTATAGCGTTTACTTGACCATGCCAGTCTTGATTGGTAATGATGATCCCGGAGACGAGAATAGAAAAGTTGTTCTATTAACGTCTGAGCCAGACTACTTTACTATCTTAGACGAAATACCGGATTATATCCAGCATAAACTGTCATTGAGGTTTAGCATTGACAAGACCGATCTTGAAACAGACGAGGTTTTCAATAATTCGCTGGTTCTGGTAAATGATGGAGACGAAAAAGAATTCTTTAGCATTGACAACATCAACATAGAACCCGTCCCCATGGAAAGTAAAGGACCAGATAAGACCAACGAGCCATGTTACTATGCATCTGCAAATGGGATCAAGCAGGAAGACTGGGGAAAAATGACCATGTATGCGAATTATTTTCTTGGTGGAAAATCACTTGAGCCGGGCTCCAGTCTGGATATCACAGGCAGCGGTCAGAGTTATGCACCCAAGTATCCTGGCATTTATCAGTTCAAGGGAGTCGTCGTCCTTACCATTGCTGATGAGCCGATAGAAGACAAATCTGAATATGACATTGTTAAGGTCAGCTGTCTTACTTTGAACGTGGAGCCCATCGTCATAAAGGTGAATGCACGTATATACGACGGAGTAAAACTAGTTTTGTCCTCTGATAAGCAAACATACAAGCAGAACGAGGCTGTTACCTTTGATCTTTACATTGAAAACACCAGCGACAAATCATTTGAGATAAAAGAAGTAATTCCAAGCATTTCCATCAAGGATTCATCAGGAAATCCAGTCTCTGGTCTCAGTTACATTGCGGATTACTCTGAATATCCGGTCGTACAACCCCATTCAAAATTCAGCCTGAGTGATTCGATTCCTCTTGTCTGGGATCAGACAGTTTACGAAAATGGAGCTTCTAGGCCAGCAGAACCCGGACAATACTTCATTGAAGCAACATTTGTTTCACCATACCTCGAATCGGAAGTTCTTGCAATCAACATTGAATGACTTTCTGACCTTGCCTCTGGGTAACAAATCATTCAGTCAGTCGAACTAACGACGGTTTTACTTCATTAGAATGCACTTTCTATTCCTTTAGAAATCTGCCATACCCTACAATCCCGTTTCCATCTACATTCCAGTTGGCAGGCAGTATCCACAAATACCCATCACCATCAGCCTCAAGATCGAGTCTTGGAAGTACGTTTGATGGCGGGCCTTGCAGGGCTGCAGGCCCCTGGTACGCTTTGCCTGTAAAGATATCATACATGCTTCCATGACATGGACATTGACCATTGCCATTGATGATCTTTGAGGGGTTTTCCGGATCAGGCCCCCTTGGAAAATATTTCCAGAGGCACCAAAGGTGCAGGCAGACCATGCTGTACATCCTGAATGCAGAAACATCATTTCTGTCTCCTCCAAGCTCCCTTGGAAGCCTTATCATCTGCCAGGTCCTGAATGCTTCCTTGTTTAACACGGGATCATTTGTCTTTGGGTAGATCACCGTCTCAGAATGATTGACCGGAAAGGTGCTGACATTGGCCTGAGATCCATCTGGGAGCTCCGCCCTTGCTTTCTGGACGTCAGACGACCTTGGATTTGGCAGGAACTTGCCCCATTCAACAAAGGGTGTAAAAGTCATGACCGAGCCTGCCGCAGCCATAAGCTTCAGAAAATCACGACGAGAGACTTTGCCGACTCCAATGGTTGCAGCCGTCATGGTCTACAGTGATAATACGTGATCTAAACTCTTAAGATTATCGGCAACCATTTGATGCTTAGAAATCAAATCAGTGATCGCCGTAAAAAACTGTTATAATGTGAGTCAATACCTGGTCATGCATAAACATTATCCGTCATACGATAACATTATGGGGGCCGTCTTTCTTCAAACCATACCAAACAATCTCGTACCCGACCTCCGTCTAATGTAGAATTGTCATTCCATTCCAGTTCATGTTATCTTTTATTCAAAGTTCTTGCAGCTACTATGGTACCGACGATTGATGCCCCCATCAGCGGCACAACAAGCGAAGCAAACTCTGGAATAACATGTGTGCCATCTATCACGATAAGGGACGGATATTCGCTGTCTGCCGGGTAATCGATGACCAATACCCTTCTCTGGTCTGTTTTCTCTATTTCCTGAAATGTGGCCGGCATGACTCCTTCATTCTCTGTCAGCCTTCCTACAAAGACTTGATATCGCACGTCAACATTGTTGTCTTGTCTGGAATCAATTATGTTTCTTGGAAGCTCCACCGTCAACTGACCTGCGTCCTTTGAATTGACTGTAACCATCAGGGCTCTGGCAGGCAGGTCCACGAACATGCTTTCAACCTGACCTGACGTTATCATGTATCTTATTGGGTAGGTATTATCGTCTATCATGACCTGCCCAGTATTCCACAAACCAGGAATTTGCGGCAAGACTATCTCGATTATCTCTGCACCCTTTCCAAAGTTGATTGAAAGCGTGCTACTGTCTTCCGTGGTGGTTATGTCTTTAACATCGGCAGGCACGCCGTCGACAAAGACCGAGAATTCAACGGTGTTGGCTCCAGAATATTCACGAATTACGCTGGTCGGCAGTTTTATCTGGAGGTTCCCGTCGTCCGTTGAATAAATAACAGCTGTTATGGTTGATGCATCCTTGTCGGCTACAAGGCCGATCAACTTGCCGCCAGTGACAGAATACTCTATGTCGTATGTATTGCCGTTTATGGAAAGTGGGAATGTTTCCTGCTCGCTGGCTGATTCTGATATTGTAAATCTTCCTAGCATGTATGGATGGACTACGCAAAAGTAGTCATAGGCTCCAAGGCTGAGACCGATGGTTGACATTTGAAATCGCTGCCTGGAATCCAATATCCCAGAGTCAAAAAGCCTCCCGGCATTTGCATCGTCCGGTCCGGTTCCGGAAGTGACTGTGTGAGGAACCGAATCAAAGTTCTCCCAGATTATCAGGCTTCCAGCAGGTACCTTGACGCTGACGGGTGCGTAGGCAAGATTTCCCTGGACAGCAGCGCCCTGCGGGATTATTATTTTCATGATGGTTGCAGAATTGCTGGCAGAGGCTTCTGCCAATAGATTTCCAAGAGTTGAAATCAATACCATCGCAACCAATGCAGAAAAAGAAATCCTCATCCTTTCTGTCCAACATATCTGCCGCACAGCATTTAAGATTTTGTCCAATCCAAGTTCAAAAGTGACAGACGCCAAACCACATTTCGTTGGCGAATCGGTTGGCTTCGTTTTGGCAAAATCTTAAGTATTTGCCAATGTCAATCTAAACAACAAGGTGAAAGGATATTCTGGAACATAAAGGCAACAAGATGCAGGCAGCGGTATTTGCAGCAATATTGGCTATAGCTGCTATTACTGTACCGATGCTTACAGCAAGTAAGATGGGCCTTCAAGAAGCGTCTGCCCAGGAAAGCCTCTCTGCAGACTCCACAGTCAAGGTGACTGGTGATGCCAGCATGTCTATCACACCAGACCAGGTCATGTTCAGCGTCTCAAGGCAATCTCAACCGCAATCAGATGCAATAAAGGCACTTGCCGAACAGGATGAATACATAGCCCAGATAACAAAAGCTGTAACTGACGTCTCAAAAGACACGACCGTGACAATAGGCCAAAAGTACCTCAATCCGTTTTACAGTGGACCGGGCCAGTATCCAAGCGATGTCTCATTTAGCATCTATTCTACCATAGCAGTACACACCAGTGTTGACAGCCTCTCTCCGCTGGTCAGCAAGCTCGTAGAAGAAGGGTATGGATTTGAGAGTGTCTACCTGGACCCGATATATTCGGCCAGGCTGCTGGAAGCAAGCGGCGTTGCGCAGCCTGACGGAACTTTACCACCAGAAACAGAATCTGAGCAAAAGCCATTGATAATCGGGGTAAACCTTAGCACACAGCCTGCCAAGCTCAAGGAAACACTTGACGAATACGTCAGCAAATACAAAAAGCTGGTCGGGATCCTAGAAGAAGCAGGAATCTCTGAAAGCGACATACAGCAGACGAACTTTTACGTAAACCCGCAGTACTATGGCGGATATCCGCAATACTCTTCGTACCAAACATACACGCAGATTCTGGTAAAGACCAACGCTGAAAGCCTAGAAGCTGTCAAAGACGCCATTCAGAAATCAAACGGCAACATAGACAACATTACAACGACCATATCTGACGCACAGATTGAACAAGCCAGAAAAGAGCTGACGCAAAACGCTATCAAGAATGCCGAAAGCCGGGCTACCGAGATCGCAGAATCCCTAGGCGCCCATGTAAGGTCGATAAAGAGTGTGGAGATCGTCGGACAGAGCGGCTACAACCCGTACTACGGCAGCTATCCTGTGTACTACCACGGGGTAAGTTTTATGCAGTCTCCGGGCTTCTATAATCCTGGCTTTACTGACGTGTCTGTAAGCGCGGTAGTCGAGTTCGAAATCGCCAAGTAATCCTCCTTTTTTCTTTTTTTGTGCCCTCTATATTGCACGCTTATATCATAGAACACCATTACTAAGCTATGTCATGCTATCTGGTTCAGGCAGCTTATACGCCTGAGGCATGGGCAGTTCTTACAAAAGACCCGCAAAACCGAATAGAGGCCATCCGGCCTGCGGTAGAACATCTCGGCGGCAAGGTTGAAGGCGGCTGGTTCTCCTTTGGAGAGTACGATGTAGTTCTCGTATTGAGCATGCCAGACAATATCAGTGCGGCGGCCATTGCAATGGCTTTTGCGGCTGGAGGCGCGCTCAAGACTATCAAGACAACGCCGCTGCTGACACCGGAAGAAGCTGTAGAAGCGATGAAGAAAGGGGCCGGGTCTGGATACAAGCCTTCCTATCAATTCATCCGGTAGACCGACTATTCTGCCAGCGCTGATTTGCATCTGCTGCAAAGCCCTTTGCCTTTCCTGTCAGTGTCAAGCAAAGAATTGCTAAAGTACATCACGCATGAAGGCAGCCTGCAGTGATAAAGGCCAAAACTGTGCCCCAATTCGTGGGCAGCTTCTTTGACTGCCCTTTGCAAAAATAGAGAAACATCCGGATCAAGACCGTAGAATTCTTGCCTTAGTCTGGGCAGGTAGATGACCAATATCCTTCCACCATGCTGGGCCTCGCCGAAAACAAAGTTTAGGCCTTTGGCGTATGCATCAAAGTTGCAGATGCCCAGGATCTTGTCATGCGTCGCTTTGTCAAGCCAGTCCAGGACCATCGAGGACCTGAACTGGTTTCTCTTTTCGTCAAATGCGTGCAGCGGGATTTCCATGGATTGCGATATGCTAAATGTGCAGCTGTCAAATTGCTTGCCAAGATCTTTTTGCAAAAACTCTAGTACATCATCAGGAACCGCACCGACGGGTTGAAGAAGAACCCGGATTATCTTGCTCAAGCCCGTACCATACATGCCACGTTAGCGATTTAAGCGTACGATGGGCATGTCCAAGTACGATTGCCAGTTTACGCAAACCGTGTGAGACAGTAAAAGC
>JBBISN010000035.1:16014-18849 GCA_037441265.1 Nitrososphaera sp. | reverse complement strand
ATAAGCCAGCACGAATTTACAATTTGAGCGGGCCCGTCGGGATTCGAACCCGAGACAGCCGGATCTCTTTCTTTAGAAGTTAAAAGTCCGGTACTCTACCTGGCTGAGCTACGGGCCCAAGCAGTCTTACGCTCGTATGCAGCATAATTTAATGGTATATCGACCTCTACACTTAATTAGCCAGCATGCATCATTATCATAATGGCTGACCTGGTTTATGGTCGCGGAATAACTGACCTTATCCGCGAGATGCCGTTTTACATCAGCATTTTCAAAAAGATGGCCGCTTACAAGATGTTCAAGATCAAGGCGCCGATGTACGGCTCTGTCGACGTAAACAACGTTTGCAACCTGCACTGCACGCACTGCTACTGGTGGCTTAACAGGAAGGAAGAACAGGACCTCTCTGCTGAGGACTGGCGCAAGATAATCCGCGAAAAGATGAACAAGAACCACATATTCGTCGTCACCCTGGTGGGAGGCGAGCCGACCCTCAGGCCGGACGTGATCGAGATGTTCTGCAAGGAGATGCCCAAGCGGGTCTGCGTGGTCACCAATGCCACGTTCCCGCTAAAGAGGTTTGACAACCTGTACTTTTACTGGGTTTCCATGGACGGAACCGAGGAGACCCACGACAAGATAAGGGGCAAGGGCTCCTATGCAAAGACCAAGAAGAATATACTGGACTACATAGAAGGTTCCGACAGGCGGGGCAAGCCGGCATGGAAGGACATCTGGCTAACCATGACCATAAACTCCCAGAACTATGCCACGGTTCAGGACCTTGTCGAGGAATGGCGCGGCAAGGTAAACAAGATCGGCTTTCAGTTCCACACCCCGTTCATGAAAGGGGATCCGCTTTTCATGCCGTTTGGAGAGAAACGCAACGAGGTGGTGGACGGCATAATAGCGTTGAAGGAAAAGTACCCGGACTTTGTCATAAACGACGTCAGGCAGATATCCCTGATGAAGGGCAACTGGGGCGGAATCGGTACCACGCCGGTGGACTGCCCGTCGTGGGCCATACTGTCGCTGGACCACATGGGGCGCGTAAAGCAGCCCTGCTGCATTGGAAGCGCAGACAGCAAGGCCATGAAGCCCATATGCGAGGAGTGCGGCCTTGGCTGCTACTCCATACTTGTGGCGCAGGGAATAACAGGCAACTAGAGCACTGCAATCGCGCGTACCGGTGAGCCGCTGGCACCGGCCAGCTTTAGCGGCGTCATGACAAGGGTAAACCGGCTTTTTGTTACCTTGTCCAGGTTGCAGAGGTTTTCAACAACTATCACCCCGGCTGGAAGCAGTATGTTATGCACGGTAAAATCAGGATCGTATGCAGGGTCGATGCTGGGTCCGTCTATTGCCACGGCATTGACCTTCCTTTCTACCAGGTACCTGGCAGCCTCCCCTGAAAGCCCCGGGTTTTCTTTCATGTAGCTGTCTTTTTCGTAGCTGTGCTCCCAGCCGGTGGCAAGTACCACCGTGTCGTTTTTACGTATGCGTCCCTTGATATCGGAGACCTGGACCGTCTCGTTGGCTTTCAGAGGCACTCTTAGCAACACGGCGCTGCCCAGGAATCTGCCGGCCGGGATCATGTCTATGGACTTGCTGCCGGGGCTAAAATGCGACGGCGCGTCCATGTGCGTTCCGGTATGCGTGCTCATGTGCACCACTTCCGAGTCGTACTTGTGGACATCGAACCGGGACCAGGAAATGAAAGACGGCTGCGGCGAGCCGGGAAAGACCTTGATATCTGGAGAGATACTCATCGTCAGGTCTACAACCCGCATGCTTTTGGATCCAGAAACGTTCCTAATAAGCAGATGTAGGACAGATGACGAATTTGGGCTGCGATTTGTTTAATAACTCTGGTTCTGATAATAGCGTATGCCAACAGCCTATGTCCTTATCAACTGCGATCTTGGATCTGAAGAAGACATCATCCGTGATTTGAAAAAGCTGTCAGAGGCCGTCGAGGTAAGCGGCGTGTACGGCGTGTACGACATCATCGCCAAGATCAGGGCAGACACCATGGACAAGCTTCGCGAAACCATAACCTGGCATGTAAGAAAGATAGACAAGGTGCGGTCGACTCTGACCATGATAGTTATAGAAGGTCAGGGAGAGAAGAAAAAGTAATCACACCAGGCTCTTTACCTGGCTTGCGACCTGCAGCGCTTCCTGTTCACTGTTGAAAAAGTGCGGCGCGGCCCTGACTCCCTTCCTTCCTTTTCCGATATCGCGCTCAGCAAGCACGATGTTGTTGCTTTCCAGTTTCTTGACCATGGATAAAGAATCTGCAGTAAAGGTGACTATGGATGTTCTCTGGTCAGGATCGTCTGGCCCGTGCATCGCGATCCCGGGGATTCTGGAAAGCTCGTCATAAAGTGTGTTGGCCACCTTCATGTTTTTGTTCCGGATGTTCTCCAAGCCCAGCCGGAGGACGTATCGAATAGACGCTTCAAGTCCTGCAGCGCCGGGGTAGTTGCGAAAGCCCGTCTGGAGGCGCGCCGGCATGTCCATGTACGCCAGGACACCGGTGCCCGACAGTATCGCGGATTCCCCTCCTATGGATGGCGGAGTAAGCAGTTCCGACGCTTCCTTGCTGCAGTAGAATATGCCGATGCCGGTAGGCCCGCAAAGCCATTTGAACCCCGGAAAGGCCATGAAATGGCAGCCTATTTTCTTGACGTCTATTTTTAGAGTGCCGGCCGTCTGCGCCGCATCCACAAAGAACAGCGCGCCGTTTTCCCTTGCAATCCTGCCCGCCTGTTCTACAGGCATTATGGCGCCAGTGTTGTACAGGGCATGGCTCATGGCAACAAGCCTGCTTCC
>JBBISN010000035.1:0-15914 GCA_037441265.1 Nitrososphaera sp. | reverse complement strand
ATTAGATGCGAAACCCTCAGTTTAAGCTCGCCAAGAAGCGAGGTGATATAGTCGGCAGTGCCAGACGAGTCAGGGCCTTCCTCAGCGCACTTTAGCATGAAATCTGTCATGGTCTTGATGGTGACCAGCGGCGTGGGAGCTATCGCGCCGTTGTTCATGTAGATCATCTTTTTCGTGACTGGAAAATCAAGGCGGATCTGGTCCTGTTCTTGGCTATCTGTCATATTGTTATATCAGACCTCCGACAACACTGGATGGTGGAGTCCTATAACCATGATCGTATCCTGAGCAGGAAGGGCCTTAACACATTGATGTTTGACGACCCTTACGCCAAGCTTGGATACATTTCCAGCCTGATACAGTCCTTTGACAGGGTAGTGTACATGGACCTGGATACGGCGTTGACCGCGTACCTGCGCGCCGGTCTTGTCGTCAAGTGCAACAAGATGGACCTTTACCTTCCCTCCGAGGGAGGGTTCCTGTCTATGTTCAAAGATGCGCTGGCAGCCGTGCAGGAAAGCTCGCTTGTGGTGTTTGATTCGGTCAACAGCTTTTACAGTGTTTACTACGACTATTTCAGCAGGCGGGAGCAAAGGGCCATTGGGGAGCTGAACCACCTTCTGTCCGTCTTTTTGATGCTGCTTTTAAAACAGGGAATTTCGTACGGCGTTCCCGTTCTGGTTACAAGCATGCTCAGGTACCGAAAGGCCGGCGGATGGAAGCAGTCGCCGGCAAGCAGGAGGCTGCTGCAGCAAAAAAGCGCGACAAGGATGAACGCCAGGCAGTCGGAGGACAGCATACTGGTGGAGATCATCCAGCATGAGACCATACCCGCAGGGACGATCTTTTCTTATAGGCCTACAATTTCACGCTTACAAGCAGATAGCCAAGGATGATAGCGATCCCCAGCGTGCCAAAGCCGGCAGCAAGAAATGTTGTCTGGGTTTTTGGCGCCAGGGACTGGCCGGACCGGTAAAGCAAAAAGACTCCCGCCATGCCGATGAAAAGGATCAGGGACATGGCAACTGTCTCGCCCATGGTCTGGACGCTTCTTGTTGGCAGAAGGAAGGTGTTGATGCCAGATCCTTCTGTCGCGGCGTTGACGACGCCGGAAGCCAGGGCAAAGAAGGCTATCAGGTAGGCTCCTGCCACGACGATTACGGTCTTTGGGACACCGGCAAACATGGCTGTGGCTACAAGCCTTAAAATCTGCTTGATAAATAAATTCTTTCATGAAGTGCCAGGCCTGCAGCAGGGAGGCCCAAGACGAGTATTGCAAGTACCATGGCCGCGCGCTGCAAGGCCTGCAGGAACATTACAAGGCATGGGTAAAAGCGTACGGCCAGATTTCTTGGCATGATTTCCTGACAAGGCTGCTAGAGATGAAAGAAACAGGGACATGGGTAAAAGAAGTGATATCTGCAGAATTAAAAAAGTAGGAAATTTGGGCGAAGGACCCCTACATTTCCATGCCGCCCATTCCACCCATGCCGCCGGGCGGTGCAGGTGGTCCGCCGGATTTGGTTGAAGCAATCACATCGTCGATTCTCAGGATCATGGAAGCTACTTCGGTGGCAGACTTGATTATCTGCTCCTTTACTGCCAGCGGCTCTACCACATCCAGCTTGGACATGTCAGATATCTTGGTGTTCCTTGCGTCTACGCCGGTCCACTTGGAACCCTTGCTCTGCTTTGCGCGAAGCTCTGTCAGTGTGTCGATAGGATCCATGCCGGCATTCTCGGCCAGTGCCAGTGGGATGACTTCAAGGGCCTCGGCGAATTTTTCTGCGGCCAGCTGCTCTCTTCCGGAAAGGGTGCTTGCCCATTCTCTCAGCTTTGCAGCTGCGTAGGCTTCTGGAGCTCCGCCGCCTGCAACGATGGCCGGCTTTTCGATGACGTCCTTGGTCACCATGAGTGCATCATGGACTGACCTGTCGGCCTCGTCAACAACGCGCTGTGAGCCGCCGCGTATCAGTATTGTAACAGACTTGGGGTGCTTGCAGCCTTCGATAAAGACCCACTTGTCTGTCTCTACCTTGCGTTCCTCTACCAGGTCTGCAGAACCAAGGTCCTTGGACGTCAGGTCATCCAGGTTGTTGACCATCCTTGCTCCAGTGGCGCGGGACATCTTGGTCATGTCGCTTTCCTTGACTCTTCTGACGGCAAGGATGCCGGCCTTGGCCAGGTAGTGCTGCGCAATGTCATCGATTCCCTTCTGGCAGATGATGATGTTTGCGCCTGCAGAGACGATCTTGTCGACCATGCTCTTGAGGATCTTGTTTTCCTCTTCCAGGAACATCTTCATCTGTTCTGGAGAGCTGATGTTGATCTTGGCGTCGAATTCTGTCTTTTCGATTTCAAGTGCAGAATTGATGAGCGCAATCTTGGCCTTCTCCACGCGCTTTGGCATGCCGCCGTGAACGACTTCCTTGTCAAGAACAATGCCCTTGATGAGCTTTGTATCACGGATGGAGCCGCCGGCCTTCTTTTCCACCTTGATGTCGTCGACATCCATCTTGCTTACGTTGTCTGTCTTCTCGGATACTGCCAGCGCAGCGTTAACCACTATAGCGGCAAGGTCGTCTGCCTCCTTTGAGACCAGCTTGGTCTGCATCGAGGTCCTGGCTATCCTTGTCAGGTGGTCCTTTTCATTGCTGGAAACCTTCAGGGCAATGTCGTTCAAAACTTCGATGGCCTTGGCGGCGCTTTTTCTGTAACCGTCAACGATTATGGTGGGATGCACGTCCTTGTTGATAAGCTCCTCGGCCTTTTCCAGCAGGGCGCCGGCTAGCACCACCACGGATGTGGTGCCGTCTCCGACCTCGTTGTCTGTGGCCTTGCTTATCTCCACCATCATCTTGGCCGCCGGGTGCTGGACATCTATCTCCTTGAGAATGGTAGCGCCATCGTTGGTGATGGTGACATCACCAAGTGAGTCTACCAGCATCTTGTCCATGCCACGTGGTCCAAGAGAAGTCCTTACGATCTCTGCGATAAGTTTTGCAGCAGTTATGTTATTCTTCTGGGCATCGCGACCCTTTGTCTGTGATGCTCCTTCCTTCAGTATCAAAACGGGAACTCCGCCAGCTGATGCTTGCTGTATTGACATTTTTCACATTCCTCCTAAAATAGTACAATAATTTCAAAGTCGCGGGATATTTTAAACTTGCTGTACTTGTCACCGTTTCATTTGGTGAGTCGGATTCTTGCTATTCCGTTAAGATAGTGTACGTATTCCACAACAGGATTTGCCGCCGAGTCCGGTAGCTTTGCCGTAGATTCGTATTTTCGCTGGCCGCGGGCTGTGATTCTTACCAGCCGGGTATCCGGGTCGTACCTGGCCTCTATTTCTGACGCATCGGTAACGCCCCGTATCTCGGCAATGATTTCGTAATAATTTGCACCCTCGATGACCTCTGGCGCGGACTCGGACACCACGTCTTCGAGTTTGGGCCGCACTTTCTTGACCGGCGGCTTTCTGAGAGCCGGGCCTTTGCCGGGGACCTGTAACTTTGGCAGGATCATGCCTCGCCCCACAAAACCGGCTGCAACGCCGGCAACAAACCCGCCTATGTGGGCAAGGTACGCGACGCCGCTGGTATCACCGATCAGCACGAATATGACCTGCAGCACGAACCAGAAGGGTATGTAGGCAATGGCAGGAATGCGTACCGTGGTGATAAAGAAGGCCGTAATGATCGTGTAGATCTTGGCCCGGGGGAACATGACCAGATACGCTCCAAGTATGCCGGATATCGCCCCGGAGGCGCCCACTGCAGGCGACATTCCGTCGCCAGTGGATATGGCATACACGCTGTGTAACAGTGCTGCAGCAGCTCCCCACGCAAAATAAATCAGTATGTATTTTACGCGTCCGAACTTGTCTTCGATATTGTCGCCAAATACGAACAGGAACACCATGTTGCCTACTATATGCGCGATGCCGCCGTGCATGAACATCGAAGTAACGATGCTCAATACGCTTGCAGGAAAGTTGGAGAAAAGCAGGTCAGGGACAGTCCCATAAGTCAGAAAAAGGTCTCTTACAGCCCGCTCATTGGTAAAGAAGCTTGTTGACGCGGCCTCCCAGATGAAGACTATGGCGTTGATGGCAATCAGTGCATAGTTCAGGTACGGCCTGCCGTGAATCCGCTCTGTATCATCATGAATTGGGAACATGCCGCCGGCTTTCTACCTCTAGAACAAACTTATCAGAAATAAGTCTTTAGCTAAATCCAAACGGATTCGTGCTGGGCATATCCCCGCCCCTTTCAGTGTGTGCCTTCCTCATATGCCGCTGCATACGCTCTTTCTCGTCAAAAGTCATGTTGCAATACTGGCACTTGAATGATCCTTTGCCCTCTTCTTTCTTTTTAAACAGGCCCAACGCATCTACTAACAAGATACTATCTGATTAAAGTTGCGGATTTATTCCATGACAATCATGGTCAGGGTAGACTTGACGCCATTAAGCTTTCGAAGCTTCCAGGTGATTATCTCCTTGGTCTTCTCCATCGTGTCAGATTCAACCTGCGCCACGATGTCGTAAACTCCGTAGACCTGGTAGACTTCTTTAACGCCGTCGATTTTTTTCAACTCGTTGACAAGCGAGTCTTCAGACCCCAGTTCGGCGTTCATCAAAACAAAGGCTTTTGGCATACGATCTAATTGCCTGCGGCGTATAAAAACTTGAATGTTCAGACCTCGTGCTTCAGCTTGTTTTCATCAAAGGGGCCAGCCATATCCCACTGGTATGCAAAAAAGTCTGAACACCATTCCAGAAACTGTGGATCCTCGCCGTAAAACATCACGTTCAGGTCAGGCTCGCCCTTCTGGTTCGGGAACAAAACGCACCCTTGCTTCTCGTTAAATATGACCATCACGCTGACGTCTGGAAGCATCCGCCTTTCTACAACACCCTTTGTGATAAAGTTCCGCCAGCCCACTTTCTGGAGGAGCTGCGTCCTCCCCTTCGGGACGACGGCGTTGCTGGAAAATATGTACGAGAACGTGACGCCCTGCTGCACCTTGTTGCTGACCGTTTCAATGAGATCCAATGGAACCTGGGCCATGATCTCCTTGATGTACTTGTCAGAACTACCATAGAGATCTTTCCAGCGCTGCAGAATGGCCATCACACCATGGACAATTTCGCAATGCCTGAAGGCACCCAGCCGTTGCACGAACTTGAGAGGAAGGTCCCCGAGGCTGTGATCCAGGAGGAATTCCCGGTTCTTGTACAGAAAGTCGTAACTTGGGACAAGAGAAACCACGGTCTTGCCGTAGGAAGTAAGCAAAAGTTCGCCTTCCTTGCCCTTGGATACGAGTCCGGATTCTATCAGCCTCGTCATGTTCCTGTGAGCCTCCTGCATGGTCGCGTCCAGTTCCGATGCCAGCTGTGATAGCCGGTAATCCTTTTGGTTCAGCCTTGCCAGCATCGAAAGGCGCAGATCGCCGGCCAGCTCGAAAAACAGCGTGCCGACGCCTTCGTTTGGTTCTTCTGACATAACTCCATCAAGTCTACAAGACACATGTTTAAAAATTTGTCAAACAGGAACGATTATAATTTGGATAGCTTGGCATTGTAGGCATTACCATGGGAGACAAAAAGTCCGTTTCTGCGCTTGTAAGCGGCGGAGAGGCTAATGCAGGCCCGCCTCTTGGTCCAGCCTTGGGCCCAATGGGTGTCAACGTCCTGCAAGTAGTCAATACCATTAACGAGAAGACCAAGGATTTTCCAGGAATGAAGGTCCCAGTCAAGGTAGAGGTCGATAGCGAGACAAAGAAATTCACGGTTGAGGTAGGTATCCCGCCGACTGCAGCTTTGGTGGCAAAGGAATCAGGCATTCCGAAGGGATCCGGCACCGCAGGCAAGGATTATGCTGGCGACCTGTCCATGGCCAGCGCAGTCAAGATAGCCAAGATGAAGATCGACGGCTCGTACGCCAAGGATGTCAAGGGCGCAACCAAAGAAGTCATCGGCTCCTGCGTCAGCATGGGCGTCAAGGTGGAAGGAAAGCCGGCCAAGGAAGTCTACCCGGACGTCAACACGGGCAAGTACGACGATCTGTTCAAGTAATTTTTTAACTCTCTTTTTTGAGCCGACGAAATCGTAATAACCTAGACATGCCAACCCTATCCTGATCTTTGATCAAAACCGCTGCTGTAGTGGCTACGCTTCTGGTTATGTCGGTATTTGTAGCGCCAGCTTATTCCCTACCAGCAAGTTTTGAAGATTCTACGCCTGTCGAATCTGGTCCGCATGTATACCAGTTTGAACAGCTTCCGTCTCTTGACGCTGTAAACATTTACGGTTTTACTGTTCCTAAAAGTGCCATAAGATCGGATTTTGGTGCCATCAATCTTGGCGATCTGCAGTACAACGGCAACCCGGGAAGGACGCTGGTCTTTGGCAAAGGCGACGTAGGCGTCCTTGCTGGAAACGCGCATGTCGTGGGCCTTGGCGGCGGCATGGAAAAGGACGCGCCGTTTATGGGTGTCGCGGTATCCCAGGCGCCGCTTCCGGCAGGCGCAGGGTTTCTTTATTCTTCAGATGCGCCGCTCCAGTTTGATTCCATTTCATACAATGCTCCGTCCGATCCTTCCATACCTACAAGCCCCGGCAGGTATTCCGGTTCGTCAATAATCGGATCTGATGCCGTGGCCCAAAAGTACAACATCACCGGAGACGGGGCGACGGTGGCCATAGTGGACACCGGCACAGACTTTTCAAACCCGGACATGCAGCATGCAGTAGCAAGGGACAAACACAACATCCCCATCATGCTGGACGCCGATGGCCAGGGAATCGTGCTTACCCAGGCCAAATACATAGCCAAGATTGACGAGCAGTCCGGCCGGATAATGAATTACAGTTCTTCTGTAAATGCAACCCTGCCGGAGGGCATTACTTCCACTGCCTATGTCAATGGGACCGGCGTTTTCCTTAGAACATCGGAGGGCAAGATACCGGTCTACAACTCGATCTACCCGTACTTTGCGACCCCCGTGCTTGAGGCCACGGCCAGCATCGACTGGAAGATAGGCAACGACAGCCAGGACTACATAAAGTCGAAAAGCGGTATCTACAGGTTCGGCGTAATTTACCAGCTGCACATGCAGCTTGGCTACCTTGTCATAGAGATAGTCCCCGTGCTTGTCGTCGATAGCGAAGAGGCCGGCGTGTACGACACGGTAATACCGGACATGTCATACGGATGGTCTCTGTTTAGCCAGACCATTTCCAGGGTGCATCCGCAGGCCGGGCATCTTTTCACAGAACCAACATACGACTTTACCGATGAAAAGCCCATCAGGATCGGAGAAGGCAGCGAATTCATGATATACGACCATGACAAGGACGGTTTTCCTGACTACAGCATAGGCACGGCAGGGGCAAGGGTGCTGGACGTATGGCGCGTAGTAGAAAACAAGACCAGTTTGAATACTGACACCGCATACGGCAGCACAGTTGAGGCCAAGCTGCTCGAGCCGATAGACCCTGGCGGCGATTACTTTGGCTTGATGTACGACTTCCAGGGTCACGGTACAAGCACGGCAGCAACCGTGGCATCCAAGGGCATCGATGAATACGCCCTGTACAACAATGGGACGGAATATCACCTCGCAGGGATGGCGCCGGATGCAAAGATAATCCCGGTCAAGGCGCTTTGGCTCGGCGATGCTGTTTACGGCTGGCTTTATGCAGCAGGGTTTGACCTGCAGGACGGAAGATGGCGGTACACCGGCGATCACAAGGCCGACATCATCAGCAACAGCTGGGGCATATCCAACTTCCCGCTCCTAAAGGCCGGACCGGGCTATGATCTGCTCAGCGTCATGTCCTCCCTTCTGGTGCTGCCAAAGGTGCTCGACAACAACTATGGAGGCACAGTGATGGTAGACAGCGCCGGCAACAGCGGCCTTGGGTACGGGACCATCGGCGCGCCCAACGCCTCGCCGCTGACAATTTCGGTGGGGGCAACCACCAACAACGTTCACGTGGGGTACGCGGGATTCGCCAACATCACCAGGTTTGGCTCTTCTGCAGAAGCCTATGACGAGGTTGCCGACTTTTCCAGCAGGGGTCCAAGCCTGCTAGGGGATCCAAAACCGGAGCTGATGGCCGTCGGCTCGTTTGGGTTCACTCCGGCCTCGGTGATAGTCAAGAACCCCGAGTCGAGGCCAGACAACCCGAGAAATGATGCGGCATTCACGTTGTTTGGAGGCACGAGCATGGCCGCCCCCATGGTTGCCGGAGCCGCGGCTCTGGTCGTGCAGGATATGAAGGATCGGGGCGAGCCCGTCGACCCGTTCAAGGTCAAAAGCATACTGATGTCCTCGGCCAAAGACCTCAAAAACGATCCCTTCGTCCAGGGAGCCGGCCGGGTTGATGCAATGTCGGCCATTGAACTGTCGAGAGGTTCAGAGGGCATGTTCTCCGTCTACACAACGGACACGGTAAAAAACATCCTGACGGCCATTACGCCGGCCCTGTCGAGGTATAATTTCACAGGAATTATCGGCTACGGATCGGACCTATCTAGCAACCTTGCCGAAACTGCCTCCGGCCCAGAAGAATCCCGCTGGTTTGCCGGTCAGATAGAACAGGGCAATTCCGCCGCAACGCAGGTAGTGGTTGAAAACCCATCTTCGGAGAGTATCAAAGTCGAGCTGTCCAGCACGGTTGAAAAGCTTTTAGAAAGGCATCAGATGAACAGCACCACCAGGCCCTTTGAAAGGGATCCGACCCACAGCGACGTGGAATTTGGATACACGCCGAACTATTATAACCTGACAGAAATGATGGGTGGACGCATTCCAGAAGATGCGGACCTGATGGTGGCCAGGGTAAACTTCCCATTCTCCAGCTTTTTGAACTCGACTGAACTTTTTGCAGACTATATGAGAATCGCGTCTGTGTACAGCTATGACTGGCATGATAGCGATGAGAACGGCCACGTTGCATACAAAGAGATCAACATGGTCAACCGCGGCGGCTCCTGGGGAACAATCCAGGAATTGAGGGTAGCCGATCCGGCTACCAAGTTCACCGGAACCCCGGTCATCGGGGTGTACCCGGTACCGTCCATATTCTCGTTCTGGCGCGGCGACAGAGAAATCAACGCGACTGCGATGGATTACACGCTGACTGTCGAATTCTACAAACGCATGCCCAACCACGAAGTACAATTTGACCAGAACATTGTAAAGGACAAGGCCTTTCTGACCGTCGAGCCGCACAGCAAAGCAAGCGTGGGCGCGTCCGTTGTAACGAACGACGACACCATTCCTGGTATACACTATGGCGAGATAATAGCCAAGAGCAAGTCAGGCCATAAAGTCGTCATGCCCGTAAGCTACGTGGTTACTGCCAAGCCGGACTCAAAGGAAGTTCCGCTGGTAATCTCTCCATCCAAGGATCTAGATGTTGACAGCCTGAGGCCCAACGGCTATGTCGGCGGCCTCTCAGACATGACATCGAGGTACACCACCGGCGACTGGCGGTCGTACTACTTTAGCATACAGGACAAGAGCATCACGACGATGAGCCTGGAGATATCGTGGCCGCACAACTCGACAAGCATAAACGTGATGGCGTTTGGCCCGGATGGCCGGCTGGTTGCAACGACTGTCCCGTCCGGAGTATTTGAGGAATTTGCAGGCTGGCCCAGCAACGACTGGCTTGGAACTTCCAGCTTCAGCGAGGGCGGAGCATTCTTTTTCAGCCAGAACAACGGCGGCAACTCGACAGTACTGCAAGTGCCGGTGAACCAGACCGGAACATATTCTGTATTGCTGCACAACACGCTTTTCAATGGCCAGAGCCTCAATGAACCGGTAACGGTAGAGGCCAAATTCTCAACCATACTGCCGGACACCACCCCGCCCAAGATTGCGGTCGATGTCCCCAGGTACATTATCGGAAGGCAGCCAGTGCCAGTTACAGTTGACGATGACAACCCAGGAGGCCTGAGCTATTCCATAGACGGGAATGTCTTTACCCGTCAGCAGGCAGTCTCCAGCGATCCAACCCAAAAGTTTGACATAGTTCTGGACGGCGAGAACCTGGCGGAGGGGCCGCACCGCCTGTATGTCGAGACCACCGACACTGTCGGGCATTCGTCAACTGTGGTATCAGAGTTTGATGTGGACAGAACGCCGCCGTCTGCTGAAATCCTGTTGCGCTATGAAAACGGGACCGAGATCACGCCTGCTGACAACACCTTCATTTCTGGCAACGTGATGCTGATTTGGAACGTGACTGACAGAAATGGAGTGGCAGCGCCCGTAAGGGTGTCTCTTCCCAATGCCACTTTGCCCGTTGAATCAACCGAATCATCGTCTCTGCCCATAAATTCAACGCTGCTTGCCGATGGACAGCACCAGATTTCCATAACATCGACAGACGTTCCAGGCAACAGCATGACAAAGAGCCTGCAGCTGCAGGTTGACAACACTGCTCCAAAGACTACCATCAGCGCACCAGACGGCTCGGAGCTGAAAGGCAAGATCCAGATAGGAGTAAAGGCAGAGGATCCTAACCTCCGGCTTGTTACGCTGACAGTGGGAGACAAAAAGTCCATCGACGTGACTGGCCTGGAGCAGCATGAGCTTGATACTGCTGACCTTCAAGACGGCAAGTATGATCTAAAGCTTGTCGCTGTAGACGCTGCCGGCAACAGCGGCAGCGCCGCAACTACCATCGCCGTGGCCAACGTCAGGCCCCAGGTAGAATCGGCGGCAATGCTGGGAATTCTTGGAGGCCTGGCCATTGGCGCTGGAGTAGCATGGTTTGTTGCTTCAAGGCGGCACAGAAAGTAGCTGGAAATTTTAAATAGCGAGTAGATCATTTTTACCACACATGAGCGAGGAAAAGAAATCACCCCATGCATCAAACCCGAACCTCATAGAGCTGGCAGAAAAGAACTTCGACAACATCATAAACGGAAGCAAGCCAGTCCTAGTGGACTTTTGGGCCACATGGTGCGGCCCCTGTCAGTTCATGCTGCCCATATTCGACAAGATGTCCAAAAAGTACGGAGACAAGGTGACCTTTGGCAGGGTCAACGTGGACGACAACCAGGGAGTAGCCATGAGATATGATGTTTACGCAATACCCACCTTCATAATGTTCATGAACGGCAAGGCGGTTGACAGGGCCATAGGCGCCGTCGGAGAGAAGGGTCTCGAAGGCCTGTTGCAGAAATACCAGTGACTAGAGGTACCCGAAGGCTGGATCCCCAGCCCTTTTTAGAGCCAGGACCCGGTTAAAGACCTCTTTTTCCTTTTCGTTGAGCCGGTGGAGGAACCTTTCCGATATCTGTTTGGCCTGCCTGCTATTAAGGTCCGTATAGAAAACATCGCCTTCGTTTATTTGCCGGCCTATGGTTGGCTCTTTTATCGATACTGCCACCTGCATGCCAGCAGTGGCCTCTTCCATGGATTTGCCGCTTTCCTGGATCTGGTGCACGGTCCCCACCTTTTTGCCGGACTCGTTTATCACCTGAACCTTCTGTCTGAGTTTGCCCACCTGGATCTCGGCTCCAAACACGGCAGGGTCGTTTCGCCGGAATACAAAGCCCTTCATGAACAGGAATTGGCACACCGGCGGCAGTTCATTAAAGAGGATGGATTCTTCGTGCTCCTTCTGGTAGGTAACCCAGTCGGTGTAGCTTCTGACAAGGTTGTAGATTATCCGTTCGTTAAAGATCTTGACGCTCCGGTCCAGAGATTCCCTCTCGGCATCATCCAGCACCTTGACGTTGAATCCCAGCACGACGCCGATGTACCTGTCGCTTTCCCTTACCGCGGAGGCCTCAATTATGTCCCTTCTTGTGATGTTGCCGATATCAGCCGTCCGTATGGGAACGCTTTCCTTTTTCAAAAGGTCAATGATGGCTTCAAGCGAGCCGATGGTATCGCATTTCAGTACGACTCCGGTGGTGTTGGTATTGCTGACGATGGCGTTCTTGACTTCGCCTTCTACCAGCGACTTGAGCCTTTCTTGCTCGGTTTCGCCCTTTTCTTTTTCATAGACGTAAAGCGGGCTTCCCGCCAACACTCCGTCAAGGTCCGGCGAGGTTATCTTTAGGCCGGCCGCAGCGATAACTTCTGTCACCGGTTTGAATTTGTCACGGGGGTCACGCATTTCATCCAGCGGCTTTGGCAGCAGAATCGCCTTGACCCGGGTGGCTATCGCGCCGTCCCTCTTTGCCATGACGACGCTGTCGCCCTGCCGGAGTATGCCGTCTAGCAGGATAACGTTGGCCGACGGGCCCAGGCCGGGCTCTTCGTTTACTTCAAGCACTATGCCCCTGGCGGCGCCGGTATGCCGTTCAAGCCGCCTGGCCATGTACTGCTGGGTCAGGCCCACAAGCACTGCCAGGAGCTCTGGAATTCCAACTCCAGTCCTTGCGCTTACCGGGACGATGGCAACCTCCTTGGTAAAATCCCGGACCCGCCAGAAGGCTTCTGACGAAAAACCCAGCCGGGAAAGGGATCCCAGTACTGTGTAGATTTTTTCGTCAAGCATCGTCTGTATGTGGGCCTCTTGCTTTTTCACTTCTTCTGAGATAAACCGCGAATAGGGCCGCCAGCCTGTAATCATGTCCACTTTATTTAATGCGATGACGAAGGGGACCTTTCGTTTCTTCAGGATCTCGATGCTCTCCACGGTCTGGGCTTCAAAACCCTTGTTGACGTCTGCCACCACGATGGCGATGTCTGCGGCAGAGCCGCCACGAGCCCTCAGGTTGGCAAATACTTCGTGGCCAGGCGTATCAATTACAAGAAGGCCAGGTATCGAGGTTTCCGCCTTTGCGAGGCTGGAATAAAGGGCGCCGGTAACCTCCTTTATAGTTTCAATGGGGAAAAAGCTGGCTCCGATGTGCTGCGTGATACCGCCAACTTCGCGGGCCTGCACTGCAGTTCCACGGATCTTGTCCAGTAGCGATGTCTTGCCAGAGTCTACGTGACCGAGAACAACTACTACGGGCTGCCTGAGCTCCAAAGTCCAGCTAGGCGAAGATGACCTTCGACTCTTTTATGAAGCTTTCAGACGAGTCCGAGGCGTGAATGATGTTATCGGTAAAGCCCAGACCAAAGTCGCCCCTTATTGTTCCTGGCGCCGCTTCAAAAGATTTGGTTACACCGATCATTATCCTGACGGTGTTCACTGCGTTGTTCCCCTCAAGGATGCAGGCCACCACCGGGCCGGACGTTATAAACGAGACCAGCTCGCCAAAGAACGGCTTTTCACTGTGGACAGAGTAGAACTCCTCGGCCTTGGCCTTGGTAAAGTTGTAGTAAGTCAGGTTCTTTATGACAAAGCCCTTTTCTTCAAAGCGCGCCAGTATCTTGCCGGTGAGGCTGCGCCGAAAGCCGTCTGGCTTGACTACGATCAGTGTTTTTTCCACTGCCACCGGTTACGCACCCTTCTTGCGCAGGCCGCCCTTGGCGTATTTCTTGGTCCACTTTAGCTTTCTTGGGTCGCGCTTGAGTGTTCGGAGGTTCTTTTTGCATTTGCTGCTGCAGGTCCATTCAATCTGGCCGTCGTTTTTCACGAGCATTACGCCATGGCCAATAGATATTGGGGTGCCGCAGAAATTGCATACACGAAGCGAAGCTGCTGTTCTGCTCATCTAGGTCACCTTATCTTGCGAGCCTCGCGCTCGGTTTCTCTAAGCATTAGCACATCTTTCATTCTTACCGCACCCTTGACGTTTCGGGTGAGTATGCGGCCCTTGTCCTTTCCTTCTAGGACCTTGACCCGGACCTGGATTACCTCGCCGGCGATGCCTGTCCTTCCGACGATCTGAATGACTTCGGCGGGGGTTACCTTCTCTTCAACTGCCTTGCTCATCTGGCCTCAGCCTCGGCTTTACTCCTTCTTGGCTTTCAGGCTTGCAATAGAGTTGACTACCTGTTCAACTATATGCTGAGCTTCTCCAGCATCCACGATGGTTGCTGCAGCCGAGCCAACGTCTATTCCAAGAGACACGCCAAGCTGTTGCTTGCTTGGAACAAAGATGTACGGCGAATTCCTTTCTTCGCAGAGTATAGGAAGGTGTGCCACTACTTCTGGCGGCTCCACGTCCTCAGCGATTACCACCAATTTTGAAATGCCACGTTCAATGGCTTTGGTGGTTTCGTTGGTACCTTTGCGTACCTTGCCGCTCTGCTTTGCCACGCGTACTGCCTCGTAAACAGCGCTTACGAGATCCTTAGAAGCTTCAAATTTTACATAATATGGTTTGCTCATTTCATATCACCCTATGGGATCATCCGATTGTTCTGTTACTGTTTAGAAAGCGTATTAAAAACGTTGTCCAAGTCATGCACCTATCCTGGACTTGACGATGCGGCTGTACTCGTCGACCTTGGAATCAAGCAGGCTCTTGTCCGTGGACTCGGCGTACATCCTTATCAGAGGCTCCGTGCCGCTTGGCCGGACCATCAGCCAGGTCTCCTCATCTACCCAGATCTTGGCGCCGTCCAAGTCCTCTATACGTTTTGGGCTTCCGTGGTCGGCGCAGGCCCGGATGGCCCTTTCCACGGCCTGCCGGGAACTGCATTCAAACTTGGACTTGAACTGGTATGTCTTTGGAAGGCATGATGCCAGCTGCGAAAACGATTCGGACGTTCCGGCCAGCATATCTAGGACCAGCGCGGTGGTCATGGCGCCGTCCCGCACCTGGTTAAGGCTGCCGTACATAAAGCCGCCGTTCTCTTCAAGCCCAAGAAGGCTTGCGCGCCGGACCATGGTCCTTGAAACTTCGACGCTACCAACTTTTGTATGAAAGACTCTGCCTCCTGCTTTGTTGACTATCATGTCCAGAACCATGGACGAGTTTATCGGGCAGACCACCTCCGCGCCGGGATGCTTTTCCATTATGTGCCTGGATATCAGCGCGCCGGTCTTGTCCCCCCAGTACACCGTGCCGGCGTTGTCGCAGAAAAGACTCCTGTCGCCGTCGCCGTCAAATGCCACGCCAAAGTCGGCCTTTCCGTCTAGGACTGTTTGCGCAAGCACAGAAAGGTTGTCCGGCGTTGGCTCTGAGCCGCGGCCGGGAAAGTCGCCGTCCAGCTGGCCGTTGACGACGATGACCTTGCACCCAAGCTGCCGGGCAAGCATTGGCGCAACCATGGCCTGCGCGCCGTTTCCCGCGTCCATGGCCACGGTAAATTGCCTAGACCGGATCCTGTCGGCATCTACAAGCGAGAGCACGGCTTTCAGGTACGAGCTGACAATGTTCTGGTCCAGATACTCGCGGCCCGTGCCGTCTGTCTTGGCAAATTTTCTGGAATAGTAAATCTCTTCGACTCGTACTTCGTCTTCCTTTGAAATCTCGACGCCGTCTCCTGCGGCAGGCTTGATACCGTTGTATTCCGGCGGATTGTGCGATGCGGTGATCATGATGCCGCCTTTGTATCCCAGCCGCTTGGCCGCATACTGCAGGCATGGCGTTGGCAAAAGGCCGGCGTTTCCGACATCCAGCCCTGCCGAGTTAAGCGTGGCCCGGACGATCCTGGACAGAGCATCACTGGATTTTCGTGCGTCGTTGCCGACGACGATGGGCCCCTCGCCATAGTAGGTGGCCAGCGCGTACGTAAGGCCGATGGCAAGATCGGCCGTCAGCTGCTTACCATAAATGCCGCGAACCCCGTTGGTTCCAAACAGGCGCGGTCGGGTATCTGTTTGCATTTTTGATACTTTGTATACAACAATAGATAAATTTGGCTGCAAAGCGCTGCTGCGCTGGGCGGGGGTTGCCAAGCCTGGCCAACGGCGCAGGTCTCTTTTACGAGTGCGAAGCTTAGAACGGGTCAGGCAAACAAGCTGGCTCCTACAACCCTGTTCCTTAGGGATTCGTGGGTTCAAATCCCACCCCCCGCACTTTTACACTAGTATG
>JBBISN010000034.1:15938-19140 GCA_037441265.1 Nitrososphaera sp. | reverse complement strand
GCTCCGGAGCGATGTCTTATTAATGGATGACGCATAAAGGAGTCAAAAGGAATTGGAAGACACCCCTAGGCTTGCGCTTGCCAGCATTGAAGAGATAGGTCCGGCCACAGAAAAGCGCCTCAAAGAAGCGGGCTTTCACTCTATAAAGGACCTTCTGGTTCGCGGGGCGGCAGACGTGTCCGAGGCAACAGGCATGGACATGGACGTATCTGTCCGGATTTGCAACAAAGCTCGTGTGATCCTAGAAGAACTTGGAATCATAGACAAGAGTTTTGTGACGGCCACCAGCATTTACGAGAAGAGAAAGCAAAGCTTCAGGATATCTACGGGTGCAAAGAATTTCGATGACCTGCTTGGAGGCGGCATGGAGACAAGGGCCGTGACAGAGGTTTACGGCGAATTTGGCACTGGAAAAACCCAGCTTTGCCACACACTATGCGTAACTGTGCAGCAGCCCAAGCAATCCGGCGGGCTTGACGGCCGGGCCATCTACATAGACACAGAAAACACTTTCAGGCCAGAAAGAATAGTTTCCATTGCCAGGTCCAGACTGGTGGACCCCGACAGGGCCCTTGAAAATATCATCGTGGCCAAGGCGTACAACAGCGCCCATCAAGAGCTGATCATAGAAGAAACCGGGCCGGTGATTGAGGGAAACAAGATCAAGCTTGTCGTGGTGGATTCTGCAGTCGCGCATTACCGCGCCGAATTCCTGGGCCGGGCAACACTTTCAGAACGCCAGCAGCGGCTGAACAAGTTCATGCACATGCTTGTCAGGCTTGCAGACACCTACGAGGTGGCAGTAGTCGTGACAAACCAGATACAGTCGTCGCCAGATGGCTACTTTGATGCGGCAAAACCCACCGGCGGGAATGTTGTGGCGCATACCAGCACGTACCGCATTTTCCTGAAACGCTCGTCAGGGAAGAACAGGATAGCAAGGATGGTTGATAGCCCCTACCACGCAGAACGGGAGGCGTTGTTTGCCCTGTCTGAAAGCGGCATATCCGACGTGGAAGACAGGATAACTTGATATTAAGGTCGCCCCGTGTCGTATTTAATATGCCAAGATCACATGGTACTAGGAGAAAGGCTCGCTCTATACTGACGAAGGACAATGTCGTCAGGGGCATATCATACCTGCTTCACGATTACAAAGTTGGAGACAAGGTCATAATTGATGTTGACCCCAGAGAACATACCACCATCCCGCATAGACGATTCCATGGCCGGATCGGCGTCGTCAAAGAAGTAGGAAGACGCACGCTCAGAGTCTCCGTCATGTTTGGAGACAAGGAGAAGATTCTCCAGACATTCCTTAACCACGTCAAACCTCTTGCTGTGCAGGGGGCCTAGAGAAAGTGACAGTGACCATCAAGAAAGAGATAATCACCATCGCCCAGGTAAAGGAGATCCTCGATTCAGTCAAGCAGGACGACATGGACCAGATACAGCGCTGGACGGCCGACTATGTAGGCAAGTTCGCCAAAGTCGAGTCCAAGAAGGCTCAGGAAATGGTAAAGCAGCTTGTCGAGCAGTGCGACCTGACAGCCGAGGAGGCCGTGGAGATAGTCAACGTGCTACCTACCAGCATGGAAGAGTTGAGAGCCTTTACGTTTGGCTGGAAGAAGCTCATACTTACCGAAACTTTGGAAAGGATGCTAAACACTCTCAAGAGCGATAGTCAAGGCTAAATAATAAACAGTTCCAAGTATAGAGCTGATATATAGAAATTGTCTGGAATAAACGATACGGCGTCGTCAGGCCATCAGCAGCCTGCAAGGATGGAGAGCCATGAACACGGCCAGAGAAAATATGAGGAGTATGCCTACGTCCTGGACTTTATTCCCCGCGGCAAATCCATGACTGTCAGAGGCAGAGAGGGCGTCATTATTCAGGCCATAGGCGAGGAACGTCTCACCATTCTTGAACTGCTGGGCGTGCAGAATGCCACGTTTGATGTGGGCGAACGCCTGTACATAGGCCGGGAGGGCAGGAACAAAGTAACAAGCGTTCTTGGCAGGCTAGAGTACAACGACATTTCACAGTCGGCAAAAAACGAGCTTTCGGCCATAGTAGAAAAGGTAGTGCTTGCAAACGAGAAACGTTTTGTGGATTACATCAACGTGTCGCAGCCTATAACTCCAAGAATCCATGCGCTGGAGCTTATTCCGGGCATCGGCAAGACGTACATGATGACCATAATAAAGGAAAGAGAAAAGAAAAAGTTCGAGAGCTTTGCCGACCTGCAAAGCCGTGTCGGTCTCAGAGAACCAGCCAAGCTTCTGACCAAGAGGATAATTGAAGAGATAATGGGCCAGGCACGCATGAACCTGTTTGTCAGAAAATAGGATTTGAGGCTAACAAAAACCAGGGCGCTGGGCCAGCATTTTCTTGCCGACAGAACAGTCCTGGCAAGGATCATTGACGCGGCTGCCATCAAGTCTGACGAGGTTGTCTGCGAGGCAGGCACCGGCAACGGCATCCTGACAAAGGAGCTGTGCAAGACCGCGGAAAAAGTAATCAGCTTCGAAGTAGACAGGGCGTTGTTCAGGAAGATGCAGGAGACCCTTGTCTTTCCGAATCTGGAAATCAAGAACATGGATCTCTTCAAGATAAACAGCCTTGAATTTGACGTCTTTGTGTCCAACCTGCCGTATTCTCGAAGCAGGGATGCCTTTCAATGGCTGGCAACGAAGGACTTCAAGCGGGCCGTGGTAATGCTACAGAAGGAATTTGTAGACAAGATCATGGCAGCCCCCGGCGATAGAAATTACAGGGCCATAACAGTCGTCTCATCCCACTGTTTTAGGATTGAGCGGCTGTTTAACGTGGACAGGAATTCATTTGAGCCGCCGCCCTCCGTAGATTCCGAGGTGATCCGGCTTTATCCAGTGCACACGATTTCCACAGATACGATAAGAAAGGTCAACCTGCTGTTCTCGCAGCGCAACAAAAAGGCCTCATCTATAGCCGCAAAGTACGGGGCAAGCAACACAAGGTTTGGCGAGCGAAGAATCGACCAGCTTGCTCCAGATGAGATAATATCGCTCCTGAAATCAACTGAGGGTTGACAGATGTACGTTCCGGCCGAAGATTCCTATCTTCTCTTGGATTGTGCCAGAAAGTACAGCGGAGGATGGGCTCTGGAGATAGGAGTAGGCTCCGGGTTGATCGCCGATGCGCTCTGTGAAAATTTTGA
>JBBISN010000034.1:0-15838 GCA_037441265.1 Nitrososphaera sp. | reverse complement strand
ATTACTTGTGCGTCAGTTCTGCACGCACAGCCATTTCCTTTGTGAACGGAGGCACATCTTTGACCTCCGGGACATAGGTGAACTCGTTCTTTTCCGAGAAATACGAGTACTTGATGTCATAGTCAGAGAGGTTTAGGACCTGATCTACGTTTGTGCCGGTAGAGTTGTCCACCACGGTTATGGTCTTGTTGTCGTATGCATAGATCTTCATAAAGTCGGCCATCGAAAGCCGGACTGGCCTGATGTACTCGATGTGCACGTCATTTCCCACCTTGTCCGTGTGGATTGGACGCAGGCATTCCTGACCATCAGCATTTGGCTGCTTGCCCACATTGTCGGGAAGCATCTTTGGTTGGCCGTCTACAAACACCTCGATTCTTGGGAATATCTGGAATGTCTCAACGTTGTGGGCCTTGAGGCAGACTACAGTAGGATTTGGAGGCGGTGCAAAAGTTGGAACGATGACCAGCGCAATTAATGTTGCAGCTCCCATCACGATGGGAACTATCAGCATTTCCTTTTTCCCAAGCCGTTTACCTGGCTTTTCCTCCTTTATCTTGCGCTTCGGCACTGCCTTACTAACGAAAGCAGGTGTTAATATAACATTGCTTTTTGCACAATGTTATATAGCAGGCAGCAAAAGACGAATTAAGTTTATGCGGATTGTTCAGCTTTCTGATATCCACGTGGGCAGCCTTTTCATCCAGCAGGCCTTTGACTCGGTGGTAGACGAAGTCAACAAACTGCAGCCTGACGCCATCATAATCACGGGAGACCTCACAGATGAAGGGATCCTGCCGCAGTTTGAAAAGGCGAGGAAGGAGATAGGCAGGTTTGACTGCAAAGACATCATAGTGCTGGCCGGCAACCACGATTACCGCCATACTGGATATTTGCTGTTCAAAAAGTTCTTTCCCTCAAAATCTGTTTACGAATTTGGCGACACCATCATACTGACACTTGGAACTGCAAGGCCCGACAGGGACGAGGGCGAGGTCGGATACAGGCAGAACCAGTGGATGGAGAAGACCCTTGCCAGATACACCGACAAAGTAAAGATAGTGGCCATGCACCACCACCTGATTGGAATACCGGACACCGGCACTGACAAGATCATCATCTTGGACGCCGGAGATACGCTGCGAACCTGCCTTCAGTCGAAGGTGGACCTGGTACTTTGCGGTCACAAGCACCGGCCCTGGATTTGGAACCTTGGTTCGCTGGAGATCGCCTACGCCGGGACTGCATCCTCCTCCAGATTCCGCGGGTTCTTTGAAAACTCGTACAACATTATCGAGGTTGAAAACGGCAGGGCCAGCGTAGACATCAAGATAGTAGGCAAGAAACGCTTCCCGCTGGCAGACCTGGTTAACAGGTACAAGCCGTTCCTTGAAACATAGATACCAATAATTAATGCCTGTGCGAATAGCGATCAGGCAGCTGTGAAGATTCAGAGTTAATACTGAATGGTGAAGAGAAGGCATTTGACTGAGCTGCCGCCTTATTTCTTCTATTGCAGCTATGGCGATCATGAACAGCAGTCCCGGATCTTGCCGGAATCCGCACAAAAGCTGCCTTGATGGAGCAAAAACAAAATACTAGTTAAGGTATTAGTAGTATTGGACCGGACAAATCCGAGTTTTGAGCCGAAAAACGTCAAGATTAGCATCCATGATTATCAGAGGTGCTTGTCACTGGATCGGTATTATAATTATAAATTGTATAGCGTGATATTAAATAAATATGGTATTTCTTTTCTAGACTATGTAATAATAACACAGACAATACGGTTTTTCTAAAGTAGAGGTTAATATATCACTCTGTTACATGGATAAAACATGGCGCAGATGCCAGCACTGATCCCAAAGGAAGTCGAAATCCAAAGACTGAAGAAGATCTACATAATGGTGATCATGCTCGGTTCAATCGCGGCCTCCGTCGAAGTGGACAACTTCGTCGATGGCTCGCTGCACCAGACCGCAATTAGAGACAGTGCTTTCACACCAGCACACTGGTGGCTCTACAGCCACTTCGTGGCACTCCCGCTGGGCTGGGGCTTTGTAGCTGTATATGACAGAAAGGTCCCGATCCTCAGGGGTCCAGGAAACACCATGAACACTGGTCTAAAGATAACCATCATCGGCTATCTGGCAACCATGTTCACAATCGGTGTCAACGAGATGTGGCACTTCTGGTTCGTGGAAGAGATCTTTTCGGTCCCCAACCACTGGATGTTCAACATGGGTGTCGTCGTGGCATTCATGGGCGCTCTGGCCTACGTAGTCAGAGTGTACGCAAGACTGGTGGAACTGGGTGCAGAAACACCGGCAAAGAACCCGTATGTAGCAGAGATGTACAAGCTGGCCCTAGAAGGCAAGCTGTACAGCAGGTCCATCCCGTAAAAGGGAAAGGATTTCGACCACGTCTGGATCGCAAGATCCGGACTCTGCTTTTTTTCTTTATTTTTGTAAAACTTAATTCCATGATTGTCGAATAATCACTATGGACATGTCGGCAACCTGCGGAGGCTGTGGCAAGAAGACACAAGACTACCCGTTGTTCTGCTACATGTGCGATGACTACTTTTGCTCAGAAAGCTGCCATCTTTTAAAGCACCAAAAGCAGTGGCAGAAATACTGACCTACTCTCGCCGGAGAGCCACAATTGGCGGCAGCCTTGACGCCTTCCAAGCAGGATACATTCCTGCAAGTACTGCAAGTCCTACTGAAAGCCCCCACACCGTGGCCATGTCCCTGGCTTCAAATACAGGAGTCAGCCCAGAAGATTGAGGGCCCTGCGATGCAAAGCCGGCCACCAGGACGTAACCGCCGGCCACTCCAAGCCCCAGGCCTACCGTCGCGCCGATTATTCCTATGGTCAGGGCTTCCGATAAAAACAACACCAGAATAAAGCTGTTCTGCGCCCCTATGGCTTTCATGGTGCCTATCTCCCGGATGCGCTCGGTTACCGAGGTGTAAAGCGTCGTGATTATTCCTACCGCACCCACCAGAAGGGCCACGAGCGCTATACTGAGTATGAAAGCGCTGAAGCCCTGCGTGAACTGCTGTATAGTCTTGAGTATTGCCTTTGGTGTCGTGATCCCGATATCGTCGCCATAGAGTCGCCTTATCTCCTGCTCAACGGTATCAACAAATTCGCTGGATTTCGCGGCCACCAGAAGGGAATCGTACTTGCCAGCCTTGTGAAGCAGCGAATTGCCGGCAATCCTGTTAAACACCACCGATGAATCAACTGTGGGGTTTCCAGACGGTTTTAGGATCCCGCTGACCACAAAGCTTTTTGTCTCTTCATCTTGCTTGCCTGTTTCCGGGTCGACAAAGGAGTACTTGACCCTCACCGTCTGGCCCACCACGGCAAAGGGGCTTGGATCGCCGGGCGGGTTGGCCACCTGGTCTGACAGCAGTATGGCAGATGGGTCGTTCTGCCTTATGGTGGAGCCTTCCACCAGCTCGATGGTTGGGGCTATCACGTACAGTTTCTGCGGATCGATGGAAAATACCGTCGTGTCTACCTTCTTTCCTCCAGATTCCAGAGATATCCTGGCCTGATAGGACGGTATCACCTCATCTACAAACGGAAGGGAGCGGATCTTGCTTACCACCGCCTCGTTTAGGGTTATCTTTGGTGCCGGCGGCGGGCCTCCGCTGCCAAACCCGCTGGACTGCTGGGTCTGGGCGCTGGTGACGAACAGTATGTTGGGCGCAAGCTTGCTGAACTGGTCGTTGATGAAATTCCCAAAGCCGGCAGACAGGCCGTTTAACGCCACCATCAGGCTGCTGCCGACTACGACCATCAGCACGGTCAGGGCGGATCTTGCCTTTCGCTCACGCAGAGCGTCAAAAGAAAGAGAAAAGATCTGGGCGATGTTCATTTGCGGTCTTTGGAGGATTTCTCCAGATGGCTGTCAAGGACCGATTCAATGTCGTCGCCGTTGTCCAGCTTGCTTCCGGCAATGGTGCGTTTTAGGGCAGACTTTCTTCTTCTCCTGATGATAATGACTGCTGCGACTACCGCCGCGGCGGCTATACCGATTATCAAGGCCACACCAGTCGTCTGCATGGAGTTGGTTTCTTTTGCAGCACTAGCTTGAGAGTTTTCAGGCACAAAGTTGACATTTGTATTGATCTCAAAGGTGTGCAGCTGGCGCAGGTTGTCTTTGTACTCTACCTTCAGCGAAACAGGGTAGGTTCCTGCTTTGACGCTGTCCTTCAAGCTTATCGGTATACTGAATGGAAGCGGCGAATTTTCTGACAGGTCTCCAAGATACTGCTGGGGCGGCAGGGCCGACACCAGGTCTGGCGCGCTGACCAGCTCGATGGTGGTAAAGAGCGCCAAGATATTTCCCTCATTTAGCAGGTTGCCAGTAATGTTGGGCTTTCCGCCGATATAGGTGGCTTCTACCTCGTAAGCGCGAACGGTGATCTCGCCGTCGACGTATGCGCCAAGATTCAGTGTTTCTGTCTTTGCTTCGCCGGAGGACAGGTAATCAACGACCACGTTAAAGGAGGTCGGTTTTGCAATCATGTCTTTTGCCGCAAAGACTTGGGTTGTATACTGCTGTCTAAAGTCCGCGTCCATCTCCTTGACTACCCATTTGGATTCGCCCAGGATCTGGACAGACTCTGACTCTGGCTCAAGGGAAATGATGACATCAGAGAGCGGCTTTCCGCCGATATTGGAAAGAACAAAGTTGAGATCGACTATTTTGCCAGCCAGTATGGTAGATGAATTGTCGACTGGAGCCACACTCAGCACGGATTCTGGCGGCTTGGGTAGGACCACTATCCCCACGGGTATGGTGGATGTCTTTTTCACGCCGTAAGCGTTTCCATATGCGATCTCCAGCGATATCGTCTGCAGAGTCTCGCTGGCAGAGTTGCTTGCGTATATCACTGGCTGTATGCTGGCAGACTGACCGGGCCGTATGACCCCAACCTCAAAGGTCTTGGCGCCGGTGCTTACGGCAGAAGTATTTCCATTGACGCCGGTGGAGCCTGCTACTGTGACAACCACGCCGGTGGCCGGCGCGCTTCCCCTGTTGGTTATGGTCATGTCGACCGTGTTGGATTTGCCTGGAATCAGGTTATCGTCGGTGGATGCATCAAGTATCACCTTGCCAGTAAGCTTGAAGGGGACGTTCATCTCTGCATTCCTGTACTGCCCGACCTCGAATATTTTGGAGTAATCCACTTTGAGGGAAGCCAGGTATTCCTTGACAGAGGTTCTTTCGTTTATGTCCACCTGAAAGAAGAGAACGAAGGTGTCTCCTGCTTTTATGACCTCGTTGTTGGTGGCAATAGCCTGATCCGAATTTGTTCCAGAGGCTGTAAAGCCGGAAGGCAGCGAGAGATGTCCTGTGACGGAGGTTATGTCCGACAGTCCGCGGTTTACAAGCGTCACGGCCAGCACGGAAGCACCGTCGCCGGGACCCACCTCCACCTTTTCAAGAGAAGTCCCTTCAGGGGGAGGAGTTGTCCTGTCCGTCCAGAATGCATCCAGAAATACCGGGCCGCTGTAATTGACATTGAGCAGGTCCTGGTAGCTGACTCCCTGGGCGTATGCGCTGATGGGGACTGCCAGCATCAGGATAGCGGCCAGAACCATGATAAGGATCTTCAATTTACTACCTCCTTTTCCACCCGCCCGTCGCGTATATGAATGGCCCTGTCGGTGGCTTCTGCCAGTTCGGGGTTGTGGGTAACCATCACAATGGTCCTCCGGAACTTGCTTGAAAGCATCCGGAGCAATTCGAAAACCTCGTTTCCAGTCTTTGTATCAAGGTTGCCGGTGGGCTCGTCGGCAAGAATGATGGCAGGATCGTTCATCAGGGCCCGCGCAATGGCAACCCGCTGCTGCTGGCCTCCGCTGAGGTTTGCGGGCTTGTGGCCGGCCTTATCGCCGATGCCAAGAACTTCAAGCAACTTCTGTGCGCGCCTCAGCCGCTCTTCGCCACTCATGTCAGAGAGAATGCCTGGCAGTTCCACGTTCTTTTGAACAGTGGTTCTGTTTATCAGGTTGTAAGACTGGAAGATGAACCCTATCAGATGATTCCTCATGGTTGCGATTTCAGAATCACGCAATGAGAAAATGTCGATGCCGTTGATAAAGACCTTGCCAGATGTGGGCTTGTCCAGCGCCCCGATGATGTTTAGCAGCGTTGATTTGCCGCTTCCAGACGGTCCGACGATGGAAACAAACTCCCCCTTTCTTATGGTAATGTCGACGTTTCGAAGTGCGGCCACGTTTCCGGCAGCCGAATCAAAGACCTTGGTTACTCGGTCCACTTTAAGAACCACCTGACCGTTGTTGTTATCTTGCAAGCAGTCTCCTCACTTTCTAAATGCCTATATGAAAGACGGCGTAATTAATAAAGATAACTGACCAGTCAGTCAGTTTTTTCTTACTGTGTGATTTGGTAAAAAATAAATACACTGCAGACCAGCAAACTGCTACATGCCTGTTGACCCCGTTTGCGGCATAGAGATGGACCAGGAACTTGCCGTATCTCACGAGCACAACGGCAAGACGTACTACTTTTGCTGCGAGGGCTGCAAGAGAATTTTTGTGAAAAAGCCAGGCAAATACTCAAAATGACTTGACAGGAAAAGAACCGCAGGTCCTGCAGAACCGTGTATCAGAATCCACGCATGACATGCAATCCGAGCAGCGGAGTTCACAGTTTTTGGATTCTTCCTTTGGCGGCGGAAAGTAGCTGCGGAAAATGGCATAGTAGTTGAGGTGCTCCTTGCTTCTCAGCGTGACACCCTCTGAAAGGGCGATCTTTTTCTTGTTTGCGAAGGTCTGGTCGTCGATCATTTCGCCGATGTATCCTTCGAATCGGTCTGTACCGGCCCCCTGCTCCTGCGCCATTTTTTTCCTCCATGCCAGCGGCCCAAGCTCGGGCTCAAAGCATCTCCGCAGAACAAACTTGCCCCAGACTTGGCCGTTGTATTCGGCTATCTTTTCGCCCGCATCAATGGACTTTGCAAAGGCCGCAAACTGCTCGTCAAGAAAGGGCGTCCTGACCTCCATGCCAAGGTGCGCCGCTAATTTTTGTGAAGAAAAGTGCATTATCCGCCAGAGCCGGCGCAATTCTTGGTCAAGTCTCTGCACATCTCCGTAGTACCGGGACAGAAAGTTGTAGCCTGCAAACAGCTCATCGCCCCCGTCTCCGGTCATCACTTTTTTGTAGCCGTCGTCTTTTGCCCGCTGCAGTCCTGCCAGCGCCACGCAGGAATTTCTTATTTCTATTGGATCAAACGTTTTGAAGACCTGCACCACCGTATCGACAAGATCGATCATTGCGGCCTCATCAAAGATGACCTCGGCATGGGTTTTGGAGTATTTCTCTGCCACCTGTCTTGCGTACGGTATGTCCGGCGCGTCGCTTCCAAGGGCAGCCGTGACGGAGTATTGCGGGCGCAGAATGCTTGCCAGAATCGTGCTGTCAAGGCCGCCTGAAAGCAGCAGTGCGTCTGCGCGGTTTCGGTTAACGCTTTCCGTCAGCAAACCAACAAGTTGCTGGCAGGCAGTCTTCAATGAAAAACAACTGAGTAAAAAGGGATAATAGGTGTTTTGTTATTCCTTGGGCGGCGCCTCGCAGAACTCGGTCAGCACGCCGTTAAGGGATTTTGGGTGTATGAACGTTATACGCCGGCCGTATGAACCGGTGCGCAGGCCTCCAAGCATGCGCATCCCGTTGGCAGACGCTCTGGCCACGTCCTTTTCAATATCGTCGGCGGTGATGGCTATATGGTGTATGCCCTCGCCACGCTCTACAAGGAATTTCTTTATGGGGCTGTCGTCGGCCGTCGGCTCCATCAATTCGATCCTTGTGTCTTCCAGCTCTAGCATTGCAACCTTGACCTTTTCATGCGGCACCACTTCGATCTCGAGATGATTTACGTTTAGAATCTTTTGGTAATTCTTTAGCGCTTCATCCACGTTGTTTACCGCTATAGCTATATGGTCTACCCTCATGGCACATTTCTATCCTTGTTCCAGTTTATTTAAAGTATATCTCAGAACGAGACCTTGGGTTCGTACCTTCCAAAGACCGTGCGCAGCGTGCTGCTGATCTCTCCAAGCGTGGTGTAGGACTTGACGCAGCTGATGATATGTGGCATCAGGTTCTCATCTGTTTCTGCGGCCTTTTGCAGCACAGACAGGGTATGTTGCACCTTTGTCGTGTCGCGGCTGGACTTGAAATCCTTTAGTCTTGCCAGCTGCTTCTTTTCTATCTCGATGTCTATCTTGTTGAGGGCCGGTTCAACGTCATGGGCGTCCTGGTACTTGTTTACGCCAACGATGACACGCTTGTTTTCGTCGATCTCTTTTTTCAGCCTGTACGAGTTGTTCCTGATCTCTTGCTGGAAGAAGCCCTTCTCTATGGCAGCCATGGCGCCACCCATCCTGTCGATCCTCTTCAGGTACTTCATGACTTCTTCCTCTATCTTGTCGGTCAGGTTCTCAATGTAGTATGAACCAGCCAGCGGGTCAACCGTCTTTGTAACGCCGGTCTCGCTGGCGATTATCTGCTGCGTTCTGAGGGCAACCTTGGCGGACTGCTCCGTTGGAAGCGCAAGGGCTTCATCACGCGAGTTGGTGTGCAGCGACTGGCAGCCGCCCAGAACCGCAGCCAGTGCCTCCGTCGCCACCCTGACGATGTTGTTGTCCACCTGCTGTGCGGTGAGCGATTCGCCGCTGGTCTGCACGTGGAAACGCAGATGCATGGACTTGGGGTCCCGGGCATGGAACCGCTCCTTCATTATCTTGGAGTATATGCGCCTTGCAGCCCTGAACTTGGCAACCTCTTCAAAGAACTCCATGGTGCAGCAGAAAAAGAACGAAAGCCTTGGGGCAAAGTCATCCACCTTGAGGCCCTTGGCGGTGCATGTTTCAATGTATTCGATGGCGTTGGCAAAGGTAAACGCCAGCTCCTGGACAGCGTTGCTTCCAGCCTCGCGCATGTGGTAGCCAGAAATGCTGATGGGGTACCATTGCGGGACGTTTTTGGAGCAGTACTCGATCATGTCGCCTATCAGCCGCATCGACGGCTTGGGTGGGTAGATGTACGTGTTTCTGGCCACGTACTCTTTGAGAATGTCGTTCTGGGTTGTGCCCCTCAGCTGGGCCGGTGAGACTCCCTGCGACTCGGCGACGGTGATGTAAAGCGACAGCAGCGTTGAGGCCGTCGAGTTAATCGTCATCGAAGAGCTGACCTTGTCCAGCGGGATTCCCTGGAAACAGGTCATCATGTCCTTTATCGAGCTGATGGCCACGCCGGTGCGGCCTACTTCACCTTCAGACTGCTGGTCATCAGAATCCCTACCAGTCTGGGTTGGAAGGTCGAAAGCAAGCGAAAGCCCCGTCTGTCCATGGTCCAGCAGGAACTTGAAGCGCTTGTTGGTCTCTTCCGCGCTTCCAAAGCCGCTGTACTGGCGCATGGTCCAAAGGCGCTCACGGTACATGTTTGGATAAAGCCCGCGGGTATACGGGAACTTGCCGGGTGATTCTTCGACGCGACGCTTGATGTCTGTCCGTTTGTATTCGCGCTTGACTGGAAGGTTTGAGTCAGTCTTGATGGTCTCGACCATTTTTCCTCAGGCCTCACTTGAACAGGCTTGCAGCCACCTGCTCTGCAGCCATGTACGGGTCGATCTCCTTCCTTGCGAGTTTGTCTACAAAAGTCGAGTACTTTTTGTTCTCCGACAGCATGACGGCAACTTTTTGCTCCACTATATCTGAAACCATGACCTTTAGCTCTTCCTCTAGCATCTTTCTCTCGCGGTCTTTATAATTAATGCTTTTTTCCTTTAGTAACTTATCAATAGTCTGCGCTAGTTCCTTGATGCCCTTGCCGGTTTTTACCGATGTCTTGAGGACAGCCGGCTTTCTTTCCGTGTCCCCGATAAGGTCGACTATGGTATTGTACAGCGGGCCGGCACCGTCGATATCGGCCTTGTTGACGACATAGACGTCGCCAACCTCGGTAAGCCCGGCCTTGACGGCCTGCACGTTATCACCGGTGTTCGGCGTGAACAGGACCACCGTCAGGTCCACGACCTTGGTTATCTCGATCTCCAGCTGCCCGGCACCGACGCTTTCCACCAGAATCAGGTTGTAGCCGGCTGCATCAAGCACCCTTATGGCGTTTCGCAATGACTTGGAGACGCCGCCCACCGCGCCCCTTGACGCCATGCTCCGCATGAACACTTTTGTGTCATCGAGGTTGCCCAGCATCCTGATCCTGTCTCCAAGGATCGCACCGCCGGTTATCGGGCTGGTGGGGTCAACCGCAAGGACAGCCACCTTGTAGCCAAGGGCCTGACATTCGGGGATGAGCCGGCCCACAAGCGAGCTCTTGCCAGCCCCGCCGGGGCCCGTAAAGCCAACGGTCTTGGCCTTTCCCGTCTTGGCAAATATCTCGCGTATTATCTGGCGGGATTCTGGCTCCCGATTGTCAACGATCGAGATGGCCTTGGCCAGGGAACGCCGGTCACCTTCAATGAGCCCCTTTACTATCGGAATCACGACAGTTTGTAGACGTCAATATAATAAATCCTTTACACGCCGCCGGTTGGTCTGCGTCTTTTTCAATCTTCCGGTTTACCTTTAGGAGTACACCTATGCCCTAATGTCAGCTAATCAAACCCTGCTGACTTCGAAGAACAACGCCACATTCGAATGGTTCCATGCAACGTGATCTAGTCAACAAGCACAAGAAATTGGTTGGACGTCCAACAAAGTTAATAAGACTGGTTCTGGCAGTATATGCATGGCAGCATCAAAGATGAAGGGACCGATGTTCAATAGCTCCGTATACGGGCGTCTTTTAGACAGGTACCTTTTCAATTTCCGGGTGGATCCTGACGTTCTTGAAAACCACCTTCCACCGGTCAAGTGGCTCAAGCCCCGAATCATAAACGGCTCTGGCGTGGTATCGTTCTGCCTGCTCAGGCTTGAAGGCGTCACGTTCTGGCCGCTACCAACGTTTCTGGGCTTTGATACCACTTCCTGTGCATACCGTTGCGCCGTCATCGACACATCGGCGGCAAGACCTGAACCATCAGTCTACGTCCTGGGCAGAAACACGGACCTTCGCATTGTCAGTCGTCTAGGACCCGTCTTGTTTTCCGGACCGATGCAGATGATCCGCACCTCATTTGTACAAACGCCATCTTCTGTCGATATTCGCGCCAGCTATCCAGATGGACAGAACCTGTTCGCGGCCAGAGTAAGGCCACCCAAGACCCGGAAGGTAGAATCGCAGCTGTTTGACTCGCTTGACGATTTCGTGAGTTTTATCAAGGGCGGCGCTTCAAGCTACACACCCTCAATCCATGCTAACCATTACTCTAGGGTCGATCTCGCAGAAGATTCGAACTACTACGAGCCGGTTGACGCAACGGTCGACTACAACTGGCTTGACACGGAATGGCAGGACGCTGGACTGGTCTTTGACAGCGCCTTTCGGGCGGGAGGCGGACGCTACAAGTTGAGGTATCTGGGGTCTATGCCAGCAAATCAGAGGAATTTGCCTTCCGTTCAAAACGCTGAAAAGGCAGTCCAGACTTCAGTTGGCTAACTTACGTCGAGGGATACTGCAAACCACAGACTTAGGGGCGTGAACGGGTATCCATCGATCTTGATTATTCAGGGTCTTATTTAGTCCGAACCGTTAAACATCATTAAATATTTTAAGCGGAAAAATAAGATCTTTTGGTGATGTCAGCAACTATGCAGCAACAAAAACCAATAAGGATACTGGTATCCAAGCTTGGTCTTGACGGCCACGACAGGGGCGCGCTTGTGCTCTGCAGGGCATTCAGAGATGCCGGTATGGAAGTCATTTACTCTGGCCTGTTTTGCACACCAGAACAAGTAGCCAGCATGGCTGTAGACGAGGACGTTGATGTTGTAGCCATGAGCCTGCTTAACGGAGCTCACCTGACTCTGTTTCCAAAGGTTGCAAGGTTGCTCAAGGAAAAGGGGGCCGGCGACATCCTAGTTGTAGGAGGCGGCATCATTCCTGACGCTGACAGAAAGGAGCTTGAAAAGCAGGGCGTCACCGGAAACTTTGGTCCAGGGACACCGCTTCCAACCATCATCAAGCACATTACAGAAAACGTGAAAAAGGGAAAATCCTAATCAGACTTCCTGATTAGGCCACATCATCTTGCGAAGGTCTTTTCCTACCTTTTCCACCTGGTGGTTTTCGATGTCCTTCATGTAGCGTGCAAAGGAGTTCTTGCCTTCCTTCTTGTAGATGCTGACCCACTCCTCGGCAAACTGCCCTGACTGGATCTCCTGCAGGACTTCTTTCATCTTCTTCTTGGCATCCTTGTCCACGACACGCGGTCCACGTGTTAGGCCGCCGTACCTTGCAGTCTCGCTCACGCGGTTGTACATGCCGGTGATCCCGTACTTTTGGATCAGGTCCGTGATAAGCTTCAGCTCGTGCAGGCATTCAAAGTATGCCACTTCTGGCTGGTATCCGGCTTCCACAAGGGTTTCAAAGGCGTTCATTATGAGCGCGTGGGCGCCGCCGCACAGGTCTACCTGCTCGCCAAACCAGTCGGTCTCCACCTCTTCTTTAAAGTTGGTCTGGATGACGCCTGGCCTCGTACTGCCTATGCCCTTGGCCATGGCAAGCACACGGTCCCAGGCCTTGCCGGTGTGGTCCTGCTGGACAGCCACCAGCGAGGGTATGCCAAACCCGTCCAGGTACAGTTCACGCACCCTCTGTCCCGGGCCCTTTGGGGCCACCATGATCACGTCGACGTTCTTTGGCGGCACTATCCACTTCCAGTGGATGGCCGCGCCATGGGAGAAGCTGAGCGCCTTGCCCTCCGTGACGTGGGGGGCTATCTCCTTTGAATACGTCTCGGCCTGCTCCATGTCAGGAATAAGGATATGGATAACGTCGGCAACCCTGGCTGCGTCGGCCACTTCCATGACCTTGTGGCCGTCTTCCTCCGCGGTCTTCCAGGTCTTGCCGCCCTTCCTCAGGCCAACCACCACGTTGAGGCCAGAGTCCTTCATGTTAGAAGCCTGGGCCCTGCCCTGTATTCCGTAACCGATGACTGCTATTGTCTGATTCTTTATCGGATCAATCGATACCTCATTATCAAGCCACTTCTTGACCGGCATGCCGCTGAAATGTCTTGCACGTGTATATTATCGTATGCTGATAGATACAGAAATTAGTCGGATGGACCACCATAGGGGCAGATGGAACGAGACGGCCACTGCATCCATGTTTCGGATCTGCGCCAGCAGTACGGTCAGCTGTACGCCGTCAACAACGTTTCGTTTAACGTAGAATACGGCCGGGTCTTTGGGTTTCTGGGCCCAAACGGCGCAGGCAAGACCACGACCATCAGGATCCTTACAACATTGATACACCCGTCATCCGGTGAAGTCAGGATCTTTGGCAAGGACATCATCAAGCATGCCCGCGAGATAAAGAAGCGGATCGGCGTGGTGCTGCAGGAGCCCAGTTTTGAGGCCAACCTTACCGTGGAAAAGGCACTGGACCTCTACGGCATGCTGTGGGGCGTTCCCGGCGAGCGCCGCCGCGACCGGGCAAGGGAGCTCTTGGAGGCGTTTGACCTGCAGGATCTTAAGGGCAGGAAGAATGACGAGCTTTCCATCGGCCAGCGCCGGCGCGTACAGGTGGCAAGGGAGTTCATGCACGACATGGACCTGCTGTTCCTTGACGAGCCCACCGTTGGCCTTGACCCGGCTGCAAGAAGGCAGCTGCTGGACTATGTCAAAAAGCAGGTGCACGGCGGCCTTACCGTGTTTTTCACCACCCACATAATGGATGAGGCAGAATACCTCTGCGACGAGATAGCGATCATAAACAAGGGCCGGCTGATCGCCAGGGACACCCCGGCCGGCCTGAAGCAAAAGTATGGCCGGATCAAGGCCGTGGAGATAAAGACGAAGGACCTGCAGGTACAGTCAGTCATGCACATCATCAGGCCTATCGCAGCCGGCGGACTGATAGAAACACCGGCAGAAGACACCATACGAATAAGCTCAACAGACGCCCAGAGCATGCTTGTCAAGATAATAGAATCCTTTGCCAGGAACTCGGTTCAGATTGAAAGCGTATCGGTCAACCCGCCGACGCTGGAAGAAGTATTCTTGACCGTCGTGGGCAACGACTAGATCTTCATACGCATCATGGACAGGGTAGCAAGGAAGAACGCTCCTGCGGCCACCGCAGTGATGACCCCCACCTCTATGTTTGTGAATACGGTCATCTGGTTGAAAATCCCCGCCCGCGTTACATCGACAATGTAGGTCAGCGGGTTTAGGTAAAACGCGGTTCCAAGCGCGCCGGGCACTCCCTGCGAGGGATAAAAGGCCGAGCTGACAAAGGAGAAGAAAAGAAAAACGCTGTTGACTATGATGTTGAAGCCCTCGCTTGTTTTCAGCCGAGTCGATATGATTATGGTTATCGAGCCAAAAAATATCGCGCCCACCAGGAGCGCGTACAGAACATACAGCGAGCCCAGCAGGGTCACCTGCGCGTTTCCCACAAGGGTCGGAGACCCGGCAAGCAGTATCAGGCCAGCGCTGGCAAGGCCCATCAGCATTATGGTCATGATGTTGCCGATGATGTACTCCATCCTGGCAAAGGGCATCACCAGTATCTGCTGAAACATGCCGTGCTTTTTGTCGTTCCAGATGATGCTTCCGGCCACGGTGCTGCTGTTCATGACGTTAAAACCGATCATGCCGGCTGCCAGGTATGCCGGGTACGGCACGTCGGTGTTTCCAACGCCTACACCCCTGTCGCCGATAAGCGCGGAATACGAGTACCCTGCGATAAAGATATAGATCACCGGGAATACCACCTGCCAGATAAGAAAGACCTTGTCTATGGATGCCACAAGGTTCCTGTAAAGCAGGAGTAAAACGGAGTTCACCGCTTCTTCTGATATTCTGATAGCCAAATCAGTATATTAATCAGATTCCGAGGCTGACAGATCATTTATTTTTGTTTCTAGTGGAGGTTTTGTTTTAAGACACGTATGCTTGACGGAATTTTCCGGCAGTTTCCACGTAGCCTAGCACGATTTAAATAACTAGCAGTGACGACAGACAGTCATGATGTCAGAAGACATGGCCGAGAAAAAGTTGCGCGGCTCCGGCGGTTTTGCTATTGCATCGATAACCGATCAGGAACAAAAGATGGCCAACCTTGGCGGGCCAGAGCTGTTCCTTGCAGGTATCGGCAGGCTTTCCCAGGACAGGTTTATCAAATATTTCTGCAACAAGTGCGAAAGGGAATTTGAAGGATCCCCAACTCTTACCTACGAGAACCCAAACGAGGATCTGGGCGAGGGCGTGACGCTAGTGGAAAAAGGCGAGTACAAGTGCAGGGCCTGCAGTGCCACCATCGCGCAGTACCGCAAGTTTGAAGCACCGTCCCAGACACCGCCGCCCAGCCTGCAAAAGAAAGAACAGCCAAAGGTTGAAGCGCCAGCTCCTTTTGCTATCGAGGGGTTTGTGTCCATCCAGTCCCTTGTAGGAATGGCAGCGTACGACAGCGAGGCCATGCTGGTGGGCAGAGTCCAAGAAGTAGGGCTCCGCAGGGCAGGTGGAAAGGCGCAGATCTCTGTCAAGATCGCCTCAGCTTCAGGTGAAAATAAAGAGTACCAGTGGGACGGCATCTCCAAGATAGGAGATATCATACTCTTGCAGTCTGCTGCAAAGGCAGGCAAGTGCGCTTCCTGCGGCGCGCAGAACGAACCTGACGCGCAGTTCTGCGAAGAGTGCGGCGCCAAACTGTCCTGATTAT
>JBBISN010000033.1:15346-19260 GCA_037441265.1 Nitrososphaera sp. | reverse complement strand
CCTCTGATTATGGCTATTTTAGCACTTATTATGGCCTTTCCTTAGAGATTGATTTTGGCAAATGAAAGTGGGGCCGAAGGATTTCAAATAGATTTTGCGGTGGGACTGTTTTTTGCGGTCCGTGCGATAATTTCAGTGAAGCCACGCGGTTCTATGTTGGAATATTCCTCAATATCGTATCTACGACCTTCCTGCGATTAAGTTTTCCTTTTTTCAATAGATTGACTATCTCTTCTATCTGCTTCCGCGTGAATATAGATACGTCGTTCTGCATGGCGTCAGCTCTGGCTTCGTCATGAAGTTTGGGCTCCTCATTAGTCGTGACCAGTAGCGGATATATCCTCGGGTTTGGTCCTAGCATCTCTTCAAAATATTTGACATACTCGGTCTTCCTTGCGATGACTTGGTCGACTTTCTTTTTTGTCGGCAGTTGCGCTGTAGTCTCTATCAGTATGCCAATCCTTCCGGTTGTATGATAGACAAGCACGTCCAAGTTCCCTTTAAGGTGGTCATAAATTTCATAATCAAATCCTGCAAGATACATCAGATGACCTACGCTTCTGTCTAGCTCTTTGTCCGACAAATTGAATATATCGTGGAGCAAGTTCGTGGCTCCAGGATCTGCACGGAGGAAGATTTTTTGCCTGACCTTCGTTTTTTCATCTTCCATTTTTGCCAAACTTGATTCAACTTCTCTTTGGACGTACGAGTCTTCGACGTTAGGGGCGTCCAAGGTGAGGGCTTCCACCTCAAGAACCCTGCGTTCCAGATACAGTATATCTTGATGGAAATCAGTCATAAGCGAGTAGAATGAGCCGTCGTCAGGCTGTCCTTGGACTATCAAATTGATTTCGTCATAAGCCTTCCTGAATGATTCCTTCACTTTTTCCACATGTTCTCCAAATGAGCTGTTATACCCTTGGAGTTCGTTATACGATATGATCTTACCTTTAGGCATGAGCAATTTCTGCAGTTCTGCAATAGCTTTTCCTGTCTGTCTGAGTTTTTCGGAAATTAGTCGACTATCTTCCTCTTCTAAACGAACGCGGTAGAGCCTTATACGACCGCTACCGCCGGCCGGACTGCTAGGAGGGGGACCAGAAGAGCGGACCACTTCACTCTTGGCCACGTCTTTGTGCTCCTCTAAAATCCTGATTATGTAGGCTGCATCTTCCTTTATTTTCTTCAGGTTGTCGAAGACCAGATTGAATGACATCCGACAAAAAGGCATAAGCCGAGTGCCTAATTAGATTGTCGAAGTGTAATGTGAGGAGTATCAGTAACAAATGCTAACACTATAACATTTTTCAATATCCTTTTATCGTGCTTCTACAAACAACGATTATGGGCGGATACCTTTGCGACAGAACGAGTTGTAGTCATTGCGAGCGATCACACAATAAACCGAATGGCGCATGTGCTGAAAGCGGATGCGTTTGCACACGATATACACCGGGCAAGACTTACAGCCAATTCTGTTAGCTTCAGCCGAAACTAAAGTTTGCACCATTCGAAATCGGCTTAAATCAACAGCCGCATAGATATTGACATGAAGATAGTGATAAGGCGCAACATCTGGATCTGCCTATTATGTAAAACGGAGAGGAAGCAGAATAAAAGCAATCGAATAAGACAAACTTCTTATCTATGCTGATTGAACGTTCACTAGAACGTGAAGGCTACCAGAAAGCGTGAGCGAACCGAAACTCAAAGCTTCGGAGTTTCCAAGCGTGAGGGTCACGACTCATCAAAATTCTATGCTCGGAAAATTTATGATAATGGCAATGGCACATTAGAAGGGGAATACGTAGAGCAACCAATCAAACCAGAGAATCTGGACAAGATATTTTGCAAAAGCAGCGAAAGGATGGACGAACTTCCGGATTCAAGCGTACATCTGATGGTAACATCACCACCTTACAACGTGGGCAAGGAGTATGATCAAGACCTTACTCTGGAAGAGTATCGCCAGTTGCTCAGAGACGTCTTCAAAGAAACAAAAAGGGTTCTTGTGAACGGTGGCCGAGCATGCGTAAACGTGGCAAACTTGGGAAGAAAACCGTACATCCCTCTTCATATGTTCGTTATTCAAGACATGCTTGAACTTGGATTCCTGATGCGGGGCGAAATCATCTGGAACAAATCAGCCAGCTCTGGAACTTCAACTGCATGGGGAAGCTGGCAATCTGCATCAAATCCAACACTAAGAGACACACACGAATACATAATGGTATTTTCAAAAGGTACCTTTTCTAGACCAAAGACGAGAGAGGATACGATATCAAAGGATGAGTTTCTGACATTTACTAAGAGTGTGTGGGAGTTTCCTGCGGAATCTGCGAACAAAGTGGGTCATCCAGCTCCATTTCCAATTGAACTGCCTTATCGTTGCATTCAACTTTATACATTCAAAAAAGATACTGTACTAGATCCATTCTGCGGTGTCGGCTCGACATGTTTAGCAGCCATCAAATCCGGTAGACATTTTGTTGGCTACGATATTAACGAGGAGTATGTGAGAATTGCAAACAAGAGAGTCAATGACTTGTTATTACAGACCGATATAACTCAATTCTCCGTCCAATAATTGAGCCATCTCTTGTATTGGTCGTATTGCTCGGTAGGGCGTTTCCATTCAACTTCTATCTTTTTCGTATCAGGATGTAGGGCTAATTTAGATATGGCCTCTCTACTGAATTCAACTCCTCTTGGGTTGGTCCCTTGTTTTGGAAGCTGAAAGTATTTGTCTCTACCAAGATCGTTGAATATTTTTTCTTGCAATCTTAAAGGAATATCCGCAAAAATACCGGAGCCTCCCCAGTTTACTTGAACAAGTAGAATATCACATCGCGGTTTGTAACCTGCAACAAATTCTCTGGCTTTTTGGGCATCAACGGTCCATATCGCTTTGACTCCACCTATCCTTGCTCCTGTAATGGTCTTAATCGAAAGAGGTTGATTATGCACTATGACATCCACTTCCGTTTCGGTTATCGGAATATCGACTCTTACGCTGCCTGAACCAAATTTGTGCATTAAAAGAGCAACAATTATTCTCTCCCTAACGGAGCCGATTTCCATTCCTACCTTCCCTGCACGAGAAGCATCCATCTCGGCAAGGAAGAACAAGTAAGGTAGCTTCTTCTTGATTTTGTCTACCAGAGCTGCATCCTCAAAGATTTTATGAATGGGTGTATCCAAAAGGTATGCAATCGATTCTAAAACACTTTCTAATAAGATTTTTACAAGATATGCAATCATCTCGCGGAATGGCGTATCATAACAAGAACAACCAGCAACTTCAAAGCGAAACGCGCGATGCAGAACCATACGAAAATTTGAAACAATATTGAAAGAAAGTAACAGTCTTCTCTGTTTGTTCGAAATTGTATCGGAATTATAAAGGATAACACATTGTGAATTAGCTGTTCTACCTTTTCATAGGAGTTTTTTTTCGATAGAGCTGTTGAATCTGCTTCTCGATGTAGTAATTGAAGAATAGTCCTGTATGCGTCCCAATATTACAGGATTTCAAGCAAGAATGATGCAGTATTGAATTCGCTCAACTATGCATTATATCTACCAAGTGTCGTGTTTTTACAGCAAATACAACCACAGATGTAAAATTTACACAAAAGTAAGTGGGGCCGAAGGGATTTGTTCTGACGCGGCAAATACCGCCATCATTTGAACCCTTGACCCACGGGTTTCTTCCTGTCTAACTAGCCCGTTTGTTAGATCTGGAGCCCGTTGCGATGCCTGGCTTCGCTACGACCCCACTAAATCGGCATCGTGCTATGGATAGCATAGACATGTCTCTATAAGTCTTGCGAGCTTTTTCTTGAATCCTGGTACCTAAACTTGTCCAGCTTGATGAGCTGGTGGTACGAGCCAAACTGCGACGCGTCAGCCGC